>SKZO01000183.1 GCA_007127335.1 Spirochaetales bacterium | reverse complement strand
TTCGCCGATCGCCGACTGGCGGCGACCGCTCGACATCATGCTCGACGGGGCGGTGCGCGTGACCCGCGCCTGCGTGCCTCTCATGGGGGACGGCGGACGGATCATCCACATCACCTCGATCCACGGGACGCGGGTCGAGCGAGGCGGATCGGCGTATGCAATGGCCAAGGCCGCGATCGACCAGTACAGCCGCGCCCTCGCGCTCGAGCTCGCAGACCGCGGCATTCTGGTCAACGCAATCGCCCCGGGCTTCATTGACACGCCGATGAGCGTGGTCGACGGGGTGAACGAGCTCGAGTCCGACTGGTTCGTCTCCAACTACGTCACGGGTCACCATCTTCCGCTTCGCAGGGCGGGCCGTCCGCAGGAGATCGCGGGGGTCGCCTGGTTCCTCGCGGGGCCCGATGCCTCGTACCTCACGGGGCAGGTGATCACGGTGGACGGTGGACTCACGATAACGTTCTGATGTCCCTTTGAGGAGCGGAGCATGAGGATCAGCCAGGTCGACTTTTTCTATCTCGCGATGCCGGAGATCCGCGACATAGGCGACGGCAGTCAGGATGCGCTGCTCGTTCGCGTGCGCTCGGAGGACGGTCACGAGGGATGGGGTGAGTGCGAGGCGTCACCTCTCGTGTCGATCGCCGCATGGTGCGCGCCTATGTCGCACAGCGCCTGCAAACCGGTGAGCGCATCGGTGATCGGACGGCGCGTCGACGATCCTGACGACATCCGCGCGCTCAGTCGCGAAGTCCGCGCACACAGTCTTGACCTTTTGCAGGCCGACCACACGCTTTCAGGGATCGACATGGCGCTCTGGGACCTGCTCGGAAGGCGCCTCGAGGAACCGGTGTGGCGCCTGCTCGGCTGGCCGCGGGCGTTCTCCAAGACGGCCTACGCGTCGGTCCTCTTCGGCGATACGCCGGCCACGACGCTCGAGAAGGCGTGCAGGATCGCGGCCGCCGGTTACCGCGCGGCGAAGTTCGGCTGGGGGCCCTTTGGGGCGGACCTCACGGCGGACGAGGCGCACGTACGCGCGGCGCGCGAGGGGCTTGGGCCGGACGCGAGTCTCATGATCGACGCCGGGACCGTCTGGGGCGAGGACGTCGAAGCGGCGAGCCTTCGTCTCCCGGTGCTCGAGGAGTGCCGGGTCACGTGGATCGAGGAGCCGTTCGTCTCCGGAGCGCTCGGCGCCTACGCGGAGCTCGAGCGTCGGGTGCGCGGGGGTGTCCGCACCGCCGCTGGCGAAGGGTCGCACGATCCGCTCATGGCACGGAACCTCATTGATTACGGCGGCGTGGGGTACATCCAGATCGACGCCGGCCGTGTTGGGGGTATCACCTCCGCGTACGAGATCGCCCGGTACGCGGAACGCACGGGCGTCGACTACGTGAATCACAGTTTCACCACTCCGCTCGCGCTGTCGGCCTCGCTCCAGCCGTATGCCGGCTTCGAAAGGTCGCATATCTGCGAATACCCGGTAGAGGCGAGCTCACTCGCGAGAGAGCTCACCGTAGAGCAGCTCCCGTTGGATGAGTCCGGCCGGGTTCGACCGCCGCAGCGGCCGGGGCTCGGGATGTCGCCGGACCCGAAGGCGATCAGGCGCTACCTGCAACCGGTTGAGATCCGCGTGGGCGGCCGGACCGTGCATACGACGAGTGAGCTCTGAACGAGCGTGACAGGAGGTTGTCATGAGTGCCGTGCGGCGCGACGGCCGGGAGCGAGTCCTGCGATCGCTTGCCGGCGAAACGGTGACGCCCACACCGGTGGGGCTGTTCACCTGGGAGTTCGACTATCTCTGGAAGGTCGCGGAGCTCGAACCGTGGCAGCTTGCCTGCGGCGACCATGAGAGCTGGCATCAGGCGCACCTCGCCCTCCTCGATCGGCACGAGCCTGACCTCATCTGGTACTCGGGTGGGGGCAGCTGTGACGCTCCGCCGCAGCTCGTGGATGAGGACGCGGAGCGATGGATCGTGGAGGACGGAACCGGGACGCGGTTCGGGCTGCACAAACAGAGCCTTGCGCTCTACGAGCTCGACAGCGGGAGGAAGAACTGTGACCCGGTGGGCGAGATCGCCACGCAGGCCGACGCCGACCGGCTCGTGCCCGAGTTCACCGGCTGGTCGGAGGCGTACCTCGCCGGGCTCAGCCGGCTGATCGACGAGGCGGGGGATCGGGCTCTGGTCATGCCGCACCACTCACCGGCCTACATCTGCGCGTGCTATGCGTTCGGGTTCGAGCGGGCAATGGAGGCGCTGCTCACCGAGCCGCAGCTCTTCCGGTACGTGTGCGACCGCTATGCCGCCGGCGACCGGCTGCGCATGCGGCAGTGGCGCGATGCGGGAGCGGAAGTCTGTTTTCTCGCCGACGGCTGGGCGTCGTGCGACATCCTTTCCCCCGCGATGGTCGAGGAGGTGGCCCTGCCCTACCAGCGGTCGATCGTGGAGGCAGCGCACGAGGCGGGCCTGCGGGCGGTCATCTGGAACGAGGGCGACATCCTGCCCATCCTCGCCGCAGAGGCGGCGATTCCCATGGACGCGTTCGCCTTCGAGCAGCCGCGCAAGGGCGTGGAGACGACCGTGGAGGTAGTGCGTCGGTCTTTCGGCCCTCGCCGGTGCCTCTTTGGAAACCTCGACTCAGAGCTCCTGCTCATGCGTAACGATCCACACGAGATCGGGGCTGCGGTGAAGGATCAGCTCCGTCAGTCGGGACCCGGGGCCCCCTTCGTCGTGTCGACCGGGAGCCCGCTGCCGAGCAACATCGAGCCTGAGGCGGTGGACGCTTTGATCGCCGCGGTTCGCGGATAGCCTCTCGCGTCGCGGGTCAACGGCCCAGGTCGCGCCAGACGGGCTCGAGATCGAACACCTCGCCCTTTCGCGCCGCCTCGTCGATGGACAGCGCGACGACGGCGCTCTGCAGCCCCTCTTCGCCGCTGCACAGGGGCGCGGTGCCGTTGATCATCGTGTCGTAGAGGCTCTTCATGATGTAGTCGTCCCCGCCGCCGTGACCGCCGCCGGTGAGGTCCTGCACCTCCGCGGGCGGATCGCCTATGCGCTGTACCCGCATGGTCCCGCCGTAGAGCTCCGCCACGATCGAGCCTTCGGTTCCGCAGATGTACATGCGGCGCTCGGGAATCGCGTTCGACATCGTCGCCTGGAACTGCACCTTCACCCCGTTGCGGTAGTGGAGGATCGAGACGAGGGTATCCATGATGTCCTTGTCCGACGTGAAGGGACACTCTTCGGCGTGCGGATCGGCCCAGCCGTCGAAGGGACTGATGCCGTCTACCCGGAACTTTTCCCGCAACTCGCGGTTCGCCGGGACGAAGAAGTCGAGTCCGCCGAAGGCCGCGGCGCGCGACGGCACCGAGCCGATGAACCAGTTCAGCAGATCCAGATCGTGGCAGCACTTCTCGAGGATGTGGGGGCCCGAAAGCGCGGTGACGCGGCGCCAGTTACGCATGATGTACGCACCGTGCGCCGGCGAGATATTCTCATCCGCGTCGATGCTGAGGATCGAACCGATCGTCCCGGCGTCGAGCGTCTCCTTCACCTTCCGGTACAGCGGCGCGTAGCGCAGGACGAAGCCGGTCGCGAAGAGCAGCCCGGAGCGCAGATGTGCATCGTGGATGGCGCGGCAGTCGTCGATCGTCGTCGCGAGCGGCTTCTCCGAGAAGACGTGTTTGCCGGCCTCGAAGCCGGCGATGATGTGCTCGCGGTGGAAGGCGTTGGGCGAGAATACCATCACCCAGTCGACGCCCTCGGCCTGAATCGCCTCTTCGTAGGTGTCGCAGATCCGGGCGTCGGCACCCCACTGCTCTACCGCCTGCTTCGCAAGCGATGTGTCCGGATCGAACACGCTTCGCACGCGCACCGTCTCACCGTCTGCGAGCAGATGCTGCACCACCGATCGACTGCGGCCACCGGCCGCCAGTACGGCGACCCCGATTTCGCGACTACCCATTGCATACCTCCACGGACCCATACCATAGTCGAGGTCACGGATCATCACAAGCAAGCGCGCCGTCCGCGCGGAACCCTCGGGCGCGCGGGCGCCCTGCGGCGCCTGCTTCAGAGGAGCACAACGAAATGAGCGACGCCACAGAGCGAACGATCGAGCAACGGACCGGGCGCCGGACGGAGCGCCCGAGGCTTCACATCATCAGCCAGGCGCACATCGACCCGGTATGGCTGTGGCCGTGGCGCGACGGATTCGCCGAGGTGCTCACGACGCTTCAGAGCGCGGTCGACCGCCTGCATGAGTTCCCGCAGATGCGCTACACCTGCTCCTCGGCGGCGTTCTACCGCTGGGTGGAACGGACCGACCCCCGTCTGTTCGCCGAGATCGGGGAGTTAGTGCGAGCGAATCGGTGGGAGATCGTGGGCGGGTGGATCGTCCAGGCCGACACGCTCGCGCCGAGTGATCTGAGCCTGCGGAAACAGGGGCAACTCGGTCAGGCATGGCTCGAAGAGCACCTTGGAGCGACCGCCACGACCGGCTACTGCGTCGACAGTTTCGGCCATCCCGCCGGGCTTCCCTCGCTGCTGGCCGCCGAGGGGCTGCACCGGTACGTCTTCCAGCGCCCGAGCCCGCAGGAGAACCCCGACCTGCCGAATCTCTTCCGATGGCGCGGGCCGGACGGCGCGGAGGTGCTGACCTGGCGGCTCGCGCTCGGGTACGGCCAGCCCACCGGGATGACGGCAGACGACCTGGAATCCGCCGTGCGGGAGAAATGGCGCAGGGGCGTCGCGGAGCCGTTCCCGGTGGGCACCTGGTTCCTCGGCGTCGGGAACCACGGGGGCGGTCCCGCGCGTGAGCACGTCCGCAGGCTGGTCGAGCTCCAGGAGGCCGACGACCCTGACCTGCCCCTCCTGCAGTTCTCCACGCTCGAGGACTTCTTCGGCGATCTCGCGAACTGCACGGGTTTCGCGGACATCCCCGTCGTTGAGGGGGAGCTCCTCCACCACGCGCGGGGATGCTACGCGGCGAACGCGAGGTTCAAGCGCCTGCACCGCCGCACCGAACGCGAGCTTCTCGCGGCCGAACGCCTGCTCGACATGCGGCGCGCAGCCGGTGACGATACCGACCGACTGTCGGCAGGGCTCGACGAGGCGTGGTGGACGCTCTGCTTCAACGAGTTCCACGACATCCTGCCGGGCACGAGCATTCCTGCCGCCTACGAGCAGGGCCGTGATGAGCTCGGTGCCGCCCGGCACGCCGCCCGAACGGCGACCGTGGAATCCGTCCATGCGATGGCCCGGCGAACCGACACGACCGGTGCGCCGGAAGGGGTGCTCTTCGTCGCGAACCCGCTTCCCTGGAAGCGATCCGCGCTCGTGACGGTCGACACCTTCGTCGCCCCGCACGGACAGGAGATCACGCACCTCGCCGACCCGGCCGGGTTCACGGCCCCGGTCCAGTGGAGCCTCGGCGAGGCGGGGTTCGGACCGAACCACGTGGGATGGAAGAAGCTCGTCGCCTGCGTCCCGGTTGCCGCATCCGGAACACGGTGGTTTCACCTCGCACATGGGCAGGCGCCGCAGGGGGACTCTGCGCGGGACGACGACCGACGCGTCGATCCGCTGCTCGCCGACCGGGCCCGACGCGCCTCGCTCGTCGCGGTGGAGGACCGGGCGGACACGTGGGGCCACCGCGTGGATCGGTGGGACGTCGAGACGGGACGGCCGTTCTGCGTGGAAGAGGAGACGCTCGACGACGGGCCGGTGTTCAGACGTACACGCCGACGCTACGAGTTCGGACGCTCGGTGGTATTGCTCGATACCGTCGAATGGCATCCGCTCGAGGCGGTCGAGATCGTGCTTCACGTCACCTGGCAGGAGCGCTACCAGGCCCTCAAGCTCGAGCTGCCGCTTGATCCCGGTTCGCCGCGACTCTACGCCCGGACGCCGGGCGCAGTCGTCCGTCGGCCGCTCGATGGAGACGAATGGTTCTGGGGCGACTGGCTCGTGGTGGACAACAACAGACGCCGACTCGTGGTTGCCGGTGACGGTTGCTCCTCCTGCGACGCCACTCCCGACCGGCTGCGGCTGACCCTCCTGCGCTGCGTGCCGCACGCGCAACACGACCCCACGCCGCATCCGGATGAGTCGCCGGCTCCCTTCCTCGACGAGGGGTACGAGCGAGCCGCGTTCTGGCTCGCATACGGCGACGCGACCGACGGCGCGGTCGCCGACGGCACGGTCGCCGACGGCACGGTCGCCGACGGCAGTGCGGCCGTCGGCACGGTGTCGGCGCCGTCGCAATGGCGGCCGGTGGAGCGTCTCGTCACAGGTCTTCTCAATCCGGCGGAACAGATGATCGACAGCGCTCACGCCGCGGCGGTGCGCCCCGTCACGGACGGAACTTCGCGATGACTCCACGCGAGCGCATGCGGCGCGCGATCGAGTACGATGCGCCGGACCGTCTTCCGGTGGTCTATCACCCGTCGCCCGCGGGGCTCCACGTGCACGGCGAGAAGCTCCTCGACCTCTTCCGTCGGCACCCGCCGGACAATGCGATCACCTTCACCGGGATTCCGGGCGGAGACGCGCCGGTCGACGAGGACGGCCGGTACCACGAGCTCATCACCGACGAGTGGGGCACGGTATGGGAGCACAGGATCTACGGCATTGCCGGCCATCCGCTTCGTTACCCCATCGCGGACCTCGCCCGTTGCGACGAGTATCGCTTCCCGGACACGCCATCGGTCGCATCCGCCGGACCCCACCCGGGCGCCCAGCACGAGCGGGAGCGTTTTCGCACCTCGGGCACAGTGTCCATCTTCGAGCGGCTGCACGCGCTGCACCCGATGGACGGGGTGCTCGTGGCGCTCGCCGAGCGGAACCAGGCGCTGCTGCGGCTGATCGCGAGGCTCGAGGCGTACTGGCACGGTCGGATCGACAGATTCCTCGCATCGGGCGCCGACGCCGTGTGGTTCGGCGACGACTGGGGCGCCCAGACCGGCCCGCTTGTCTCGCCGGCGATGTTTCGCGAGATCTTCGCCCCGGTCTACGATCGCCTCTTCGCGCGGGTAAAGGCGGGCGGGGCGCGCGTATTCTTCCACTGCTGCGGCGCGCTCGGACCAATCTTCGACGACCTGCTCGCGCTCGGGATCGATCTCATCTGGCCTCAGATCCGCTGGTTCGAGAGCGATCCGGGTCGCGTGAAGCACTGTCACGATCGCGGCGTCGCATTCTACGTCCATCCGGATCGTCAGGCGCTCGTGCCGCTCGGGACGCCGGAGGAGATCCGGTTGGAGATCCGGCGGTACGCGGAGCTCGGGAGGGCGCTCGGCGGCGGGGTGGTGTTCTACGTCGAGATCGAGAACGACGCGCCGTTTGAGAACGTCCGGGCGCTCATCGAGTCGATCGCGGAGCACCGGTAGCAAGTTGCTTGACGGTTGCGCACGCTCCGAGCACGATGGCGAGATGAAGTACAAGGACGATTGGGACGAGGCGGTCGCCCGAATGCAGGCGTTCTGGCGGGGTGAGGTTCTCGACCGGTGTTGCCTCGCCGTCACCGCGCCGCGGGACACCCCGCTTGCGTGCGAGTACGAACGGCGGCCGGCCGCATCGCTCGAGGAGCTGTGGCTCGACATCGAATACCGCTACAGGCAGACCATGAACCGGTTCGCCACGACCTACTACGGCGGAGAGTCGTTCCCGCTCGAGATGTGCAACCTTGGTCCCGGGGTGATCGCCGCGTGCATGGGCGGGTCGTTCCAGCTCGGCGAAGACACGGTCTGGTTCGACACGGATCCGTTCATCCGCGATTGGGACCCTCAACCGACGTTCCGGCTCGACCGCGAAAGCTTCATGTGGCGGCTGCTTACCGGGATGACGTCACACTTCGTCGAGCACGCAGACGGCGAGTACATCGTCGGCATCAGCGACATAGGGGGCAATCTCGACCTGATCGCCGCCTGCCGGGGAACCGAGCGCCTGCTCTACGACGTCTTCGACCATCCGGAGCGGATCGCGAAAGCGGCGGAGGATGTGGATGGGGTGTGGAAGACGGCCTTCGCGGAGCTCCAGTCGATCATCGAACGCGGTCAGCGCGGGTGCTCCTCGTGGATGCCCATCTTCAACGAAGACCGCTGGTACCCGCTGCAGTGCGACTTCTCCGCGATGATCTCGCCGGATGACTTCGAGACGCTCGTCGCCCCTGCGCTCGTCCGCGAAGCAGCCTTCCTTGACCATGCGATCTTCCATCTCGACGGTCCGGACGCGGCGGTGCACCTGGACCGGCTGCTCGAGATCGACGAGATAGACGGGATCCAGTGGACCCCGGGAGCACAGCTGACCGGGTCCCCCGCGGACGACGGCAGCGGCGCCTATCTGCTCGCGGCCGAGCAATGGTTTGCGCTCTACGAGAAGATCCAGCAGCGCGGCAAGCGACTCGTGCTCCTTGGCGCGCGAGCGCAGGATGTGGAGACGCTTCTCGAGCGGCTCGAACCGGAGGGCCTGTTCATCTCGACGTCGTGCCGCTCGCAGGAGGAGGCCGACGCGATACTCGAGCAGGCGAAGAGGACGAGATAGGACCGACGCCGAAATCGCGGGCCGTCTCGTCGAGTGCGGCGACCGCTGCCGGCGACAAGGGGATCCCTTCGGCCCGGTACCGCTCTTCGTTTCGCCGCTCGTAGTCGCCGGCCGCAAAGGTCTCCCCGAGCCCGGGCAGCGGCGAGAGCCGGCGGATCCGCTCGACGTACTGCGCGACTTCCCTTTTGAACCGGGGCGTCTCCGTGAACAGATCGACCCGACAGGCGATCACCATCGCGCCCTGGTTTGCTCCCGGCCATTGCCAGACCGGCGGGTCCGGGTCGAGGTTGAGCCCGGACAGAAATCCGCCCCAGGTCTGACAGATCTCACCGAGCCCGATTGACCGCAGAACGAGTCCGGGCGCGAGCCCCGCGATCGTATCGCGGTGCGGATCGCTCGCGTAGAGATCATGCATGCACCCGAAGTCAACGACGATCGGAGCGCCATCCGACGGCACGCCAAAGGCCATGGGAGACCCTCCGGCCGCGGCGTAGTGCGACGCCTCCGGCTCGAGGCGCAGCTGATGACCCGATGTAACGAAGGAGAGCAGCTCATGCTCGATGGGTATCCGCGCGTAGATTCCGGCGGCGCCGAAGTGACCGTGGTTCCTCGTAACGAGGACCGCGATCCCCGCCTCCTTCGCCTTGCGGCACAGCGCCTGCGTTCCATCCCACGACGGGAAGTACCCGAGGCCGCCGTCCCCGTCGACGAGCAGGCTTACCGGTGTCTCGCGAACGACTCGTACGTGCGGTGCTCCGTTCAGCTTCCCGTCACGCATCAGGCGCGCATAGGTCGCAACCTGCACCGACCCATGGCTGAACACGCCTCGCAGATCGTTGGTCACTAGAAGCGACGCGAGCAGGCTCGCCCGGTCCGGAACGAGACCGGAAGCGGCCGCGATCGCGCGGACACACTCTTCGAGTTCTTCGGCCTTGACTCGAACGCCATCCCGCGAAGGTAGATTCATGAGCAAAACTCTACCCGAGGATCGTCGACGTGTCACGGGCCGCCCTCCCGTCGGCCGCCGGGCTTATAGTTGACTTAATTAGTAATTATATGGATTTTCTCCATATGAACAGATCAAGAACAGTCATCGCAACGGCGATTCTGCTGCTCGTGCTCCTGGTAGCGCCGTTCGGCTTCGCCGAAGACGACGAAGACATCATCGACGCGACCGAATGGACCGACGAGATCATCGAGATCGAGGTGACGAGCTCAGGCTTCAGGTTCACTCCCCGGGAGATTCGGGTAGCGCTCGGTTCGACCGTCCAGATCACCTACGTCAACGGCGGCGGCCGCCACGACTGGGTGCTCGACGAGTTCGACGCGGCGACTGCGGTTATCGGCGCCCGCCAGTCGGAGACGATCGAGTTCGTCGCCGACGAGGCCGGAGAGTTCGAGTTCTACTGCAGCGTTGGGGGGCACCGTGCGGCCGGCATGTACGGGGCCTTCATCGTCGTGGACATGGACGCCTGAGCTACACGACGTCCCCGTACTCTCTCGCCGCCTCCGCGTAGGCGATCACGTTCTCAATGGGTACGTCCGGCTCGAGAATGTGGGTGGGGGCGAGCATGAGCGCGCCGTCGCCGCCGAGTCCGTCGACGAGGCGGCGCACGGTGTCGCGCACCTCCTGTGCGGTCCCGAACGGCATGACCGACTGCGTACCGATGCATCCGTCGAGCACCAGTCGATCGCCCCACCTCCCGCCTACGGTAAACGGGTCAAGACACTCGGGCTGAATCGGGTTGAGGATATCCACCCCTATCTCTATGAGCTCGGGGATGATATCGATGATATTGCCGTCGCTGTGGTACCAGATTCTGAGCTCAGGGTTGAGCGCCTTCGCTGAGGCGTAGATGTCAGCCCACCTTGGCTTGATGAACCTTCGCCACAGGTCGACGCCGAACATCATGCTCTGCTGCGTCGCAACATCGTCCCCCGTGTGCAGGTAGTCCACGCCTGCACGCGCCTCGGCGCAGGCACGTGCCTTCTGGTACTCGTAGAGCCGGTCGAAGATGTACTCGCAGTTCTCCGGCGCCGCGACCATGTCCATGAGAAACGGTTCCATCCCGCGGATCTGCCACGCATTCTCGAAGATATGGCCGATCATGCCGGCGACGACCCGTCCCCGCCCGTGCGCGTCACGAACCCGGGCTGCCATCTGCTCCTCGTCGTATCCCTCGTACACCGGAAACGGGAAGTCTCGTATCTCATCCAGGCTCGCGGCGTTTCGTAGCGGCGAGACCATGCTGTCGAAGTGGTAGAATCCCACAGGAACGCAGAGGGTACCCATCTCGTTGATCCGCGAACCGGCAGGGATCTCCATGTCGGCATAGTAGCGCGAGAAGTCACGCTGCGGGGTAGCCGCCGTCGGGGCGGGCTGCACCATAGTCGGCGCGTAGAGCCCGAGTGTCGCGGAGATATCGCCTTCGGGCCCGATCGCGAGGCGTTCGCGCAGCCGGCGCGCGAGATCGGGCGTGTAGCTGGCGTGGGCAAGGACGCCTTCGTGCGTTTCATGGCGCACGGTTGCGCGGAAGCATTCGAGTTGTGTGATAGCCATATGCCTCGGATCATATCATAGACTGGTGCGGGATACTGCCGTACGATACGAGCCTGCACAGAAGGGGGAAAGCGATGGTGAAGGTATGCGTGATAGGATGTGGCGACCGCGGACGCGTGCATGCCCGGACATGGAGCGAGCGAGCCGACGCCGAAGTCGTAGCGGTGTGCGATCTGCTCCCCGAACGAGTTGCAGCGCTCGCGGCGGAGGTTGGCGCGTCGCAGCACCTCGATTGGCGCAAAGCGATCGGTCACAGCGGAGCCGATGTCGTGTCGGTCTGCGTTCCCACATCGCTTCACGCGAACGTCACCTCCTTCGCCGCGGAGCGCGGCACGCACGTCTTTGGCGAGAAACCGCTTGCGCTCACGGTCGAGGAGGGCGAAGCGATGGTACGGTTCGCGCGCGCGCGGCGTTCTCTACATGCCGTGTTTCCAGTACCGCGACGAGCCGTTCGCCGCCGAGCTCAGGCACGCTTTTCTCGAGGGCGCGTTTGGCGGTCCTGTCACGTTCCGCTTCTCGGACATCCGCGAGGTCAGACCAAAGACGGTCATGCACAGCCGTTCGGTCAACGGGGGAGTCGTCATCGATATGGCGTGTCACATCTTCGATCTCATGCGCTGGATCACCGGCACCGAGCCGGTTCGGCTGTACGCCGCCGGACACGTGTTCGGCCGCGGCAAGCCGCGCCTCTCCGAGATCGACGATCTTGCGGTCGACGAGGCATCGATCGAGCTCACGATGGCCGGTGGACACCAGCTGCAGATGTACCTCAACTGGGGTATGCCCGAAGGCTTCCCGGCTGCGTCCCCGGACTATTGCATGCTTGGCCCGGCGCTCGTGATGCAGTACCGCCCGGGTGCGCCGGCCGCGGTCGAGATCCGGGGTGGACCGGAGACCCGAACGCTGTCGCTCCCTCCAGGCGTCGGTACCGCGGTCAGAATCGACCGCATGATGCGCGCGATTCACGGTGAGGCCGACCCCGATATCACCGGAGAAGACGCGCTCGTCGCGCTGAAGCTGAGCCACGCCGCGCTCGAATCGATCGAGTCCGGTGAGGCCGTCGAGCTCGCGGGCATCAACGCGGCGAGCGACAGGTAGGACCCGTCTCCCCTGATTCGAGTATAGTACGCAGTACCATAGCTATGCCATCCACCGCACCATCAACCGGAAATCCCCGTGCACACGACTCCGGGGGGCACGGTGTTTCGTACCGGAGACTCCTCGCCTTCTACGTGCCGCTTGCCGCGACGCCCTTCTTCATCTCGTCAACGCACAACATCATCAACGCCGCGCTTGCACGCCTTCCTTCGCCGGAGCTCACGCTTGCGGTCTTCAATGTCGTCAAGAGCTTCACCAATGCGATCAAGGCGCCGGTGTTGATCTCCGGCCAGATCTCGACGGCGATGGCCGACAGCCGGCAGAGCTACTGGCTGACGACGCGTTTCGCCTGGAGCACCGCGGGCTTCTTCTTCGCCCTCCTCCTCCTGCTTGGATACACGCCGCTCGGCGGGCTTGTACTGGTGCATGCGATGGGGCTGCGCGATCCCGCGGCCGTCGATCTCGGGTACCGGGCCATGCGGATCACCGCCTTCCTGCCGCTCGTGGAGGTGCTGCGGGACAGTAACCGCGGGATCCTCATCGCCCGCCAGCGGACGACCTTTGTCTCTGTGGCGACCGTTGCGAGGCTCCTCGCGATCGTGGCGCTCATTGTCTGGGCGACCTCAACCCGCGCGATGCGCGGCATCGACCTGGCGGCGCTCACCTGGACGGGCGGCATTGGCGTGGAGGGCCTGCTGGTGTTCGGCTCGCTCTTCCTTCTGTTCGGATCGCCGGTGCGAGCCGCGCAGGATGTGCCGCAGCGCAACGTCCGCCGCCCCACAACGGGAATGGTCTTCACCTTCTTCCTGCCGCTCGCGTTCATGATTACACTGCGGGCCGCGCTTCAACCGCTCATCCAGGCCGGTATCGCGCGTGGAGCGGCCTCCGCGACGCACGCGTTGGCGGTGTACGGCGTGACGTGGGGCGTGGTACTCAACGTCATTGGCCCGCTCCAGATGCTTCACAACTGCACGATGGTCTTCGCACCGAGCCGCGACCATGTCTCGTGGCCCCGGGTGCTGCGGTTCTGCACCGCGGTGGGCGCCTTCATGACCTGCGTACTCCTCGTACTCGGGCTCACGCCGGCCGGTCA
>SKZO01000300.1 GCA_007127335.1 Spirochaetales bacterium | reverse complement strand
CGGCCATGATGCGCGTAGTCGCCTCGAGGTCCGCGTCGGGCAGAATGACGACCGGGTTCTTCGCACCGCCCTGGCACTGGGCGCGTTTCCCGCTCGCGGTGGCGCGCTGGTAGACATACCTCGCGACCGGGGTGCTTCCCACAAAGCTCACGGCGCGGACCCGCGGATGGTCGAGTAACGCTTCGGCGGTCTCGCGATCGCCGTTGACGAGCTGCACGACGCCGCGAGGAAAACCCGCCTGCGCGATCAACTCGAAGAGTTTCGCGCAGGTCATGGGCACCTTCTCGCTCGGCTTGAGGATGAAGCAGTTGCCGGTGGCAACGGCGTAGGGCAGGAACCAGAGCGGGATCATCGCGGGGAAATTGAACGGGGTGATCGCGGCCACCACACCGAGCGGCTGGCGAATCATCTGCTCGTCAATCCCGTGGGCGATGTCCTCGTTGCTGTAGCCCTGCATGAGCGTCGGCATGCCGCAGGCCACCTCAACGTTCTCGATCCCGCGTCGCAGCTCGCCCGCGCTCTCCGCCTTCGTTTTGCCGCACTCGTTCGTGATGATGCCGGCGATCTCGTCGATGTGCTCCTCGAGGAGCATCTTGAGCCGAAAGAGGTACTGCGTCCGTTCGACGACCGGAACCTCACGCCACTCGGCGAAGGCGCGCTCGCCGGCTTCGACGGATCGGGCTACTCCGCCGGCCGTAGTGCGCACGACCTCGGCGACAGGCCGACCCGTTGCCGGGTTGACGACGGCGAGTCTCCCGGGGGAATCCACGTCGGTCCATTCGTTGTCTATGTAGTCAAGTACTCGTTCAGCCATGCCGATCTCCTTTGCATCCGGATCCCCCTACTCTTCAATAACGAGCGTCTTAGGCGCTTTCTCCACGGGGAGCCTGAGCAGGAGTCCAAGCACCAGGCAGAGCCCGGAGACGAGCAAGACGCCAACGCCAAGGCCGAAGAGGCTGCTGAACACGCCAAGGAGGAGCGCAATGCCGGCGGCGAAGAGAGTTTCCGCCTGAGACTCCACCGACAGCGCCGAGGCGAGCGACTGCTGCTCCATCCGTTCGCTCACGTAGGTGATTCCCATGGGCTTTCGCAGATTCTCGATCACGTAGATCCCCAGGTACAGGAAGACCGCGACCACCGGAATGCCCAGGTGCTGGAAGGCGCCGCTCGCGAACCCGAGCCCTACGCCCACGAGCAGGGTAACGTTGAGCGGACGCGCAAGACCGGAAAATCGGTCGGCGAGGTTGCCTGACCGGCTCGAGGCGACGGCGGTGAGCGCGTACAGCAGCGAGTAGACGATTCCCGTGATGATCGCGGTGCGTTCCTGGTTGGCAAGCATAACGAGGATGGGAAGCGTGAGAGCGAGTGATCGCAGCATGGGCTGCAGGTAATCCTTGCACGCCTTGTAGTAGCCGCTGTAGAGAGCCTGATTCGAGATCGCGCGCAGGGCGGCGGGATTTCGTATGCTCGCGATGAGCGATCGGAGCACCCCTGCAAACTCGTCGCGCACCGTCTTGTCGCTCGTGTGACGGGGGCCGTCGAGGTTGCGCGGGTATGTCATGATAAGGATCAGGTCGAGCACGTACGGGATGATGGTGAACAGGAAGATGGGCGCATAGGAGCGGTGCCAGAGGACGAGACCGCCGGCGATGAGCGCTGAGATCGCGGCGCCACGCTGCGACCATGCCCGGGTATGCCCGTAGTAATGGGTTCGCAGGCTGCTCCAGCCCTTCGAGCTCAGGTAGTCGAATATCATTGCCTTATGGGTGCCGGTGCGAAATGCGTCGCCGAAGGCATAGGCAACCATCGCGAGCAGGAGCACCCAGAACTCGGCAGCCGAGTAGAAGATGAGAAAGGCAGCGATATAGGCGACGAAGGAGATCACCATCGTGAGCCTGCGGCCCAGAGTGTCCGCGAGCAGACCGGAGGGGATCTCGCTCACGTTGATGAACACTTCGCGCACCGCGTAGAGCACCCCGATCTGGGCGAAGGTGAGCCCCTTCTCCAGGAAGAAGAGCATGAGGAATGGCTCGTAGAACCGGAGATTCTTCAGAAAGCCGTAGGCGCAGAACTTGTAGTACTGGAGGTCTCGCTCGAACCGTCCGGGTCTCGCCTCTGCCGCATTGCTCATCTCATTCACCTTTGGAGGGATTCTACCACAGAGTGGTGCCGGAATTGTTGGTGTGCGGAGCGGCGCGAAGGTGGCCCCGAGAGGGGTGGTGGATATACAATCACAGCAGGGCGAGAAGCGGAGGTGCGGGATGAGTGTACGCGAAGACGCGCGGGAGATCGGGCTCGCTGCGGTGAAGTCGGTTGCCCCGGATGCCGCGGTGAGGCGGTATCTGGAGGACCGCTCCTACGGGGCCGGGATCGTCGTGGTTGCGATTGGAAAGGCGGCGTGGGCGATGGCGAAAGCTGCCTCCGGGGTGCTCGGTGACCGGATAGACCGCGGGATCGTGATCACGAAGGACGGGCATTCGGGCGGAGAGATCGACCGGTTCGTCGTGAGGGAAGCCTCGCACCCCATCCCCGACGAACGGGGTATCAAGGCGACGGCGGAAGCGATCGAAATGGCCCGCGGGATGGCCGAGGAAGACACGCTGCTCTTCCTCGTATCCGGCGGCGGGTCGGCGCTCTTTGAGAAACCGCTTCCCGGGGTTACGCTTGATGACCTGAAGGACGTGACCGACCAGCTTCTGCGAGCGGGCGCGGACATCGTTACGGTGAATGCGGTCAGAAAGCGGCTTTCCGCGGTCAAAGCGGGGCGCTTCGCGCTCGAGGTCGCACCCGCGCGCGTTGAGACGGTCGCGCTCTCCGACGTCCTTGGTGACCGACTCGACAGCATAGCCTCCGGTCCGGCCTATCCCGACCAGACAACGACCGACGAGGTGGTCGAAGCGGTGCGCAGGTACAAGCTGAAGCTTCCGGAGGAACTCGAGAAGTCGATTCGAGAGGAGACGCCGAAAGAGCTGTCGAACGTGGAGTCGCACGTGATAGGAAGCGTACCGGTGCTCTGCGAGGCGGCCCGCGAAGAGGCGGCCCGCAGGGGGTACTCGGCTCTGGTTCTGACGACATTCCTCGAGGGCGAGGCGCGCGAGGCGGGGCGGTTCATCGCCGCGATCGAGCGAGAGCTTTGTGCATCGGGCCGACCGCTCGAGCCGCCGTGCGCGATCGTCCTCGGTGGTGAGACGGTCGTCCACGTCACCGGCGACGGACGTGGCGGAAGAAACCAGGAGATGGCGCTCTCCGTGGCGCTCGAGCTCGACGGTGCCAGCCGATTCGCCTTCCTCGCGATAGGCTCGGACGGCACCGACGGACCGACCGACGCAGCCGGCGGTATCGTGGGCGGCGGCAGCGCGAGCCGCATCCGGACGAAAGGAGGGAATCCGCGGGAGCTCCTCGAGAACAACGACTCGTATGCGGCGCTCGGGCTTTCCGAGGACCTCATCTTCACCGGCCCCACGGGAACCAACGTGAACGACCTGGCGCTGCTGCTCGTGGAGTAGCGAGCCACAACGAGTGCGCGATCGGCAGCGGATCTATGGTCGTATCGCGCGCGAACGACTCGTACTTCTGGGTCGTCACGCAGTTTGCGGACATGGAGCCGCGAGTCGGCTACAAGGCGTGGACCTCCGCCACCCTCGTCGAGGGTCTGGTAGCGTTCGCGGTTGTCGCG
>SKZO01000395.1 GCA_007127335.1 Spirochaetales bacterium | reverse complement strand
TCTTCTCCTTGTCCAGACCAAGGCCGGCCTTGAGGAGGATCACGAGCAGCGTGAAGAGGCGGATTTCGCTCGATACGTCGAGGACCGGTTGTGGGAGCAAGTCGAGAACCGACGGGCCGATCGCGATCCCGGCGATCAGCATCCCGATCAACCGCGGCAGACGCAACCGCGACGCTAGCTCCCCGGCAAGAAACCCGACGGACAGGACGATAAGAACACCCTGAAGCACGGAGACTCCCCCTTCCAGCAGAAGTTCGCAGGAGCCATCAGCCGTCGGGCGTCGCCCATCAGGCGGTTTCGGCGAGCTCCATCGCCGTCGGGCTCAGAGCCTACTGCCGGGACCCCCGCGCGTCAAGTGAGCAATTACCGTGTCAGGATTCGATTGAAGTGTCCCCTGTTCTAATTCGTGAGCAATGCCGTGTCGGCGTCCTGTGGCCGAACCGTCTCCAGACTCGAAAGGCCGGCAGATCGTCAGCGACGCCTCTCTTCCAACCTCTGCGCTATCCATACCTTGATGACCGACTGGCGTGTGACACCGAGTCTCTTCGCCTCGCGGTCGAGCGAATCCACCATCCAGATTGGAAAGTCGACGTTCACCCATTTGATCGATTGATTCGGGTGGCGCGCTGCCTCCAGATCTAGGTATTCCACGATGTCGTCTCCAGACCCGAAAGCCCGATCAAACTCACTCGCTTTCATACAACGATGGAGGAGCGGGGGGCCGCTCTCAAAGGCAAAGAATCACTCGGCACACATTGGGCGATAGCAGATTTGAACTGCCGATTTCTACCGTGTGAAGGTGAATTCGGGTTCTGCCGTGTGATTCCGTTTGTCGCCATGATGTTCGTAAGTCTATACGAAACAACAAATAGATTCAACCATGTGCTTCCACCGCTGTCAGTCCATTTCCGCGGTTTTCACGTTTCAACGTGAGTCATGACGTGAGTCACTACGACGGATCAGTGCCAACCTGACTCGGGGCTCCAGACCGATACACTGTCGGCAAGAGTCGAGTCCCATACGACACGAAGGAACTCCTCGGCCCGTGCCACAACGCGATTCAGCGGCAACTCCTCCGCGGTTCGTCCGGTCCGTCGGAGAAACGCCGCCCATTGCGTAACCTTCGCCGGGTCGTCAGGCATGGCGTCACTCAGGACCGGTGGAACCGCATCCGGAAGAATGGTTCCGCGTCTCTGGAAGGTCGTGCTAATCGACGTGACCAAGGGACCAATTTCGAGGGACCGTACCGAGGCGATCGCGTAGATGTCATAGAAGTCCTTCATCCGGCTGGTCAGCATTCCAATCGACACCATCGCCTCGAGCTTCTCCGCAATCACAGCCTCGAGTGGGTACGCGAGCACCTGCGGCCCGTCAAGATCCAGGAGTGACTCGATCGCCAAGGTGGTCGGCGCGGGGTAGACGGCATCCCCAAACCCCATGTCGATCTGAAGGGTGAGCCTCGCGCTTCCCAGTGTTGCGGGGACTTTTATCCGCATCCCACGATAGCGGTTTCGTTCCCTGATCTCCTCCAGGATGAGTTGTGAAGCATCGAATCGCAGACCATCCGGTCCGCCATTTACCGCGCAGATGGCAGAGATGTCCTCGTGTATCGACTCACGATCGATAGCTCCACTCCGAAGCACATCCACGTCTCTGGTCGGACGGTACCGCATGTCATCCAGGGCGACGGTCAGGAGCATCGCACCTTTCAGCACATGCCGTTCGCGATACGCAGACTGGCCCAGACGATAGAGAAAGCGTTCCGCGACATACCGAGAGAGCGTCAGGTTGAAGTCCTCATGTCGATCTCGACTCAGATTGAGGAGGCGAGCGCGGATGGACTCGGGCACGTTGCGTCTGTCTGACGTCATAGAATCATGCTCTCCAGATAGGGAGTCATCACGTTGCGAACCCGACATATGTCCGCGTACCGGAGGAGCTCTTCCGGACTGACGTTGCCCGATTGCACGACATCACGGAGTGCCTCTATCGCGATGTCGGTCCCGAGCTTGTTGCGGTACTTGAAGCAGTCGGCAACGGTCTTCCCTGGGGAGTAGACTCGAACCTTCGCCCCACTGAGCTCATGCTCCTCCACTCCCTCCGAGAAGGCAGATCCCGAGAACGCAACCACTTGAATCGGTATTCTCCCAGCACGCACAGTACGCGATCCGCGAGGAACAGCCATCCAGACCTCGCGAGGTATCTGCGTTCCAATCTGGTGGAATGATAGTGCCGAAAGCAGGCAGATCACGCCTGACTCGATGATCTTCTGGGCCTCCACCAGTGTCTGGTAGCTATGCGCATCTCCATCAGCCAGGCTGTACAGACCGCGACTTACCCTGCTGACCTCACCACGATCCAGCATTCGCTGAATGGTCTTTCGATCAATGCCGTTCGCGGAGACTTCCCGTGAACGCACCACCGGCGCCGAACGAAGGAGATCGAGTAGTCTTTCGCGCTGCGAGAGTGGCATGTCACATAATGTACTCATATACGTATAAATGTCAACATTTTGTGACAGCACTCAAACCGCCCGTACGCGGGAAGTGCTAGTGATCCTCCCCGGAAGGATCTCGGTTCGGGAAACGGTCATCGCACTTCATCCCACGAACGGTTCAGTATCTCCTCAGGGACAAGGAGGTTCCACTCAGACACGAGCCTACATGCGGATCGCAACCTGCGAGATAGATAGTGTGGTTGTCTTGGTGCGCGGATCTTCAGTGCGTTGACAGCATCATCGTCTACCATGAGCGACTCACGATGCTGCGCAAGAAAGAAGCCGACCTTTGCTGCAGTAGTGGCGTTCCCCAGAAGCTCCACGTAACCGATAACCTGTTCTACATCCAGGAACTCGATCGATTCCAGTGAGCGCCAGATCTCTTCCCACGAGCCCGACAAATCGGGCTCGTCGAGGACATCAACGAAGGTTCTTTCAAGGCTCGTGACCCGTACCTCCACGCCGTCGCGGTCTTGAGAGACGACCCCGAACATAGGCTCCTGCGCTTCCCTCAACGCATGCGGCACCGGAACACGTACGAACTCATTCCCCCGGAACCGCGTAGTTTGCGTTCTGCTCTGGGAAGTGTACGTTAGGCGGCGATACGATGAGTACGCTTTGCCGTGATACTCCAGTGCCGTGTGATAGGCAAGCACGGCGTCGTCGACCAACTTGGCGGCCACGAGGTATGGATCGACGGCGTATGTCTCGGGATCGTGACCGAGCGGCACTGTAGCATACAGGCCCCTTCGTACAGAGACGATGCGTCCTCTCGATCGGTAGTAGGTCAGCAGCGCCTTCCTGGTGTTCTGATTCGTCGAACCCTTTTGTCGCAGATAATCCGCGAGGTCATGCACAGAGAAGACGGAGTGTGTGGCCAAGAAGAGTGATAGGTTGACAGTGCGCTCGACTTGATTGCTACTCACAATGGTGCTAATGATACTAGCACTTCTGAGTAATCCAGTCAAACAGATTACAGCGACAATCGACAGAACGACACAAAAGGGTGAACAAGTTTAGTACTTTCGTGTGCATATGTCATAGGGTCGGGCTACCGCAATCCCAACGCCGCCGGCGCACAGAGGCACAGTATCACCGCTGCAAGCAGCGTGAGCCGTGCCGGTCGAGCGTGTCGGAATGTCATGGCGGCGCCCCCGACTCCCGCCGTGACGGCGGATGGATT
>SKZO01000224.1 GCA_007127335.1 Spirochaetales bacterium | reverse complement strand
GGTGCTCACCGTGAACAATACCTGCGACATAGAAGGCGACCGCGCGGCCGGGCGTCGGACGCTTTCGATCGTGGTCGGCGCGCGGGCCGCGCCCTTCCTGGTCGATCTCCTGTGCGCGGGCTCGTACGCCGTGCTTGCCGTCGTACTCTTTGGCGACGGCGCCGCGGTCGCCGCGGGCCCGGCCGCCGCGATGGTGACCTCCGTCGCGCTCGTCGCAGCAGGCGCGGTCGCAAGCGCGGCCATGCTCTGCGGGATGCACCGCCGCGGCTACTCGCACGCGACGAAACACCGGAACATGGCCGCGATGATGCGGATCGTCATAGTCTACACGGCGGTATACGCCGCCGCGCTCATCCTTGCGTCCTGGCGTCCGCCGCTGTAGCGACGAGCGCTGCTGTAGCGGCGAGCGCCGCCCGAGCGGCGAGCGGCCGTCAGAAGTCCCGGGGCAGCGGTTCGGGCTGCTCGCACGACTGCGTGATCTCGTACCGCGCGCCCTTGTCCGCCGCGATATGCACGCCGTGCATGACCTCGAGGACGTGTCCCGTGAGCTCACCGGACGCCCGGTGCGGCCGCTTGTTGATGACCGCGTCGGCGAGGTCGGCCACGCCCAGACCGCGGCTGTTCTCCCGGTATCCGTGAGAGAAGGGGATCTCGTGCCAGTGGTCGTCCCCCGGCCGCCGGACGGTGATCGGCCCGCCAAAGGTGTTCGGGTCCGGAACGCTGAGTGAGCCTTCGGTCCCGTAGATCTCTATCCGCGGCAGGTTCGCGGCCCAGACGTCGAAGCTCGTGATGATCGTGCCGATCGCGCCCTTCGCGAACTCGAGGGTTCCCACTACGTGCGTGGGGACGTCCACATCGACGACCGTGCCGTTCAGCGGCTCGCTCGTGATCGTGCGCTGCGGGAAGGTGATCTGCGTTGCCCCGGCAACCCGTTCCACCGGCCCCATCAGGTTGACGAGCGCGGTCAGGTAGTAGGGGCCCATGTCGAACATGGGTCCGCCGCCGCGCTTGTAGTAGAACTCCGGAGCCGGGTGCCAGCTCTCGTGGCCGTGGCAGACCATGAAGGCCGTCGCCGCGATGGGCCGGCCTATCCAGCCGTCGTCGATCAGTTTCCGGCAGGTCTGTATGCCGGCGCCAAGGAAGGTGTCCGGCGCACCGCCCACGCGGACTCCCTTCTTCTGCGCCGCTTCGAGCAGGCGCTTCGCCTCGTCGAGCTCGATGCACAGCGGCTTCTCCACGTAGACGTGCTTGCCGGCCTCGACGGCCGCGGCGCACACGTCGTAATGGGCGTTCGGAATCGTCAGGTTGACGACGATCTCGATCTCGTCGTCATCAAGGAGCTCCTTCGGGCTGTTGTAGACCTTCGCGAGCCCCCATTCCTTCGCGGCGTCGGTCGCGCGTTCGACGATGAGGTCGCCGCACCCGACGAGCTCGACGTACTTCGAGAAGACCGACGTCAGGTTCTTCAGGTAGATCCCGCTGATGTTTCCCACGCCGATGATACCGGCCTTCAATGGCTTCATCTCTTCCTCCTAAAACATCTTCGCGTCACTCGCGAACTCGTCCGCGGTGCGGTTTCCGTCGACCGCGATCTGCTTGCCTTCAGCCGCCCACAGCAGGCCCCGCCGCAGCGTCTCGAGCGCCTCCGGGATGTCGAAGATATCCGCGTGGTGTCCGAGCGAGGTGTAGTAGACCCGTCCGTGCCCCCAGCGCTTGGTCCAGATCACCGGCATGTCTACCTGGCGGTTTGACGAGTGGTACCAGGTGACCGTCGGGAAGCGCGTGGTCGCGAGTACTTCGACCGCCGGGTCCACGTGCAGGTAGTACTGCTCGCTTCGTACCGTGAAGTCCTTGATCCCGTCCACCAGGACGCTCGAGCTGTTTCGGATGTTGACGACGTACTCAACGCCGTCGCCGCCCGGGTGGGCAACCCAGTTTCCTCCGGTGATGAACTGCCACAGCACGCTCTCGCGGAAGGCGTCGCACATGCCGCCGTGGCAGCCGGCGATGCCGACACCGGAGGCAACCGCTTCGCTCACGGCCTCCGCCTGCTCTTTCTCGATCTTCCCCATCGTCCAGACCGGGACGATCAGGTCGAGCTTCTTCAGCTTCTCCACGTCGGCCAGCGGCTCGAGCGTGTCAGCGATCTCCACCTCGAACCCGTGCTTCTTCAGCAACCCGTCTACGATCTCTCCCACCTGCTTTGGTTCGTGGCCGTCCCAGCCACCCCATACGATCAGCGCGCGCTTCATACGATGTCTCCTTGGAACTGCGGATGATTCGGCATTGTGTACCGCGCGGCGCGAAGATTCAAGTGCGCCGTGCTGCGGCGCCGTGCTGCGGCGGCGGGCGGCTTTCCGTGACCCGGAGGCCGCCCATGGAGTATAGTTGCTGCAGTGAACGCGTACGAGGAGATCGTCAACCGGTCGAACGACTACATCACGCTGATCAACCGGGACTACGTCTACGAGATCGCGAACGATGCGTACTGCCGCCAGATCGGGCGGGCCCGCGCGGACGTGCTCGGACACACGGTGGGCGAGGTGTGGGGGCAGGAGCGGTTCGAGCGCGCGATCAAGCCGAACCTCGACCGCTGCTTCTCCGGCGAGCAGGTCGTCTACGTAGACAAGTTCACCTTCGGCGAGATCGAGCGGCACATCCACGTTGCGTTCTACCCCTACGGGGAGGAGGGGCGGGTTACCCACGCGCTCGTCTTTTCGCACGACATCACCAGGCTCAGCCAGGTCGAAGACCGACTCACCACCTATGAAGTCCGGGACGCGACGACCGGGCTGTTCAACCGCCGCTCCATGGATCTCATCCTCGAGAAGGAGCTCGAACAGGCGCGCGAAGCCTCCGGCAATCGTCTGCGGGCGCTTCTCTTCGTCAGCGTGCAGAACCTTGGACGCATCATCGACCTCTACGGCCATCAGACCGGCGACCTGCTGCTCGAGAACACCGGCCTGCGGATCATGCGGACGGTGCGGGCAACCGACTACGTGTTCCGCTTCGAGGGCAATGAGCTGACGGTGTTTATCACCTCCATTGGCGACCGGATGGAGCTCGCCGGTGTCGCCGGTTCGATCCATCATGAGATCTCGCTTCCCTATCAGCATGGGGATGCGACGCTGACGGTGGGGGCCTGCATAGGCGTGGCGATCTTCCCGCACGACGGGTCAACGCGCGAGGAACTCGTGCGCACGGCGCATATCGCGATGTCGGACGCCGAACGCCGACGTCTGCCCTACGTCTTCTACGACTCGGAGCTCCACAATGCGGTGCAGGGTCGGCTCACCCTGGGATCCGAGCTCGGCGGCGCGCTGAAGGGCGGGCAGTTCGATCTCCACTACCAGCCTATCGTCAGCGCGAAACGGGTCATCCTTGGCGCAGAGGCGCTCGTTCGCTGGAGGCATCCGCAGCGCGGCCTGCTCCTGCCCGCACAGATCATCCCGGCGGCAAACGAGGCCGGGCTCATGGTGTCGATCGGGCGGTGGGTGCTGTTCACCGCCTGTGAACAGGTGAAGGCCTGGTCTGCGAAGCGCGATCTGTTCGTTACCGTGAACATGACCGCCGGTGAGTTTCTTGATACCCACATGGTGGAGAGCGTCCGGCGGGCGATCGAGCGCGCGCGGATTCGCCCGGGTCAGATCAAGCTCGAGATCACCGAGAGCGAGACAATGACGGATCCGCAGGAGGCGATCGCGAGGATCAGGATCCTGCAGAAGATGGGGGTTGACGTGCTGATCGATGACTTCGGGACCGGGCAGTCATCGCTCTCGTATCTGCGCAACCTGCCGGCCCGGATCCTCAAGGTCGATCAGTCCTTCGCCGCGGATCTCAGCGATCCCAAGACCGGGCATGCCTTCCTTGGACACGTCATCGCGGCGATGAAGAGTCTGTCGAAGATCGTGGTGCTCGAGGGTATCACCACCGCCGCGGAGGCACGGGAAGCGATCCGGCTCCGGTTCGACCTCCTGCAGGGCAACTATTTCGGCGGCCCGCTCCCCGCGGACCAGCTCGGCGCGCTGCTCGACGCGGGGCCTGCCGGCTCCGAGCCGGGTGTCAGACGAAGCGGCCGCCCTTCCTGATAAAGGTGCCGGAGCGAAACTCGCGGAACGCCTCCTCGAGCTCGCTCTGCGTGTTCATCACGATCGGGCCGTACCAGGCCACCGGCTCCCGGATCGGTCGGCCGGAGACGAGCAGAAATCTCACCCCTTCCGCGCCTGCGGCCACCCGCAGCTCGTCACCCGAGTCAAAGATCACGAGTGAGCGGTTGTCGACCTCGACCGGTTTGAGCAGAATTCGCTCGTCCTCAGCCTCGTAGGGTACCGGCTGAGGGTCTGAGCCCCCGCGAAAGTCAGCCGAACCTTCGAACACGTAGGCGAAGGCGCGCGACGCGATATCCATGCGGAAGCTCTTCGTTCGGCCCGGCGGCACGCTGATGTCGAGGTACCGTGGCGCCGCGGCAATGCCGTCCACCGGACCGCGTATCCCTCCGTACTCGCCGCACAGGACGCGGATGATTGTCCCGTCGTCCTCCGAGCGGACGGCGATCTCGGTCTGCGGAACGTCCTGGTAGCGAGGGTCGCTCATCTTCAGGCTCCGCGGGAGGTTCGCCCAGAGCTGGAACCCGTGCATCCGGCCCCTTTCGTCGCCTTTCGGCATCTCCTGGTGGATAATCCCGCTGCCGGCGGTCATCCACTGGATCGACCCGGGACCGAGTTTCCCGGAGTTCCCAAGACTGTCGCCGTGCTCCACAGTACCGGCGAGCACGTAGGTGACCGTCTCTATTCCCCGGTGCGGGTGCCACGGAAAGCCCGCGATGTAGTCCTCCTCGCGGTCACCGCGAAAGTCGTCGAAGAGGAGAAATGGATCGGTGAGCTCGGTGTCGCCGAAACCGAAGCCCCGGTGGAGGTTCACTCCGGCGCCCTCGCGGGTTGGTACCGCGCGCTTCGTCGCACGAACTGGACTCAATGACATAGTTTACTCCTGAACAATACCGGAAAGGTACTGCTTTCCGTTGGCAGCGGCGAGCACCGGGCCGGTCTGCCGCGGCAGGCGCACGGTGAAGCGCGTGCCGCGCTTCTTCTCATGCTCCGCTGGTCGTGCCGGCACGCAGGAAATAGAGTGCCACGAGGAGCTCGAGTCGGGTGCTCAGCGGCTCGCTCGAGTTCGTGTCGAGCTCGATCGTACGGTTCAGGAACCAGTACCACAGGCCCAGGCGCGGCTTCGCGTTATAGATCACCTGCATCAGGTGCTCGCGATCAATCGTCCCTCCCGTCCGCCCGGGAAGGAAGAGTCTGGCGAGCGCGGCCTCGGCCTCGTCGCGGAGCGTCTGCATCGCCTGTTGCGTGTCTCCCGCCGCCACCGTTCGGGCAAGGTCCGCGCTCAGCGCAGTACCCAGCACGGTCCGCGACGCGCGTACGGCCTCCATCGTCAGTCGGCGCTGCCGGCTCTGCTGCTGTTCCTCGCTGCCGGTTACGTAGCGGTAGAACTCGCCCGGTCGTCCGAGCAGGTTCGCGAGTGCGATCGCGAGCTGCGTTCGCAGGACCGGGTTCTGCGTACTGTGCAGCCGCGGTACGATCTCCCAGGCCGCTTCGAAGGCTCCATGAAGCGAGAGCGTGGATGCTCCGCTCGCCGCGACCCGCTCGGAGGATTCGTCGCGAAGCAGCTCGGAGAGGAAGGCGATCGACATGCCGCCTCCGATTTCCCCGATCGCCGCGGCGCACGCCTGCCGCAGTTCGTCTGAAGCGCCGTTCATCGCGTCGACGAGGTGGGGAATCGCCTGCTCGGATCCTATCCGCCCGAGCGCCCGAGCCGCCTCCGCACGCGAGGTGGCCGTCGGGTCGCGCAGCAGCACTATGAGCGTCTCGATCGCCTCGTGCGACCGCAGACGCCCGAGCGCGCGGATCGCCTCCTCGCGAACGTCGGGGTCGGGATCATGTATCCGCTCGATGACCTGTTCGGCGGCCAGGTCATCACTGGCGGAATCGATCGCGCGCAGGGTTCGCACCACGCGCTCGGGGCTCTCCGTCCGTGCGAGGACGCCTATGTTCATGAAGGTGCGAAAGATGCCCGGGGTCGCGACACGCGAGAAGACGTAGCTCACCGGCTTCGTAGGGCCCTCGTCGACTCTCGAGAGCACGAGGAGGCTGATGCCCACGAGGATGAGCGAGATCATGACGACACCGTGGAACCCCTCGATCGTGACGAACCCGAGCGACAGCCTGCGCGTCGCGAAGAAGTCGTCGAGCACGCCGCCCATAAGCGAGCCGCCGGCCGACACGGTCCCGATGATGGTCCAGTACCAGGCGATCGATGTCAGCCGCTGTTCCTCCTTCGTGAGGTTGAGCATCAGCTGGTTGATGCCGTCCCAGAAGGCGGGAGCGAGCACGCCGCCGAGCATCGCGATGATCGGCAGGACTACCACGTAGTTGGTCGGACTGACGATGAGGTACCCGATCCAGCTGACCGTGAAGAGCAGCCCGATCATGACCACCGGTTTTCGTCCAAACCGGTCCATCACCGTGCCCCATCCGGACGACACCGCGATCCAGGTCATCTGCGAGATGACGAACATGATACCGAGCCACGTGTTGGGCGCGCCGATCCCGTCGGGATCCGTGATATAGGGCGCGAAGAACGGAGCGGACACGTTGATGGAGAAGAGCACCAGTCCCGTGGTCAGCGAGAATCGCAGGAAGTTCCGGTCGGAGAGCGGGGCGAGGAACGCGGCGGTCGTCGACGCCTCCGCCGGCGGAGCGGACGGGGTCGGCTCCGGCATGAAGATATGGAGAAGGATGTCGACGATTCCTCCAAGGCCGCCTGTGAGGAAGACGACCGCGTACACGACGAACCGGTTGTCCCCGACCGCCGCGTCCAGGACGACCGTCGTCGTGAAGAACGCGACGATGTTGACGACCTGCGCCACCGCCGAGCGTCGTCCGAAGAAGCGCGCCCGGACCCGAATCGGCACGAGGTCCGCCATCCAGCTCCACCAGCCGGAGGAACTCAGATTCGTGATGATCCAGCTTGCGACCATTGCGACCATGATGACGGTGATGCCGTGTTCCTTGCTCCCCCCCTGGGACACCCGGTAGGCCACGGCGGCGAGTACCGGGCCGTTGAGGCGATGGATGACGCTGGTGATGATCCAGAAGGCTTTGCGGCGCGGGAGTCTGCGGTAGATGAGGATCGCGGGAAGCTGCATGATGGAGGCGAATGAGAGCATGCCGACGAGCAAACCCAGTTGCGCCGACGTCGCGCCAAGGTTGTTCCGCATGAAGACATTGAAGATTGCCTGCGGCGCGCAGACGATCAGCCAGAGCGTTCCGGCCGCGCCGCTTGCGATACTGAGGTTCATTGAGCGTTTCAGCCCGCCTGCCGGGATCTCCATCGCCGGTCTACCGCGGCAGGCGCACGGTGAAGCACGAGCCGTGGCCGGGCTCACTGCTCGCAACAATCGTGCCGCCGTGCGCCTCTACGAGGTGCTTCGCGATGGTCAGGCCCAGCCCTGACCCCCCCGTCTGCCTCGATCGCGACGGGTCGACCCGGTAGAACCGCTCGAATATGTGAGGCAGCTCGTCGGCGGGAATGCCCACCCCTTCATCGCTGACGGAGATTTCCGCGAACCCGCTGCATTCAGCAGTCGCCACCGTGATCGAGGTGCCGCGGGGGGAGTGCTTCGTCGCATTCGCGAGGAGTATCGTCACGACCTGCGCGACTCGCACCGGGTCGGCGTTGATTACGATCGGATCGTCGCCGGTCCGGCGCTCGAGTTGCAGCCCGTTTCGCGATGCGGTCGGCATCGAAGTAGCGACGGCCTCATCTGCAACGGTCCGCAGGTCGAATTGCTGTCTCTCCAGCCTCAGCGCGTCGGACTCCGCGAGCGCGAGCTCCTGCAGATCGTCCACGAGCCGGACGAGGAGCGCGGTCTCCGACTCGATTATCGCGGTCGAGGCCTCGTCGGTGACGACCCCGTCCCGCCTGGCCTCGAGATATCCGCGGATGTTCGTGAGCGGGGTGCGAAGCTCATGCGCGATATCCGCGACCATGTTTCGCCGCAGGCGCGCGGCCGTCTCCAGATCAACCATCATGGCGTTCAGCGTCCGCGCAAGCGTCGCGAGCTCGGCGTCGCGGGGTACTCTCGCCCGGGTGCCGAAATCGCCGTGCCCCACGTTCTCGGCGACCGACACGAGCTCCCTGATCGGCCTGGAGAGGGGTCTCGCCACGAGCATGGACGCGAGGAGCGCGAGGGCGATCGCGACGCCGCTGCCGAGAAGGAGCGCGCGTCGGATCGACCGGACCATTCGACTGCGGAACCGCTGCAGAATGGTCTGCTCACGGCTGACGTACAGCCGTCCGACCGGCTCATGATCCTCACGGTAGCCCAGATCGCGGCTCGGCCAGCTGCGGTCGAGCCGCGCCTCGCTCGCGTCGGTTGCCGTGTCCGCGACCACCATCCCGGCGGCGTCGGTGACGACGAGCCTGCGCCCGGAAAGCGCGCTCATCTCGTCCAGGTAGGGCTGGACGCCCTCCCAGCTGTCGTCGATCTCGAAGTACCCGGTCAGCCAGTGCGAGATTCTCGTGATCTCGAGCTCTCCGGCGAGCCGGTCGTACTGTTCGATCTCGTCGGTCACCGCGCGCAGGACGATCACGACCTCCGTCCCCACGGCGATGAGGATGACGAGGAGAAACGCCCTGAAGAACCTGCGCTGGATCGACTTCACGCGGCGAGCTCCGGGTTGAACCGGTAGCCCACGCCGAACACCGTCTGGATGTAGAGTGGCGCGGCGCCGGCCGGTTCGATCTTTCGTCTGAGGTTCTTGACGTGGACGTCGATGCTTCGCTCGAGGCCTTCGTAGTCGGGCCCGAACGCGAGCTCGATCAGCATCGAACGCGTGTAGCAGCGTCCCGGTTCGTTGATGAGGGTGCACAGCAGTCGGTATTCAATGGGAGTGAGGTCTACTCCTCTGCCGGACACCAATACCGTGCGGGTGGCGAAGTCAATGGTGAGCCCTCCGTGTGACCGTCTGGTTGGCCCGCTCGGGTGCTCCACCGAGGGTAACCGCCGCAGGATGGCGCGCACGCGCGCCGCGAGCTCGTTGGGACTGAAGGGCTTGGTCACGTAGTCGTCGCCCCCCAGATCGAGCCCGTGGAGCTTGTCGCGTTCGGTCGACCTCGCCGTCAGGAATATGATTGGCGTGCTCATGTGGCTGCGCAGCTTCCGGCAGAACTCGATCCCGTCGAGACCCGGCAGCATGATGTCGAGGATGATGAGATCCGGCGAGCGGGAGACGGCGGTCTCGAGCCCGACTCGCCCGTCGTGGGAGACGATTACACGGTGTCCGTCGCGTCTGAGGTAGAGCTCGATGAGGTGCGCCGTTGGCCGGTCGTCTTCAACGACGAGCACCGTCGCGACGTCGGACGGAGTTCCCATGGAGCAAGTGTAGCGAAACTCGGCCGAAGCGCAAGATCATCCGATCCCTTCACAACTTCTTCACAGCTGCGTCGTATTGTCAGCGCAGAACCTGTAGAACTGGAGGATATCATGAGCCGATATCGCATCGCACTCATCGTTGGTATCGTGGGCCTCACGGCCCTGCTCGTCGCCGCGTGCGGCGGGTCGAACCCGGCGTCCACGGCCCAGGACCGGCTGCGGATCGAGCTGACCTCTCCGACCATCCGGGGAGCGGTGACCGAGTCCGAAACAACCATCACCGGCGTGGTGTCGGATACCAGGGCTCGCGTCACCGTGAACGACACGGCGGTTGAACTGGGGTCCGACGGCGCGTTCACGTATGCCGTCCCGCTCGCCTACGGCAGCAACCGGATCGTGATCCGCGCGGAGGCCGAAGGCATGACCGCGGCGTCACGCACGCTCACCGTCACGAGGAACCTGACCCTCACCGTCGACGCACCGACCGACGGCGCTTCGGTCTCGCAGAACCGTCTCGCAGTCACCGGACGCGTCTCTGACCCTGAGGCACAGGTTACGGTCGTGGGTATTCCGGTTCCCGTGCAGCCGGATGGAACCTTCTCGCACGACCTGACCCTGCACTACCCGTCGACGATCGTCGCAGTCGCGGCGTCCGTTGGCAGCATCGCGCCAATCCAGCAGCAGCTGACCGTCGCGTACACCGGCGCACGGTAGCGCGCTCGTCGCGCAAAAAAAGGCCCCGGTCTCCCGGGGCCTTTTTTGCGGCCTTCCGCTCTACTCTTCCTGTTCCAGTTTCTTCAGATCCTCGAACCGGCGCTTGTTGTCCTCGATCGCGAGCTCGCGCAGGCGCTGAGCCTCCTCGGGCTTTGAGAGCTCGAGTGCCCGGTAACGGATCTCCGCCTGGGTGTACTCCTTGAAGTCTGTCGTGGGTTCTTCGCTCTCCCACACGAAGGGGTTCTCGCCGGCCGCCCGCAGGTCCGGGTTGTACCGGTAGATCGGCCAGTAGCCGCTCGAGGCGGCAGCTTCGCTCTGCTTTGGCGCGAACTTCAGGTCGTACCCGTGCGCGATGCAGGGCGAGTAGGCGATGATGATCGACGGTCCGTCGTACCGTTCCGCCTCCACGATCGCCTGAAGCACCTGATCGCGGTTGGCCCCCATATTGACGCACGCCACGAATGCGTTGCCGTAGGTCGTCATCATCAGGCCCAGGTTCTTTTTGCCGAGCTTCTTGCCGCTCGCGGCGAACTTCGCGATCGCACCGCGGGGGGTCGACTTGGATGCCTGGCCGCCGGTGTTGGAGTAGACTTCGGTGTCCAGCACGAGCACGTTGATATTCTTGTCGGATGCCATCACGTGATCGAGACCGCCGTAACCGATGTCGTAGGCCCATCCGTCACCCCCGAAGCACCAGACGCTCTTGTCGACGAAGTAGTCGCTGAGCTCCTTGATCTTCGCGACGACCTTCTTCGCCTCGCCCTCTGCGGCACCGGCGGCCTTGTCGAGCAGACCGCGGATGATTTCCGCGTTCTCCTTGGCGTTCGCGCCCACGTCGTCCCAGTTATCGAGACACCAGCGCAGCGGCTTCGCGAGCTCGGGCTCGGTACCGATCTCGAGCAGTTTCGCCACGTTCGCCTTCAGCTGGTTGCGGTTCGCGTCCACGGCGAGCCGCATGCCGAACCCGTACTCCGCATTGTCCTCGAAGAGGCTGTTCGCCCAGGTGGGACCTCGGCCCTTCTCGTCGGCCGCGTACGGAGTGGTGGGGAATGTGCCGCCGTAGATCGACGAACAGCCGGTGGCGTTCGCGATCATCATCCGGTCGCCATAGAGCTGGGTGACCATGTAGACGTAGCCCACTTCACCGCAGCCGGTGCAGCTGCCCGGATACTCGAAGTAGGGGGTATCGAACTGCACGTCGAGGTCCTTGATGAGATCGCTCTTCTGCATCCACTTCACGGGGATCGCCCCGCGCTTGCCGCGCCGCTCGAGCCGCTTCGTCCCCACGGGAACCGATCCGTTGACGCTCATCATGCTGACCGGGACGGAGTCTCCCTTGAGGCGGAGCACCGGGTCGACGACCTTCCTGACCCACTCGTCGGCATCCTCGGGGACCACCGGGCTGACCTCGGCCCCGCCGGCGGGTTCCGACGGCACCGGGACTTCCTTGATCGCCCCGGCCGCCGCGTCGATCGCCTTCCAGTTCATCTCGACGATCTCACGACCCTTGGACTTGAACTGCTTCTCCACCGCGCTTTTGATCAGCTCGATCGCCTCGTCGGCCGGCAGCACGCCGGAGAGCTTGAAGAAGGCGGTCTGCATGACGGTGTTGATTCGCCCGCCGAGTCCGACCTCCTTCGCGATGCTCGAAGCGTCGATCGTGTAGACCTTCACCTTCTTCTCGATGATCGTCCTCTGCATCTCCTCCGTGAACTTCGCGAAGACCTTGTCCGGGTCTACGCCAATGTTGATCAGGAAGGTGCCTCCTTCGGTGATGCCGTCGAGGATGTCGAACCGGCCAAGGTACTGGTGCCGGTGCAGCGCGATGAAGTCGGCCTTGGTCAGCAGGTAGGGACTCTGGATCGGCTGCTTGCCGAACCGCAGGTGGCTGACCGTCCAGCCGCCCGACTTGTTCGAGTCGTACTGGAAGTAGCCCTGCGCGTAGAGGTCCGTATCGTCACCGATGATCTTGATGCTGTTCTTGTTCGCGCTCACCGTGCCGTCCGAGCCGTAGCCCCAGAACTTGCACCGCGTGACGCCTTCCGGTTCGGTGTCCAGGTGTTCACCTACCGGCAGCGACTTGTGCGTCACGTCGTCGGTGATGCCGACGGTGAAGTCGTGCGAGCAGGCTCCGTCAAGGTGGTCGTAGACCGCCTTGACCATCGCCGGGGTGAACTCCTTGCTCGACAGGCCGTAGCGGCCACCGATGATCGTGAGCCCCGAGTTCTGCAGCGCCGAGCTCACGTCAAGGAAGAGCGGTTCGCCCGGGGCGCCCGGCTCCTTCGTACGGTCGAGAACCGCGATCTTCTTCACCGACTCCGGTATCGCGGCCTTGAGGTGCTCGCTGCTCCAGGGGCGGTACAGGCGGACCTTGATCGCGCCGATCTTCTCGCCCTTGGAGACGAGATAGTTTACCGTCTCTTCGATCGTCTCGACGCCGGAGCCCATCGCGATGATGATCTTCTCGGCCTTCGGGTCGCCTACGTAGTCGAACAGGTGGTACTCGCGTCCGGTCTTTTCCGCGAAGCGCTTCATGCACTTCTCCACGACCGCGGGCGCCTGCTCGTAGTACCTGTTGACGGTCTCGCGGCCCTGGAAGTAGACGTCAGGATTCTGCGCGCCCACCTTGATGAACGGCTTCTCCGGCCGCATCGCCCCGTCGCGGAACTCCTCGACGTACTTCATGTCGAGCATCTCCGCGAGCGTCTCGTAGCTGATGCCTTCGATCTTCTGCACCTCGTTCGAGGTGCGGAACCCGTCGAAGAAGTGGACGAAGGGTACCTTGCTCTCGAGCGCCGCGAGGTGGGTGATCGCCGCGATGTCCTGCGCCTCCTGGACGCTCGCGGACGCGATGAGCCCGAACCCGGTCATCCGCGTGGACATGACGTCGGAGTGGTCCCCGAAGATCGACAGCGACTGCGCCGCGATCGACCTCGCCGACACGTGAAAGACCGTGGGAAGCATCTCCCCGGCGATCTTGTACATGTTCGGGATCATCAGGAGCAGGCCCTGGCTCGCCGTGAAGGTCGTCGTGAGCGCCCCTCCGGTGAGCGATCCGTGCACCGCTCCCGCGGCTCCGGCTTCAGACTGCATCTCGATCACCTCGAGCGGCTGTCCGAAGATGTTCTTCCTGCCGGACGCGGCCCACGAATCCGCGTTCTCGCCCATCGTGGACGAGGGCGTGATCGGGTAGATTGCTGCGATTT
>SKZO01000001.1 GCA_007127335.1 Spirochaetales bacterium | reverse complement strand
GTTCGTGTAGGAGAGGAACAGAAGCGATACCGCCGGAAACAGCAGCGCGGGCGTCGCGAAGGTGAGTTCCATGGACCAAGCCTACCGGGAGCCGGCTCTGCGGGTCAAACGGTGCGCGGCGGTCCCATCGCTTCTGCGAGATCGAGTCCCATGCATTCGGCGTATGCCTGAGCACGAGCGGCTGTGACCCGTGTCGAAGAGCACCGTCCCGGCGTCGGATTCGATCCGGAACGAAAGGTCGTGGGAGCCGCCTCCAATCTAACCCACCCGGCCTATTTGCCGCCCCACTTCTGAGACGTACTGTCGAGCGTATAGGGGTCGGCGTTCCGGAAGCCGACCACACGACGCCGACCACAGGAGGTCACGCATGACAAACCGACTCGTTCTGTTATTCGCCGGGGTGCTGCTCGCATTCCCGCTCTTCGCGGGGGCCGCCCCGGAGGAACCTGATGAGATTCCGACGGTTCGCCTCTCCCACTCGTGGACGGGAGCGGAAGGCGAGCTCTTCGAGCCCGTTCTTGCCGCCGCCGAAGAGGAGCTTGGTATCTCGATCACGACCACCGTCCTCCGTCACGAGGATCTGGTGACGTTGCTCCCAACGCAGTGGCGGGCCGAACGCTCACCGGCGGATGTCATGGCCATGCGGCCAGGGCTCGCCGCGGAAGGGGCGCAACAGGGTCATCTGGTTTCCGTTACCGATCGGATAGACCCTGATGACTTCGTGCCGGGGGCCGCTGAGGTCACGGTCGTGAACGGCGAGCGATACAACGTTCCTTACATCCAGAAGACAAAGCCTGGTTTCTGGTACCGACGCTCTTTCGCCGAGGAGCATGGGCTCGTGATCCCGGAGACCTGGGATGAGTTCATGACTCTGCTGGAGAACCTGGATCAGTTGGACGGCATGGACGCACCTATCGCGTCAGGCAACGGAGACGGATGGCCGCTCACGGACGTGGTAGAGCACTTTCTGATCGCGTTTGGCGGGCCTGAGATGCACGTCGGCCTGCGAGAGGGCGAGATTTCGTGGACGTCGGACGCCGTGCGCGAGGTTTTTGCAGAGCGCATTGTTCCGCTGCTGGAGGAAGGCTACTTTGGTGAGCCCACCGAGTGGACCACGGCACTCGAGCGATGGTGGGCAGGCGACTACGGCATCTACTTCATGGGTTCCTGGATAACCGGCATGGTTGAGGACCCGGAGGATCTTGGGGTATTCATGCTCCCCGGTACCGAAGCGGTCGTCTCGCACGTCGACTCGTGGTATGTCTCCGACTACGCGGAGAACCGGGACGCGGCGCTCGAACTGGCCGAATGGCTCGCCACCGAGGGCCAGCGCATTCATGTCCAGCAGGGCGGAGCAACCGCGACCTACGTGGAGATCTCGCCGGACATCTATCCGCCGGCCGAACAGCGCATAGCTGAAGCAACCGCCGGCCTCGAGCCGCTGGTGGACCTGGACGACGCGATTGGCGGCGAGTTCCAGAGCACTTTCTGGGGTGAGCTGCAGCTGCTATGGGTACGCCCCGGACAGCTCGACGAGATACTCGAGACCATTGAAGAGGACGCTCCCTGAGCTTGAGGTCATCTCCCGCTGCCGGCCGTGCGACGGTCGGCAGCACCATCCATGGAGGAAAAGGTGTACTCCAGGAAATACGCAACGGCTGCCGCCTTCATATTGCCGGCGCTCATCCTCATTTTCGCCATTGACCTGTATCCGGCGATACGGACACTGATACTCTCGCTCTACACACCCGAGGGCGTCTTCGACCCTGTCGCGAACTGGGGGGCGGTCCTCAGCGATCGCAAGATGCTGAACTTCCGCAGCTGGGAACCGCCGTACGGTGCCATTATACATAATCTCATCTGGATCGTGATCCACCTGCCAACGACTGTGATACTGGGGCTGCTGCTGGCGGTGCTGTTTCGAAGGGTGAAAGGGAAGGCTGTGGTCCAGTCCATCATCTTCATCGGGATGGTCATCCCGATGGTCGTGGGTGGCCTCATCATGTCCTTCATGTTCGATCGTAGCATAGGCGTGGTAGGTATCGCCGCCCGTCTCTTCGGCACGCCGGCTCAGAATCCGCTTCGCTACCCGGATACTGCGATCTACGCGCTTGCTTTCGGGTCGGTCTGGCTTTGGACCGGCTTCAGCCTCATCCTCCACTCCGCCGCGCTCAGTACGATCCCCCAGGACTACTACGATCAGGCGAGGGTTGATGGTGCTTCTGCGCCGCGCATGTTCTTCCAGATAACGATTCCCTTGCTCGCTTCGATAACCAGGGTGGTCATCGTCATGACCGTGATCTGGGAGCTGAAGATATTCGGCATCGTCTTCGCTGCCACCGGAGGGGGGCCCGGGAATGCCACGAACGTGCTGGCGCTGCAGATGTACGATTATGCGTTCCGCCAGTTCAACTTCAACTACGGGGCCGTCGTAACCACGATTCTGCTCATCATGGTGTTGATCGTGAGCATCCCAATGGTTCGGAGATCGATCAGTGAATAACAACAAGGAAAGCATCAGAGTGCACCGTGTCGTGCCCTACCGAACGCAGGCTTTGTTCGTCAAGGTCTTCTTCCACCTCCTCGCCTACGTCATTGGTGCGATCTGGCTGATCCCCTTTCTGGGTCTGCTCATGACCTCGGTGCGTCCGTTCGGGGAGGTAGCGAACCTTGGGTGGTGGAACCTTTCGGAGTTCACTCCGTCGCTTGCGAACTACATTGACGCGTGGTTCCACACGAGCTATCCGATCATGCAGGGGATGTACAACTCGTTGATCGTGGCACTGCCGGCAACGGCGGTGCCCATCGTGCTCGGATCCGCCGCCGCGTACGGTTTTGCGCGCTTTCACTTCCCGCTCAAGAACGTCGTCTTCACGCTTACGGTCGTGCTCATGGCGCTTCCGGCGCAGATGATTGCGATCCCGCTCTTTCAGACCATGGAGGCGACCGGGCTGCTCGATACGTTTATCTCAGTCATCATCGTGCACACCGCCTGGGGCATGCCGTGGATCATGTTCTTCATGCGCAACTTCTTTGACCAGCTGCCCAAGAATGTCGAGGAGTCCGCAGTGATCCAGGGCGCATCGCAGCTCACGATTCTCCTGCGCATCGTGGTCCCCATGAGCGTGGCGGCGCTGATCTCCGCGGCTGTGCTGCAGTTCCTCTGGGTCTGGAGCGACTTCTTCTTCCCGCTCATCTTCCTGTTCTCGTCAGAGAAACTCGTCGCGGTTCAGCGCCTGCCGCTGCTGAAGGGTACTCATCTCGTAGACTGGGGACTACTCTCCGCGGGCACCGTGATAGTTGTGTCCGTTCCCATTCTGATCTTCGCGTTCCTGCAGCGCTACTACGTGCGAGGCATGGTCGGCTGGACGCTCCGGTAGCTCCCTGACTATAGCATCGTCTCAACGCCGTAATCGGCGAACCGCGAATCGGAGGTAACGACTCGGGCGCGCGTGTGCAGAGCGGTCGCGATGATGATCCGGTCCGCGGGATCTTTGTGGAGCGGGGGCAGTTCCGTGCTTCGTATCAGGATCGCCGGTCTGGCCTCGACGACTCCCAGTCGGTGATGGGCGACTACCCGGTCCCACCATTCGGCGACCGGGACGGGGAGATCCAGTTTGCCGGATCGGACCTTCAGTGCGATCTCGAGTGCGCTGATCGCAGAGACGGATACGATAGGCTCCGCGTCGATGACGGC
>SKZO01000288.1 GCA_007127335.1 Spirochaetales bacterium | reverse complement strand
TCTTTGGCGCTCTGTTTGGCGATCGGGAGCGGATTCCCGGTTTCGTCGTGGTGTTTCTGCTCTTCTTCCTGTTCGCGTGGGCCGGGAGCCTCTGGATAGGGCCCTACGGTCCGGCCATCCTTGGTGTGTACTGGTTGCCCGGGCTTGTGGTGACGTTACTCATCTTCCTTCTTATTGGAGCAATTGCCGAGCGCTCTCCACGTCACTACCGGGAGGTTCAGGCTGAGATCGAAGCGAAGCAGGAAACCGAGAAGTACCTTGGGGTAGCGTTCTGGGTCCTGATCGCCGCCCTCGTCGTGGCGATTATTATCGCATATCTGGTGACGTGATCCGGCGCGCGGACCGTCTCCACGGTCACGATCCGCGGCGGTGCTTCGCGCCGTAGCGAATCGCTTCGTCGAGAAACGCGTCGATATTGTCGATGGGAGTTCCGCCGACGATGCCGTTCCCCGCGGCGATGCACATCCGTCCGTCGGCGCGGTCGAAGGTGTCGATCACGAACCGCACTTCCTCACGCACGCCGTCGGGGGTTGCCTCCTGCAGGACGTGCTGCACGTCAATGCCGGCAAGGAAGGTGATCTTCCCGCCGAACCGATCCGCTACCGCGCGCTCATCCATCGTGTGCTTCTGCACCGGGTGAAAGACATCGACTCCGGCGTCGATCAGGTCCGGGAGCAGCAACGTATTGTCGCCGCAGCTGTGCAGCCAGAAGTGCATGTGTGCGCCTCGCAGTGCCTCGCCCACCCGGCAGTAGTACGGGTAGATGAGCTCGTGGAAGATCTCCGGGCTCATCATGGGGCCGGTCTGGTGCCCAAGGTCGTCGCTCGTCCAGAAACCGTCGGGTCGAAGCCGACGCGCTGCTTCCTCTGCGTAACGGATGTACTGGTCCGCCATGGCGTTGTGGAGGCGATGGATGTTCTCGACCTCCGTGTAGTAGTCGATCATGAGGTTCTGCATGCCGCGGAGGCTCCAGGGCCGCTCGAAAAAGAGGTTCCAGAACCCCCACATGAGGTACCGCCCGCCTGCGTGGGCTGCCGACGCCCGTTGTTCCAACTCGTCCCAGACGGGGTCAACCGCCGGATCCGGGAGCTTCTCGATGAACTCGTCGAGCTTCGCCCAATCGTCGATCACGACACGCGCATCGTGGGCGCCTTCCGCGCTCCATTCCCACGAGAGGTTCATCCGTGCCGGGTCTACCGGGTTGGCGATCCAGAGATGCACGACGTCTTCGGGTATGCGGTCGAAACGCGCGAGCTCGGTTCCGTACTGCTCCTCGAGCCCTTCGCCCCACCACTTGGCACGGACGAGCGGGATGCGGGGCGGATCACCGCCCTCGACTGCGGCTTTGACGTCCTCACGGGAAAGCGGCGAAAAGAGGTCGGCTTCGTTCATGGCCGCCATTATCGCACACGTCGTCTCGCCGGGAAAGCCGCACTGAGCGTATGGAAGCCTGCGAGCCCGTTGCTGAATTTTTCCATCAACATACTTCTTTCAACACACTTCTTTCGCCAGGTGCCGCGTGAACCGGTGCTTCGACTCCGCAGCGAGGACTACGCCTGAAGCCCGAGCCGTTCGTACTGCTCCGGCGGCGCGTCGTTCTCGCGCATGAGGGCTACCATCTGCTCGGTCATCCGCCGCTCTATCGCTACGGCATCTGCGGTGCGCAGATCGAGCGGCCGCTCCTGCCCCGGATCATCGTGCGTGTCGAAGAGCATGGTGCCGAAGGCGGACATGTTGTACCGCTCGTTGAGACCGGGAACGCGCAGGAGCGGGCACTCCTTCGTGAAGGCGAACGGCTTCACGAGCGTCGCGCGCCCGAGACGATCCGGCTCGATGAACGCCCGTCCCCCGCCGTGGCGAGTCGGCATGAGCGTGTACTCGTAGAGAGGCGAGTTCTCAGAGGTCGCGGGCGCGCGCATGTAGACGTACCGGCCGTCGGTGACATTGACGTGACCGCCGTGAATGCCAAAGAGCGCGGCTTCGCGCACCGGTGCGTCGTCGGCCAGCACTCCGCGCAGCGGGCGCCCGAGCATCGCGTCGGCCTGCTGAATCCCGAAGAAGTCGAGCACCGTGGGTGCGAGATCGATCGTCTGCACGAGGCTTTTCCGACGCTCGCCCGCGTGTCCGATCCGGGGATCCCAGACGAAGAGGGGGGTTCGCGCGACCTCGTCGTAGAACGGCATCGCGCACTTCGCCCACCAGCCGTGCTCTCCAAGGAGGAAGCCGTGGTCGGTGTTGACGATGAGCATCGTATCGTCCCACATCGCGTGTTCGTCCATGAAGTCGAGGATGCGGCCCAGGTGGTAGTCACACATGGACAGAAGCGCGGCGTACTCCATGCGCATGTGCTCGACGACCTCACGCGCCTCGCTGATCCTCCGGTACGGAGGCCAGTCAAAATGGGGCCCGTCGTAGGCGTGCGGGTAGAGCTCCTTGAACCGCGGGTGCGAGAAGAACGGCTCGTGCGGGTCGAACGTCTCGATCTGCAAAAACCACGAGTCGGTGTCCTTGTTGGTCTCGAGGAAATGCAGACCGTTCGCGAACGTCTGCGCCTGCGGGAAGTCCTCCACCTCACGGGCGTACTCGCGGTTGACCCAGTCCTGCGCGACGGTGGGGCTTCCCGCATTACCCTGCCGGCGGTTGTTCAGGCTCTCCGGAGGCTGCCCGGGGGACACGTGCCCCTTCCACGGATCGCCCTCCTGGCCGCGGGCGCTCTCCCAGGTGGCGTACCTGCCGTGGTAGGTCGACCCGCCATCCTCCCAGTAATGGTAGTGGTCGCTCGCGAGGTGGGAATGAACGCCGTTGGTCTTGAGGGTTTCCGGCATGGAATCGTCGAACGGCTCGATCGGGCCCCAGCTGCGATGCAGAAAGTTGAGCCGACCGGTGTGCAGCTCCCGCCGCGCCGGCATGCACGGCATGCTTCCGACGTAGGAGGTATCCATCACGACCGTGCGCTCGGCCAGACGCGTGAAGTTGGGCGCGTGCGTCCAGTCGCAGCCGTAGGCCGGCAGGTGACGGCGGTTCAGTGAATCGAACATGATCATGATTGCGCGCATCTCGTCTCCTTGAGAAATCGTTCGGGTTTCAGGCGCCGACGCTGACACCGCTCGCAGGAGGCGGCGGCCAGTGTTCTACGGTGATGAGCAGGACGTCCGGGCGGAGAGTACCGGGCACGGCGGCCTACCAGCCGTTCCGGTGGACACGGTCCCGCCTGAACCGATCCGGGTGGGCCGGATACTCGTCGGGATAGCCGAGGATGACGAGGGAGAAGGGCTGAACCGACGCGGGGATCGAGAGGAGCGACCGGAAACCGGCTTCGCGATCGGGCACCGCGTAGACGCCGCACCACACCGCCCCAAGCCCCAGGGCATGGGCAGCGAGCAGGATGTTCTGCGTCGCGGCAGAGCAGTCCTGCGGCACATATCCGGGGCCGTGAGCGAGTTCGGGGTCGGCGCAGACGAGAATCGCGCACGGGGCGTGCGAGGCCATCTTCGCGTACTGATGGACCGAAGGTATCTCGCGGAGAAGATTGACGTCGTCGATCACGACGAAGTGCCACGGTTGCGTATCGACCGCGGAAGGCGCCTGCATCGCAGCTTCGAGGATCTTCTCCATTGCCTCCGCCGGCACCGGCCTGTCCAGATACTTCCGGATGCTGCGACGGGTAATCAGAGCTTCGTATGCGTCCATGCGCCATCGTACCC
>SKZO01000146.1 GCA_007127335.1 Spirochaetales bacterium | reverse complement strand
GGGAGCTCATGACTCGAACGCGAATCGTCGATCCGCCGTCACTGCGCGGGACTCGGATCTCCTGTGAGTGCACCCCGGCGAGGCTTCGTCCAGCGAGCAATCGCATGGTGTACCGAGTCCGGCGGACGTGCTTCAGGTACTGCCTCTCTGTGGACCTGGTGTTGATCAGATCGACGATTCGTCCCCTGAGACGGATCTTAGGGTCGATCATCTCTCTCGTTACGATCATCCTGGAGCCGCGCCTGTGTCCTTCATTCGTCCTCGACCGATGCGCCACGCTCCGGTGACGACCCCGCGCAGCGGGTCCGAACCACCGATTCTCAGCTCTGACATGATCGCTCCATCATAGCGCACGAGCCGCGGTGGCGCTACCAGCGGTTGCCCGCGGCCCGCTGGAGCGGTACGTTATGAGCGAGGGAAAAACCCGATGAAAACTATAATAAATCCACGCTGTGAGATTCGCCCGGCGAGATCATGACCCTCCTCGCGAAGATCGCCTACCGCAACCTGCGGCAGCACAGGACCAAGACGCTCATCATTGGCTCGCTCATCGCCGTGGGCATGCTCGTGCTCGTCGTGGGCAACTCGGTGATCGACACGGCTACCGCGGGAGTGCGGGCGAACTACACCGCGAACTACACCGGCCACGTGATCGTCGCGGCCGGCGGCGTGCAGCTGCCCATGCTCACGCCGGATGTAGATCCCGAGGCGTACGGCCGGGCTACGCCGTCCATCCCGGACTTCGAATCGACGATGGAGTTTCTCGCCTCGTGGCCCGGGGTGCAGGCGGTGACTCCCATGATCACCGGTCTCGCGCTCACGCAGGCGGACGGCGAAGGATTCGGTCTGATGCAGTTCTACGGGATAGACCCGGACCGTTATCGCGGCTTCTTCCCGGACAATGTGGAGCTTCTCGCCGGCGAGTTCCTCGCGACCGGTGACCGTGGGCTCGTGATCAGCGAGCGTACCCTGGAGATGCTCGCCGACTCGCTGAACCGCGAAATCGGGGTGGGTGATCGGGTCCTGCTGACGGCGCCCAGCGAGATGCACGGGCTTCGCATACGCGAGGTGGAAATCGTGGGGGTCTTCCGGTTCCGGAACGCGACGATGCCGCTTGAGTTTATCTCCTTTCTCGACGCCGAAAGCGCCCGCACCCTGAACGGCATGACCGGCCTTGCGAACGTGGAGGCGCTCCTCACCCCGGCGGAGCAGGCCGGGCTCGGCGCCGTGAACGAGGACGATCTTTTTGGCGGAGACCTGTTTGACGTGCCGGCCACCGCGGCCGCCTCCGAAGCCGGTCCACGCTTCGGGCACGAAGACACGGGCCCGAGGGTCAGCGGCGTCGACCCGGACACGTGGCACTACATCCTCGTCAGACTCGACGACGACCGGCAGAGCCGCCGTGCGGCCGAAGCGCTCAACCGCGAGTTCGAGGCAGCCGGTCTCGACCTCGTCGCCTTCGAGTGGCTCGAAGGGGCGGGGCAGGTCGCGTCGCTGACCTTCGCACTGCGGACCGTGTTCACCGTGCTGGTCGTGCTGGTCGCGATCGTCGCGGTCATCATTATTATGAACACGCTCGTGATCTCGGTCACCGAACGCATCGCGGAGGTGGGCACCATGCGTGCGATCGGGGCGCAGAGGGCCTTCGTGAGGCGTATGATCGTGATGGAGACGCTGATGATTGCCGTGGTCTTTGGGGCGATCGGGATTGGCGCTGGTGCCGGCATCACGGCGCTGATCGGCGCCGTGGGTATCGAGTCGGACAACCAGATTGCCCAGATATTCATGGGCGGACCGACGCTCAACCCCGTGGTTTCGCCCGGTTCGATCTTCTCGTCGCTGGCCGCGGTCGTTGTTGCCGGTGTGATGTCGAGCCTCTACCCCGTCGCGGTGGCGCTGCGAATCGAGCCGGTCGCGGCGATGCATGCGAAGTGAGGGCGGCATGAGACGACTCGGCTCCACGGCTCGGATGGCCCTGCGAAACGTCTTCCGTCAGAGGAGGCGGTCGATTCTGCTCGTCGGCGCGATCGGCTTTGGAGTCATGACCATCTCGATTGCCCAGGGGTTTACCGAAGGGTTGATTCATACCGCACGCGGTCGTGTCCTCGAGCTGCTTGGCGGGCATGTCTACGTGGAAGGACGCGAGGTAACGGCTGCCGGAAGCCTCGTATCGCTGGTGAGCGACGAGGCGACGCTCGAGGAGGCGCTCGGTCTCGTCGGCGATCGCGTCGATTCGGTCTTCTACCGCTCGACCGCGCTCGGGGAGATGATCTTCGTATCGCGCGTGCGGCCGGTATCGCTCACGGGCGTCGACTGGGATGCCGAGACGCGGCTCGTGGAGAGACTGGATGTCGTCGAGGGCGAGACGCGCTCGCTCGCGGATCCTTCGACCATCATGCTTCCCGTTCCTCTCGCCGCCGAGCTCGGTGTTCGCGTCGGCGAGTCGGTGCTCGTTCGCCTCACCGGGATCGCAGGGCAACTCAACGTGGGCGAGTTCACAGTCGGTGGCCTGCTCGGCGACTCGGGGCTGATCGGGATAGATACGGTCTATGCGGACAAAGCTTACCTCAACCGCCTGCTGGGGATGGGGACCAACCAGTACCAGCAGGCAATACTCGCGGTCAGCGGCACCGCGGCTGTGACCGACGTTGCGGAAACGGTCGCCGGCCACTTCTCCGCCCGCGGTCGACTCACGACGAGGCCGCCATCGGTCTTCGGCGAGCAGGCGGATCGAATCGGGCGCGCGGGAATCGGGCCCGGTGCAATGGTAGGCAGCATGAGCAGTATGGCGCCGGCCAGGGCTGAAGAGTCGACGCGGTGGGAGGGAACACGCTTCGAGGTGACGACGATCCACGACGTCATGGAGCCGCTCATGATGATGCTCGACGTCCTTGGCTATGCGTCGCTTGCGCTCTACGTCGTGCTGTTGTCGATCACGATGGTCGGACTGTTGAACACGTTCCGAATGATCCTGATCGAACGAACCAACGAGTTCGGCACCATACGTGCGCTCGGCATGCAGCGTGAACAGGTGAGGGAGCTCGTGCTGCTCGAGGCGCTTGCGCTCGCTCTCGGCGGAGCGCTCGTGGGGTTCGTTGCCGCCTTCCTCGCTGCTGCGGTTGCCTCGAGCATCCCGATAGGGTCCCAGACGCCTCTCGCGGTCTTCCTCGACGGCGGCAGGTTTGTCTTTGTGTTTGACCCGCTGAGTCTCTTGGGCACCCTTGCGGTGCTTACCGCGGTCACTCTCCTGTCGGCGTATCTGCCGGCCCGGCAGGCGGCGCTCATCCACCCGGCAGACGCACTGAGAACGAGCTATTGAGGAGGACTCCATGATCACATCGAGAAGACAGGGATGTCGTACGAGGCGCCGGGTCGCGGCGGCATGCGCGCTCCTGCTCCTTGCCGCCGTCAGACCTGCTCTGGGGAATGCGCTCGCGTTGGAGGACGCCCAGGCGATCCTCGAGCGCATCGATGAACTCAGCACCTTTGGAGAAGGCGACTTCGCTTCGGTTGTCACCATCATCACCGAGGATCCTGCACAGGGGGTAACGCGACAGGTGGTTCAGATGTTCCGCCGGGATCGCGAGGACAAGTTTCTCATGCTCGTACAGGCGCCCTCCACCATGCGAGGGCAGGGCTATCTGCGGGTGGACGAGAACCTCTGGTTCTACGACCCCGAGAGCAGGCGTTTCTCTCGAACATCCATGAAG
>SKZO01000004.1 GCA_007127335.1 Spirochaetales bacterium | reverse complement strand
TCGACTCCCCGTTGGTCGTAGTTTGCCACCTCGCCTTCACCGACGACGTAGATCCCGTACTCGGGATGGAAGAGGCCGTCCCGGCTCGTAGTGATGCTCCAGACCGGCATCCGGTGATGGTTCTCGCCGTCGGGCGACATGAAGTAGGTGGCCGTACGTCCGGCCGAACGCGAATCCCCTGAGATCGCGATCGCACGCACGGCGGCAGCCTTAGGGATGTTTTCAGGGGGCTCCGTCCAGGCGTGCCGTTCGATCGGGTACGAGGTTTCGATCGTGGAGATATCGTTGTCGCGCTCGATCAGCCTACCGATGTCCAGCGGCTCGCGGTACACGCGCGTGCGTCTTCGGGACTCGCGAGGCAGCTGCTCCCATTCCTCGTCGGTCATGGTGTGGGCCGGATCGGGCGGCGAGCCGTCGGTCGTGTAGTAGATCGTCGCTTCCGGCAGGGAGCTCTCCAGGCGCAGGTGAAAGGAGTCGGGATGAAAGCCCGGAGCATGGCTGAATGCGATCGCCGCGGGTGGGCGCTCCGGCTCGGCGTCGAAGATGGGCTCTATGCGGATGTTGTTCAGTGCCAGGGCGCTGCGTATCGAACCGTCGGTGACTTCACCGTTCGAGTACTGCCATCGAAAGTAGGCGCGCTCACCCGGCTCGAGCGGTGCGAACGCATCGAGGCCGTGCTCGCTCATGCCACGCAGCTCGGACATCAGGAATGCGACGGTGACAGTGGTGCGGTTCTCGTCCAGCCGCCCGTCGAGCACGGTGCCGGCCTCATCCGGGCCGGCGGCCCCCCGGGGATTCGCCGTCGACACGATGGTGTCGATCGAACCGTAACCTGTCGTGGCGGTGTGGTACTTCAGACGTATGCGGTTGTCGCGTTCACCGTGCAACCAGACTTCCACGTCGTAGGAAACCGTGAACCCGTGAACCGTCCGGCCGGTCTCGTTGGAGTACTCGAGAAAGAGACGGGCGTCGCGCAGGTCAACATCCCCGCGCTCGCGGATTCCGAACGAATAGTCCCGCCCGTCCGCCGTGAACGTGCCGAACCCGAGAAACTGGTCCGCACGCTCGGGGTCGGTGCTGCTGACTCCCGTGAACGGGTAGAACGCATCGCCGGGGCGTTCGCCGTCACGGTTCTCTCCGGTCACGAACATGCCGTCAGGGAGACTCGCCACGGTGCCCCGATACCCGTTGAAGTCGGCCTCGTAGACGCCCGGCGGGTCGGCACTGTCGCTCCCGGCACAGCCTGTCAGGAACGGTACGAGAAACAACGCGAGCGGCAGCCGGCGCCGAAGGCGCTTCATTGCGGAAGCTCCTGGGGGTGGCGCCGTGCGATGTTCGGCCAGTACTCAGCGAGAACGCGGTACCCGGAGCCGTCGCCAACCTCAGGAACCGGGTTTTCGCGAATGTCGACCTCGGCGAAGATCTGCGCCGCCGGGTCGTCCTGCAGCGCGCCTTCGGCCATCAGATCGGCGAGGACGGTCAGGTCGCGGATGCCGGTGTTGCGAACGTTGAGCCGACGCAGTGACGTAAGCTCTCGCAGTACGCGCACGTCATCCCCGATCGATACGTTGCGCAGAATCAGCTCTTCCAGCGAACTCAGGCCGGCAAGCGGGACGATCGACAGCACCTCCGTATTCGAGTGGAGATTCAGGTACCGGAGCGTCGTGAGCTCGCTCAGGCCGGAGAGATCGCGCACGTTGTTGTCCCGTACGTTCAGGTCTTCGAGCCGCCGAAGCGAAGAGAGAGCCGAGAGTGCGTCCTCAGCGAGTCTGTTAGCGCTGAGATCGAGCGAGCGAAGCCGCACGAGCCGGCCGAGGGGCGTGACGTCCTCAATGTGGTTGTCGGACAGGTCGAGTACTTGAAGCGCCTCGAGGGCCGCGAGAGCGGACAGATCAGCAACACGCTCGTGCTCGCCCGGCCGCTCCGGGTGCGACGCCCCACGGTTGTCGCGGAGCGTCAACTCGCGCAGCTCCGGGAGCCGTGAGAGAGTGTCAAGATTGACGTCCGCGAGGTCGACGATGTTGTTGTCTCCGAGGTCGAGCGACTGGAGACGTGAGAGCGTGGCAAGCGGCGAGAGATCGGTGATCCGGTTCCCGCGGAGGTTGAGGCGAGTCAGATTGGGCATTCGCTCGACCCCTTCGAGATAGTCGATCCCACGCTCCGATGCGTCGAGCTCCATGAGTCGCTCAAGATCGTTTCTCGCGACCCTGCCTCCCTGGTGTTCGAATGCGTCGCGGACCGCGGCGTCCAGGCCCGGGTGACCGAACGGCGCCGGCGTCGCGGTTCTCGCGAGCAGGGTGTAGAGCAGGATTGATGTCGACAGTATGGTGATGCTCGCGATGAGCAGGATGCGGACTCGTCTCACAGGTTCGTCTCCGGTCTGGTTCGTGGCATTGCGCTCAGCTCTCCCCTCTCTTCTTAAGAATACCAAAAAGGCGAGGGAACTGAGCTGTCCGATGGACAGGGAGGCTCCGCCGCGATAGATTCCCGGGCGTCATGGCACGAGTGTTCGCGTTCCCCCGAATCGCCTTGATGGTGGCGGCGTCTGCGGTCTTCTGCGCATGTGAGCCCGCACCGGTGCTCGAGATCGATGAGCAGCCGGTGCAGGCCGAGTCGATGCCGGGAGTCGAGCAGACCATCCATGAAGCGGTCGATGGGGTTGATCAGCCTCCCGTCTGGGAAATCACGAACCCGTACCGAACGGTCGACTGGGAGTCACATGGGCGGCACAAGGCGAACTTCCACACCCACACGACCAATAGCGATGGGCTTGCGCAACCGCACGCAATGGTGGATGCCTATCACGAACTTGGCTATTCTATACTGGCCGTCACCGATCACGACTGGGTGAGCTACCCATGGACGGAGTTCGCAGTTCAGGAACCCAACCCGAACTCGCTGAACCCGTTTGTGCGTGCTTCGCGTGTGAGTTCGGAGAACATCGGGTACGAGAACCGTGACCCTTCAGAGCTCGGTATGGTCTCCATCCAGGGGAACGAGCTTTCAATGCACCATCACATGGGAAGCTTCTTCACCGGCCACGAGGGTACTACGACAGTCGCCGCCTCGCTCAATGCCATTGCGGCAGCGGACGGGCTCGTGGTTCTCTTCCACCCGGGACGGTACGGTTTCTCCACTGAGTGGTACGTAGGTCTGTACCGTGGGCATGAACGTCTAATTGGCCTCGAGATCTACAACCTCGGCGACCGGTACCCGCACGACCGCAGGCTCTGGGATGCCATTCTCACCGAGACCATGCCGGATCGGGCCGTATGGGGCTTCTCCAACGACGATGCGCATTCCCTGTCTCAGGTGGGTCGAAACTGGAACGTGATGGTGCTGCCCGACCTGTCCCTCGAATCGATCCGGTACGGCATGGAGCATGGTCTGAGTTTCTTCGTCTACGCCCCGCAGGGACATGCCGGGCCGAGCGTTCCGTCCATTGAGTCGATCCGGGTGGACGATCGTGCCGGTACGATCGAGATGGTGGCGCACGGGTACGAGTCGATCCGCTGGATATCCGAGGGGACGGTTGTCTCTCTCGAAGCGCTCATCGACCTGAACGATCTGAAGACGCCTGGTGTCTATGTTCGTGCAGAGTTGCGCGGGCAGGGCGACACGGTGGTCGGGACCCAACCGTTCGGTATTGCCCGGCCTGTGCCGGAATCACCGTCGAAGATAGCCGGTCCCGGTGACGGCGATGCAGGGGTCGGCAACGCAGGGAT
>SKZO01000323.1 GCA_007127335.1 Spirochaetales bacterium | reverse complement strand
GCCTGCATCGCAGCTTCGAGGATCTTCTCCATTGCCTCCGCCGGCACCGGCCTGTCCAGATACTTCCGGATGCTGCGACGGGTAATCAGAGCTTCGTATGCGTCCATGCGCCATCGTACCCGGTACGGGCGAAGTCGCCAAGGCTTCGCAGCCACGCCGTTCAGGCCAAAGGCGCGCAGACCGTCGATCGCCCCCTTGACAGGAGGCGGATTCGAGCGATAGTCGATGGAGACGGAGGGAACAGTGAAGGCAGTACGACTACGGACCAGCTTCCTGGACAATCCCCTGGGGATCAGTGACACCAGACCGAGCTTCTCATGGGAAGTCGCGGCGGACGGCTACGGCCGGCGGCAGACGGCGTGGCGCATCCGCTGCTACCGGGAACCGTCGGGAACGGACACCTGTCTCTGGGACAGCGGGAGGGTCGAAGGCGACCGGCAGCTGAACGTCCGGTACGCCGGAGCGGAGCTCGGAAGCCGAGACCTGGTGTACTGGCAGGTACTGACCTGGGATGAAGCGGGGACCGAAGGGGAATGGAGCGACTGGGCCTCGTTCGAGCTGGGACTCCTGCAGCCGGCGGACTGGCAGGCGAAGTGGATTGATCCAGAGCCGGAGGCGATCGACCCGGACACCCGGTACCCGGCGTCGGTCCTCACCCGGTCGTTCACGATTGAGGAGGCGCCGGAGCATGCCCGCCTCTACATCACGGCGCACGGGCTCTACCGGGCTCTGCTCAACGGCATGCCGGTGACGGATGCCGTGCTGACTCCGGGATGCACCTCGTACCGCCACAGACTCCAGGTGCAGACCTGGGACGTTGGTGAATTGCTGGTGGCCGGAGAGAACCGCATTGAAGTCACGCTCGGTGACGGGTGGTATCGCGGCCGTGTGGGAGTGTTCGGATCGCGCAATGTGTACGGAGAGAGGCTCGCACTGCTCGCGCAGCTCGAAGTCTCGCTGAACGGGACCCGGGCGGTGGCCTGCGCCACCGACGAGAGGTGGGAGGCGAGTCAGGACGGGCCGATCCGCGAGAACGATCTGAAGGACGGGCTGCGAGTCGACGCCCGGCGGAAGCCCGAAAGCCGGCACGCGGTAGCCCTCCGCGATCACGGCTATGAACAGCTCACGGGCACCGACGCGCCCGTGGTGCGCGAGCACGAGACATTCAGGCCCAGGGTGCTCACCACGCCGGACGGTAGCACGGTGCTCGACTTCGGCCAGAACATCGCGGGGTATGTCTCGTTCACCGTCGACGGCGAGCCCGGCCGGACGGTAACGCTCACCCACGGGGAAGTCCTCGACGAGCACGGCAACTTCACGATGAAAAACCTGGAGTTCGGACGCAACCCTTCGGACTTCCAGAAGGTGACGTATACTCTCGCCGGCACGGGTCCCGAGAGCTTCAAGCCGCTGTTCACCTTTCACGGGTTCCGCTACGTCCTGCTCGAGAACTGGCCGGGAGAGGTGCTGCCGGAACGCTTCACGGCGCACGCCGTCTACTCCGACATCGCGGAGACGGGATTCTTCTCCTGCTCCAACGATCTCGTGAACCGCCTCGTCCTGAACGCCCTGTGGAGTCAGAAAGGCAACTTCGTGGACATCCCCACCGACTGTCCGCAACGCGAGCGCGCCGGTTGGACCGGTGACATCCAGGTCTACTCGCGAACCGGATCGTACCTGATGGAGAGCCCGGCGTTCCTGAAGAAATGGCTGCGTGACCTTGCGGCCGAGCAGCGTGAGGACGGGATGGTGCCCAATATCTCGCCCGCGGTCGGCCTCGACAACTGGTTCATGCGCAGGCTGGAGGGCTCTGCGGGATGGGGCGACGCGGCGGTGATCGTTCCCTGGGTCGTCTGGAAGATCCATGGGGACCGGTCCGTTCTCGAGGAACAGTGGGAGAGCATGAAGGCGTGGGTCGACTACGAAGCAGCCTGTGCCCGGAAGACCCACTGGATCCGGCGTCTGAAGCCGAATCCGTTTCGCCGGTACACGTGGGACACGAAGTATCACTGGGGGGAGTGGCTCGAGCCCGACACTCCGCTCAAGAAGGTCGCAGCGGGCATCATCAGGCGAGTACTCTTCTCCGAACCGGAGGTCGCGACGGCATACCTCTCCTACTCGAGCCGTCTGCTGTCCGAGGTCGCCGACGAGCTGGGGAAGCCTGACGAGGCGAAGCGATACGGAAAGCTCGCGGAGAACGCCGCGAAGGCGTACCGCCACAACTTCACAAAGAAAGGACGCATCAGGTCCGGCCGGCAGTGCCGGTATGTCCGCCCGGTCGCGCTCGGTCTGCTGAGCGAGCCCGAGCAGCAGGCCGCGATCGACGAGCTCGCCGGGATGGTCGCGCAGAACGGATACCGAATAGGGACGGGCTTCCTCACGACACCGTACATCTGCCGGGTACTGAGCGACAAGGGTCACGCCAGCGTTGCCTACGGCATGGTCGAACAGACATCCATCCCCGGCTGGCTCTACCCGGTGACGAAGGGCGCGACGACCATCTGGGAGACCTGGACCGGCATAGACGAAGAGGGGGTTCCGTCGGCGAGTCACAACCACTACACGTACGGCGCGGTGGTCAGCTGGCTCCTCGACACGGTGGCCGGTATCGATTCGGACCCGGACTCACCGGGGTTCTCGCGCTTCACCATCGCTCCCCGACCGGGCGGATCGTTCACGCATGCTTCAGGCCGCTATCACTCGGTCCGCGGACTGATCGAGAGTGCATGGAAACGCGAAGACGGTCGAATCCGGTACACCTTCTCAATACCGGCGAACACGACCGCGCGGGTCGTTCTGCCCTGCTCGCAAAGGGCGTCGCTCACGGTCCACCGCGGTGAGGCCAGGCCCCATGCGTTCGCGGACGGCGGCTACGGGACCGTCGAGGCGGAGCTGGGGTCGGGCACGTACGAGATCTCGTGCGCCCTTGAACAGACCGACGGCCCGGACGGTGCAGGAGCGGACACTCCATGAGGATCCGCGCGACCTTCCTCGACGAGATCAGTCACGACATCCCGCACCAGAACTGGGGACCGAAGGAGTGGGATGCCGACTTCGGGCACATGAGACGTGCGGGCATTGACACGGTCGTCCTGATCCGCTGCGGCTACCGTGACTGGCTCACATACCCCTCGGATCGCCTCATGACGGATGAAGCCGCGTTCCGTCCTCCGGTCGATCTGGTGAGGATGTTCCTCGAGCTCAGCGAGGAGCACGGCATGGCATTCTACCTGGGCCTCTACGACTCGGGCAGGTACTGGGTTGGGGGAGATTACGAGAGAGAGGTGGAAATCAACCTGGCGGTGATCGATGAGGCTTGGGCACGGTACGGCTCCTCGCGTGCCTTCGCGGGCTGGTACCTCTCCCAGGAGTGCAGCCGGGCGGTCCCGGGGATCGCAGACCTGTACGCGCGACTTGGCGCCGGCTGCAAGGCGGTATCAGGCGGACTGCCCGTCATGATCTCGCCCTATATTGATGGTCCCAAGGCGATCAGCCAGTACGCGACGGAGAGCTCTCGTGACGAAGGGATCACGGTTGAGACACACGAACGCGAGTGGGACGGCATTTTCGCGGCGATCCGCGGCAGCGTGGATATCGTGGCGTTCCAGGACGGACACGTGGGTTTTCGTGAGCTCACCTCGTTTCTCGAGGCCAACCGGAGACTCGCGGACCGCCACGGCATGGCATGCTGGACGAATACGGAGAGCTTCGACCGGGACATGCCCAT
>SKZO01000068.1 GCA_007127335.1 Spirochaetales bacterium | reverse complement strand
GGCACGCGCTACACTGTAGTGCGGGGCGACACTCTGTGGGAGATCACTGTCCGGTACATGGTGGCTCGTCTGCGCAGCGACTACGACCGGTACACGCGACTCGTATCCGAGTATGAGGACCAGGCCACCGGAGACGCGCGTCGGTCACAGATTGCCGAGTCGCTGGCGGTTCTCGGCGAGGCGTCGCACACCGAGAATTTTACCCGCCTGGTCGATGAGACCCTTGATCGTTGGGGCGAGTAGACCGAAGGAGGAGAGAAGGGGTAAAAAGTTGTTAACGTGGGAAAGTGTATTATACTTAGGCCGGGGAGAACGAGAGCCGGGCGGAGCGTAGTGCTGTCGCCCAATACCACCACCAGGAAGGAGTTAGTATGTCCGATATCCCGAGGAGTCCAAACGTATTTCACCCTCGCAAGCCGTCAGCTGTTGGATCACGCAACAGTCTGGCCCAGGAAGGGCGAAGCCAGAAGGACGAGTACAAGCAGGTCATCGCTGAAGAGGTAGAAAACATCCTCAAGGACATTCAGGTCAAGCTGCCGAACGAAGTGCTCGAGCAGCTCGACGTCATGGGTGGGTTGAAGGAAAAGCTCTACAACTACTACAACCAGAATTACCAGAACATGTTCAACCGGTACATCGTTACCTCTGAAGATGAGATGGTGAAGAAGGTTCGTAACTTCATCGACAAGGAAGAGTCCAAGGCCCTTGCGCGCTACTCGCCCAAAGAGATCGCCGAGATGCTCGATCAGATCGGTGGCGCCGACAAGTTCAACACCGGAGAGATCGAGAAGTCGATGGTCAATATGTACGGCCATCTCCAGGGACACATCCAGCGAGGGATGAACGATCTGGAGAACGACACCAATGCGCTGCTGCGGCAGAAGGCCGACGTCGGTGCCTTCATCCGGGGCGAAAACGCGTACTCGATCGTGAAGTGTGCGTTCAAGGACAACCTTCACAAGCCGAAGAACGTCAGCGACGTCAAGCTCTCGGTCAATATCCTCGACTCGGAGCTCATCAGCCCGATCTTCCAGTATCAGGTCACCGTCGAGTTCCTCATCAAGGATCAGATCTCCAAGACGATCACGACGCTGATCGAGCAGGAAGTCGAACGCTATCAGGATGAGCTCGTTGATGAGGGCAAGGATGAGCTGACCGACAGCGAGATGATCTTCGAGAAGATCAAGCGCGTTCCCAACTACACGGACGACGATGCGGAGGACGAGAGCTCAAAGCGGTACACCTTCATGGCGAAGGAGCTCGTCGAGAAGATCGAGGGCCTGCGGGCGGAGATCGATCCCAAGGAGTTCGATCCGCTGAATATCCGTGAGAACATCAAGAAGATCATCGATGCGGAGAACATCCGTAACCGTGGCTTCAACACGGCGATCAACTCGCTTACCTCGATTCTCGACACCTCGAAGATGGGCTACCAGTACATCGAGAACCTGAAGAATGCTCGCGAGCTCATCGTGCGCGAGTACGAGGACACGGACGTCAAAAACCTGCCGGATGAACGATACCAGATGCGGCTGAAGTACTATGATCAGGAACAGCTGCTGAAGGAGCGGGACGCCTACGACAAGCAGATGGAAGCGTTCAAGAACGAGATCACCCATGCCTGGGACGTTGTTCGCGCACTGTACGACAGCAACAAGAGCGGTATGCGGGTCAACGATTTCGATGACGTGGCGAAGCGGATGCGCGGCCGGGTTCGGCGTGCGAAGCAGGAAAGCGGTGAGCCGCTCTACGAGGAGATCGAGAAGACCTGGAACGAGATCCTGCGGATCAAGGCCGAAGAGACGGATGTCGAGCGGCTCAACAACACGTACCTGCACGAAAAGGCTCTTCTGAAAAAGATGCTCAACCGTTCGCAGGAGACAGTTGCGACCGTATACGGACACCTCAATCCCAAGGAGCGAGTCGAGGTCGACAAGCGGATCGACTTCCTGCGGCGGGAGTTCGAGGAGTTCGACTATCTGATCAACCCGTACCACATCCAGCCGGGCCTCATTCTCGACGTGGACATCACCAGCATCAAGCGAAAGAAGTTCACGCTCAGCGGTATGGCGAACGTGCTGAACGAGTTCCTGCACGGTGTCTCCAAAGGCTTCCAGGATGCGGCCTTCGCAACCTTCAAGCGCCGCCGCAGCACGGTTCGTGAGGACCTCAACCAGAGCTTCATGACCACCGTGGACGATGATATCACCGCCCAGGTGCCGGAGGCTCAGCACTTCGAGTCGGCAACCGATGACGAGGAGTCGAGTGATGCCGGAGTGAAAGGGAAGGCCGACGTGACGCCGTCACGCCGCCGCCGGAAGTCTTCCGATGATCTCCAAGAACTGTAGGGTATGGAAAACACACTGAATCTTCTTTCGCGCAGGGCGGGCTTCAACACCGCCCTGCGCCACTTCAAAAGCGTCAATGGGTTCGCGGAAGATGTCGGCGAGGGGTATAACCTCGCCGACGTCCTCAATGAGGCGCTCGAGGATGGAGCGCTCGAGCGGTACCAGGTCCGTGCCATTCTGAACGCACTTCTGGTTGACAAACTCGGCTACGTTACCCGCTCTCACAACCTTGAGAAGACCGTCGAGGACGTTCAGCCGGTGATCGAGGCCGTGTCGAAGTGGGGCAAGGTTCACGTCATTCTCTGTTACTACCATCCCCAGGCTGGGCTGTACGTCATCAACCCGGCGAACCCGGCTCATTGGGACGGCGTGCTACCGCTGGTGAAGGACGAGTATTTCCTTATGCTGGTGGGTCCGGCAACCGGGTCCCTCGATCAGAAGACACTTGAACGAGCGACCGACGACGTTCTGAAGGTTCTGTACGGTAAGAGCGTCAAGGACGATTCCGCATACCGTGGGAATCGGCGGGTCCTGAAGCCCGCTGCCGCGGTGCCCAGTTTTGACGAGACTCAGGCAGCACCGGCGGCCTCGGCTGCCGTAGCTGTGGATGCGCCGACCCAGCGTGCGGGCAGCAGAAAGCGCATAACACCGAAGTACTCGGTCGTCGTGACGAACGAGCTCTTCCATAACGGGAACGTCGAAGCCTGGAAGAAGGTTATTGCCAGTTACCAGGCAAAGTACCCCGGGCTCGATGTGCTTATATGGTACGAGAACGAACGGATCAACGATATCAACTCACTTTTCAAGTGGGGTAAGGTCAAGCATGGTGTTCCCATCATGTTCAGCGTCGCGGGCGATGAGATCAAGGACGTCCGCAAGCTGCAGCGCTACCTCTATGAGGGGGCGAGCCCCCGATTCGAGGCGTTCCTGAAAGGCGGCTACGACCAGGTGCTGGACCTATTCTGACGGGCTGTGCAGGTGTTGCGACTTCCTCCCGGAGAGGGCCTTCGTCGCGACGCCCTTGGTGATCGCTCGCACCATGGAGAGAGGGAATGCAGGAGTATTACTCGTTTAGCAGTACTGAGTATCTCAGTGATCCGGAGATTCTTGAGGTGGTCGGCAGTCGCGGTCGGCGCATCATGGAGCTCGCGTCGCTCGGGGCGCCCATTTCCCCGGGGTTCATCGTCACCAATGATACGTTGAACCAGATTGCCGCCGACGAGGCGGGTGTCTTTGATATGCTCAAGGATCCGCTCTCCGATATGGAGACGATCTTCCTCAAGGAGTTCAACAGCAGCTCGAATCCATTGCTCATCAAGGTCGTGGAGAGTCCCATGCTGAACATGGTGAACACCTTCTCGACCATCCACAATATCGGGCTGTCTACCCAGACGGTCGATGGGTTCGCCGCATATGTCGGGGAGCAGTTTGCCTACCACGAGTTCGGCAATGCGCTCGCTCACATCGCTGAGATGGAACTGCTGACCGAGGGCGTTCCGGCGCGTCGCAAGACGAAGCTGGAGAAGGCGAGGAAAGAGTTCCATGATGCCGCGGAGAAGACCGACAGCCGGAAGGCGGTGCTCGGGGCCGTCGAGAAGCACGGCGATGTCTTCCCGAACGAGGTGTTCACCGACTGTTACGAGCAGTTCCGCTATGTCCTGAAGACGTACCACAAACTCTTCCAGATCAACCAGAGCTCGAGCGACTCGGCGATTCTCGTTCAGACGATGGTGTTCGGTAACTTCGGGAAGAACAGTCTGTTCGGGTATTTTCATACCCGGGATATCATCACGGGGGAGAGCGGCATCACGGGCGAGTTCTTCGAAGGGTCCTTCGACGACACCGAGGTCTCCGGCAAGCCACTCTCGAAGATTGCAAAAGCCGTCAAGGCCGAGCTCGACACGATCGGATCGGAGCTCGAGGCTCACTTCCGGGAGATCAGACGAGTCCGGTTCACCATAGAACAGGGTAAGCTGTGGGTCATCGACCAGATGGAGGTGATCAACAAGAGCGCGCAGGCGGAACTGAAGACCCTGCTCGATCTGCACAAGAAGAAGGTCATTGACGACAAGTACATCATAGAGACGATCAAGCCCGGCCGGCTCAGCGAGTTGCTCCATCCTGCTCTCGATGTTCGTTCGGTCAAGGACGCCGGGAGCCAGTCCGGGGGTATTGCCGGGGCCGTAGGCGCCGCCATCGGGCGGGTCTACTTCGACACCGAGGACCTGATCAAGGCGTATCGTATGGCCGTGCAGAAGGACGAGGACGCGAACTTCATCCTCGCGATGCCGGCCACCTTTGCCGAAGACGTAAAGGCCATCGAGGTCGCCACCGGTGTCCTCTCGAGCGAAGGCGGGTACGCGAGTCATGCCCCGGTCGTCGCCCGGAGTCTCGGGAAAGTGGCGCTTGTGAAGCCCGACATCACCTGGGGCGACAAGCAGATGAAGATCGGGCGCAAGACGATCAAGCAGGGCGACTACATCACCGTGAACGTGCCGTACTACGAGGAGCCTACCGTCTATTTCGGGCGGGGTGAGCTCACGAAGCCGAGTCCCGAGGGAAGCGGTCTGCTCGAGTTCCTCGACATCTGCGAGACGCACATCACGCCGGATTTCGACGTTCACTGCAACGGAGATCAGCCGAAGGACGCTGAGCTCGCGAGGAAGTTCCACGCGCACGGCATTGGCCTCTGCCGAACCGAGCACATGTTCTTCGCCGAGGACAGGATCCTCAAGTTCAGAACGATGATCATCGCGGGTACCAAAGAGGACCGGGAGAAGGCGCTCGTCGACCTCAAGAAGTACCAGGTCAAGGACTTCTACGACCTGCTGAAAATCATGGACGGCCTGCCGGTCACGATCCGGCTGCTCGATGCACCGTTGCACGAGTTCCTGCCGCACACGCGTGAGAGCATGGACGAGTTCATCAGGCATTTCCGCAAGCAGTATCCCAAAGTGAGCGAGGCCGAGGTACGCAGCCGGTGCGATCTGTTGAAGGAGTTCAACCCGATGCTCGGTCACCGTGGCATCCGCGTTGCGATCAGCTACCCCGAGATCTACAACATGCAGGTGGAGGCGATTTTCGAGGCTGCCTACAAGCTCAGGGCCGAGAAGAAGAACCCCAGACCGGAGATCATGATCCCGCTCATCATGAGCGCGCATGAGATGAAGACGATTCGCAACGGCAAAAGGATCGAAGGGAAGGCAATCGTCGGAATCAAGGAGATTGAGGAGAAGGTCAAGAAGAAGTTCAAGGCGAGATCGGTCGACTACAAGGTCGGCACGATGATCGAGCTTCCGGCCGCGGCACTGAACGCAGACAGTATAGCCCAGTACGCGGAGTTCTTCAGCTTCGGGACGAACGATCTGACCCAGACGACGAACGGGCTCTCAAGGGACGATTTCAACAGCTTCTTCAGCGACTATAACGAGTTCGACCTGCTGGAGACCAACCCCTTCAAGGTACTCGGAGAGCAGGTGAAGGAGCTCATTCACATCGCTGCTGAACGAGGTCGCCTGACACGGCCGGACATATCCATGGGCCTCTGCGGAGAGCACGGTGCGGAGCCGGAGAACATCGCCTACGTGCGAAGCATCGGCCTGAACTACACCAGCTGTTCGGCGTATGGGATACCGATCGCGAAGCACGCGGTAGCCAGGATGAACGTTGCCGCTGAGGCGGCCGCGAGGCAGACCGTCGCGCACCAGTGAGGCCGGACCGGCTGACGCGATAGCGCCTTGCCGGTCTCTTCACGCATCGTGGGTTCGATGCTACAGGCCGAGTTCCGGGACCCGCTCCGAGATTGCCAGCAGCGCCTGAAAGGCGTCGAGCAGACATAGTTTCATGGCCGTCTCAGTGACCCAGCTCGATTTCTGATAGTTCGTGACCACGGACATGTACTCGTTCAGGCTGAGCGCAAGGCTCTGGGGTGAGGCGAGCTCGCCGCGTGGTGACAGCTCGTTGCGGAAGAACGCGCGCCGGATTGCCGCGTCGAGCGCACGACTTCCATCGCGGTATCGCTGATGCGCCCCGTGCTCCTCACGCGAGCTCGTCGGTGCGAGTGTGCGGTCGATCTGCATGCACTGGAGAAATGCGCGTGCGAAGCCGGTGAAGACCTCGAGCGTCTCTCCGTCCACCGGGTTCGGTACGCGCAGGCGTTCGAGCTGGGTCACGGCCTCCGTGATACGGCGTACCGCGCTGCGGTAGCGGATACGGGGGGTCCCTGACCTGCGCTGATGCGGGTTTTCAAGGCCGTACTGATAGTAGGTGAACACGCCGTCAAGGACCCTGTTGGCAACGTTCGAGAAGAGTGCGTTGAACTCGTCATGCGCGCGGATCTCCTTGTCCAGATGGGCCTGAACCTCCTCATACCGGAGTGCCGCGAGGTGCTCGACAGCTACGTCGTAGGCAGCATTGATCTTGACCATAGAGGTATGGGCCCATTCGAGGCGATCCGGGTTGTAGTCCGGGTGATAGCGTCGAACGAGTCGTCTATAGGCGGCATTGAGGTCGCGGAGAGACGCCGCAGGGCCAATCTTGAAGAGCTCGAGTGCCTTCTCCGCGGAGATGAAGGCTCGGCCGGTATGCGGCGCCATAGCCCGCCAAGTGTAATAATTGCCGCAGACTTTCTCAACGGGGGAAAGTGTTTTGACGTAGGCGACAACGCGAGATATAGTGGAGGTATTCGGAGGGTACATGGCGCAGATCAAGGACCTGTTCAAGGCATACATGGCAAGTGAGCTCCCGACCGAGGGCGGGCTCATCATCACATCGTTCTTCGACGAAGAAACGACCTACACGAAGTACGAAGTCACATCGTACAACAATGTGAAGGACATCTATCGTAACGAAGAGGGCATTGTCTTCCAGGCGGACGGCTTCAAGCAGTTCGTCGTCGTTGAGCCGGCAAGCTACAGTCGTAAGCACATGGAGCCCGCGATGCGCGATCGCGGGCACGCGATTCCGTACAGATTCAAGGAAGTGGACTCGCTGGTCACCAAGCGGCAGGACAGGATCATGATGGGCAAGGAGCCGGTGGTCACGTACACGAGCTTCACGATCCTCCAACCGAAAGGGGAGAACTTCGCCTACGTCGTGTTCAAGGAACCGGACATTCTCCAGACCGTGGGCGCGTTTTTCGCGAAGAGCCTCTGGCAGGATGCGCGTGTGCCGAAGACCGATGCCGAGAAGGCGGCGAAGACGATCAGCCAGAGTCTCCAGAAGATCCTGAACCCGGCGGACAACTGATGGAAGGCTCGGCTCACGACTGTGACGTCGTCGTTGCCGGAGGCGGAACAGCGGGGGTCGTTGCGGCCCTCGCCGCGGCGCGATCCGGCGCAAAGACCATACTCGTGGAGGCCAAGGGGTATCCGGGGGGGCTGGTCGTGGAGGGCGGTACCGCGCTCCACAGCTACTACAATCTCTGGAAGGCGTTTCCCGGGGTCGAAAAGCGTCAGATCGTCCGGGGCATCCCGGCTGAGATCGTGGAGAGGCTTGCCGCTGTCGGGGGCACGAGCGGGCACGCCGAGATGTCCCGGGGCTACGACTACGATTCGGTATGCACCGCCGTGGACACGGAGCTCTACAAGCTCGTCGCGTTCGACATGCTCGACGAAGCCGGCGTCGAGCTCTGGATGAACACGACGGTGACCGGTGCGGCGACCAGCCGGGGATCGATCACGTCGGTCCGGACGCAGAGCCGGTGCGGGGCCGAGCAGATCGCGGCGTCGGCCTGCATTGATGCGACCGGGTACGGCGACCTCGCGGCAGCCGCCGGCGCGCAGTTCAGCGAACCCAACGATTACCCGGTAGCCAACTCAATGGGCGTTGGCGGTGTGGACGTGGAGGCCTTCCACGGCTGGCTCGAGGAGCATGGAGCGCTCGCGCAGTATGCCGAAGGCTTCCGCAGCGGAGAGGCTGGAAAAATCGTGCGGCTTGACGCCAACCGCAGGCGTCTGCCCGAAGCCTTCCTGCGGGAGGCCGACGCCATCGGCATGGCGATCGTGGTGACGACCGTTCACGACGATTACTTCATGTTCGTCAAGATCAACGTCCAGGCATCAGCGAGTCCGACGGATCGCAGCGTTGCGTCTCACGCCGAGCTCGAGCTGCGACGCCGGCAGTACCGCGCGATCAGGCTGATCCGCGAGTGGATTCCGGGAGCCGCGAAGGCGTACATCGCCAGGACGAGCCCGTCGCTCTGTATCCGCAGAGGCCGCTGCATCGTCTGTGACTATGACCTCACCGCCTCCGACGTTGTAGAAGGTCGACACTTTCCCGACGACGTCGCGACCTACGGATTCCACGACTACGCCCCCCGGATCAAGATCAGGGATGGCGGGGATTACGGCATACCGTACCGCGCGCTGGTCCCAAAGGGTCTTGAAAACCTCTTCGTCGCGGGCATGCTCATCACCTCGGATCACGAGGCCCACATGTCTACACGGAACACGGTATCGTGCATGGCCCAGGGGCAGGCGGTGGGCACGGCAGCGGCACTCTGCAGCGCCGCCGGCTGCACCAGCCGGGACCTGCCCTACGCGACGCTGCGCAACGCGCTGGTGGCCGACGGGGTCTATCTGGTATAGTCTGGCGCATGCAAGCACTCGTTCTGACACGCGAAAAGGCACTCGAGATCCAGGACCTGCCGGTTCCCGAACCCGGCTTTGGAGAGGTGCGGGTCGACATACGTGCGGTCGGCATCTGCGGAAGCGACGTCCATGGGTATGACGGGTCGAGCGGCCGCCGCGTGCCGCCTCTTGTGATGGGGCACGAGGCGTCGGGCGTGATCGGGGCCGTTGGCACCGGGGTCGACCGGTGGCAACCGGGTGACCGGGTCACCTTCGATTCCACCGTGTACCGGCTGGACGACTGGTACTCGCGTCGGGGACAGTACAATCTGAGCGACGGCCGTGAGGTGCTCGGCGTCGCAACGGGAGAGTTCTCCCGCAACGGGTGCTTCGCGGAGTCGGCCGTGATGCCGGCGCATATCCTGTACGAGATACCGCAGGGGGTGTCCTTCGAGCATGCAGCTCTCGTTGAGCCGTACGGCGTCGCGATGCACGCCGTGAGCCTCAGCGAGGTCGATCCCGGGCGCACCGCCGTCGTCGTGGGGTGCGGGACGATTGGTCTGTGTCTGATTCAGATCCTTGCGGCCGCCGGCTTACGCACCGTGGTCGCGGTCGATCTCGACGCGGGCCGTCGCGCGCTCGCCCGCGCGATGGGCGCGACTCACGACGTCGACCCGCGCGACGGCGGCGACGAGGGCGTGACGGAGCTGTGCCGGTCCGTGACCGAGGGCCGAGGTGCGGACTACTCCTTCGAGGCCGTGGGCACCGCGGCGCCGCTTGGCACGGCGATCGCCGCAGTGCGTCGGGGCGGTACGGTGGTTCTCGTGGGGAACCTTGCTGCCGAAGCTGCCGTTCCGCTGCAGCGAATCGTCACGCAACAGATCAGGCTGCAGGGCAGCTGTGCGATCGCCGGCGAGTTCGACCAGGTGCTCGCACTGCTCGCCGCGGAGAAGCTCCGGCCGGACCTGCTCGTCTCACGCGTCGCCCCCCTCTCCGAGGGCCCCCAATGGTTCGAGCGGCTGTACGACACCGAGCCCGGGCTGCTCAAGGTCATTCTGCAGCCGGGGCGGTAGGAGCCGGGCGCCTGAGGCATCGGACGCGGCGCCCGCCCATCGTCTACGCGTCGCTCGGCGGCCTCGCTTCGAGATGAAACCCGAATCGGTAGGTGCCCGGGGCAATGCAGTACGGCTCGCGCGTCTGCGGGCCGCAGCTGCCCGTGCCTACCCCCCGCTGGACGAGATCTATACAGACGATCGTCTCGGGCCGCCTGCGATCCTCGAGCTCGTACGTGTGCCGACAGGCGAACAGGTCATGCGGCGTGAAGTGATGCGCTGAGAACTCGAACTGCTCGTCAGCCCGAAACCGCAGCGCGCAGCTGCCGTCGGAGAGCTCGAACCAACGCACATCGCACTTGCTGCCGTTCTCCTGGGGCATGATGTAGGGCACGTACTGCCCGGATACGGTGCCTTCGTGCAGGCCGACGCGATACCCCGCTCGTCGGTCAATGTGATTTTCCTGTGGCCCCCGTCCGAACCACCGAAGCGCCTCGAATCCCGGGGCCGTTTCGAGCACGACGCCAATCCGGGGGAGCGTCGGCAAAGAGCTCGGCACGTCGATCTCGACGTCGAACCGCATCACGTGCGCACTGATACTGGTGATCGTCTGCGAGAAGGAGATGGCGGCGTCGCGGTCGCGCCCGACGTAGCGCGCGGTCTCCACGAAGCGCTCGCCGGCTTCCGTAGTGGTGCGATCGACGTTCCGGTCGATCTGCTCGAGCTCGTGGAACCCCGCCGCGAGCCACTGGCCCATCGGTTTCGACTCCTGGCCCGCCCAGCCGCGGATCCCGTCGTTGTCCGTGGGCGCGCGGAAGAGGTTGAGGCGCGGTCCGCGGGTGATCACGGTGCGATCGGCGGCGGCGATCGCAAGCGCCTCATCGCCAACGACGCGAATCACCGGCGCGTCCGTTCCCGAACTGCGTGCGATCGGCGCGGGGAGCGGGCGATGATTCGCGGCGAACTGTTCCCAGGCCACCTCGTGGCCCCCATCGCACCAGGCTGTTGCCTCGCGCGTCGTGAACGAGAACGTCACGTGCGCCTCCGGCTCCTCGAGCGCATCCGGGTTGCGCCACTGCACGGCGATCGGCAGCTCGCCCCCCGGCGGCACCTCGAGCGGCGGCAGCTCCCCGGATTCGATGAGCCTTCCCTCGACTTCAAGGCGCCAGGTGCCGATGAGCCAGTTGAGGCACACGAAGTCGTGCTTGCTCCGCACGACGAAGCGGCCTTCGGCGACGCTGAGCGCCACGACCTCCAGCGGCTGCGCGAGCTTCTTGAACTCGTAGATGCCCGGGTGCGGGCTTCGATCCGGCCACACCAGACCGTCCGCGACGAAGTTCGAGTCATGCACCGATTCGCCAAAGTCTCCGCCGTAGGCCCAGTACTCGCGGCCTTTCCCGTCAGTCTGGAGAATGCCGTGATCGACCCACTCCCAGATGAAACCGCCCTGCAGCCCGTGGTAGCGCTCGAACGCGTCCCAGTATTCGGCGAGGCTTCCGTTGCTGTTGCCCATCGCGTGCGAGTACTCGCAGAGAATCACAGGCCGCGGGTCGCGACTGTTGGCGGCGTGCTCGATGATGCTTTCGATGGTGGGGTACATGGGGTTGATGAGATCGTTCGAGCGATTGCAGCCCCCGGTGTAGGCGTTTCCGCCCTGGGTCCAGCGCTGCTTGACCTCGCCCTCATGGTGGATGACCCGTGAAGGATCGCAGGCACGGACCCTCTCGATCGCAGCGACATGGTTCTCACCGTGCCCGGTCTCGTTCCCCGCGCTCCAGGCGATGATCGACGGATGGTTCCTGTCACGCAGCACCATCCGCATCATCCGCTCCTCGAACGCACGCGCCCAGCGAGGATCGCGACAGATCGTATCGTAGTTTGCATGTGCCTCGATGTCCGCCTCATCAACGAGGTAGATTCCGTACTCATCGCACAGATCGTACCACTCGATCGTATCCGGATAGTGGCTCGTGCGTACCGCGTTGAAGTTGAACGACTTCAGGGTCCTGATGTCCCTGATCATGAGCTCGCGGGTCATGACCTTCCCGAGCCGGTCGTCGTGTTCGTGCCGGTTGACGCCTTTGATCATGACCGCACGGCCGTTGATCAGGAGCTCCCGGTCGCGGATCTCCACCCTGCGGAAACCGACGCGCACGCATCGTGTTTCGATCTGCCGTCCGTCAGGTCCGTGGAGCGAGAGGAGAAGTCGGTAGAGCGTCGGCTCTTCACTCGACCATGGATCAACGCCCGGGAGATCGGCTGAAAGCTCCACCCGGTACTCGTCCACCCGGAACGAGGGGTCGACACGCGCGGATCCGCTCCAGCACGACATGCCTTCGCGGTCGACGAGCGTGCCCCTGATCTCGTACGGCTCAACCGGGCCGCCTCGCGAGCAAGGATCGTCGTCGCTCACCGGTACGTACGCGAAGTGCGCGGTCGCCCGCAGGCGTCCCGTCGTCGCCTGAACGTCGTAATCGGCGCGTGCGAATACGTCGGCGATGAAGGCGGGCTCGGTGGAGTAGAGGTAGACGTCGCGGTAGATGCCCGCCATCCACCACTGGTCCTGGTCCTCGATGTAGCTCGAGTCGCTCCATCTGACTACCTTCACCGCAATCGTATTGCCACCGGAACGTACCAGGCCGGTCAGGTCGAACTCACTCGGCAGCCGTGTGTCCTTCGCCATGCCGACGAAGCACCCGTTGACGAAGAGCTCGTAGTAACTCTCCACCCCGCCGAAGTGCACGACAATGCGTCGGTCCGTCCAGCCGGACGGCACCTCGAAACTGCGTCGATAGACGCCGGTCGGGTTCTCCTGCGGCACGAAGGGCGGATTGTTCTCGAAGGGCATCTTGACGTTCGTGTAGACAGGCAGATCACCCGTGTCCTGCAGCGTCCAGTTCGACGGCACGGGCATCTCGCGGTAGCCGGCCGCCTTTTCGTCGAAGTCACGATCGGTCGCGTCGGTCGGTACCGCCTCCGGCCGGTCGTAGAGGCTGAAGCTCCAGGTGCCGTTCAACGATTGCATCCAGGGTGAGTCGGCGCGTTTTCCGTCAAGCGCGGACCTCTCGTCGGGGAAGGGGATGAGGCACGATGTCATAGGCAGACGGTTGATGCCGGTGAGTTCGGGCAGCTCCCACGGTTTGGGTGTCATGCAGGTACCGTACCGTGCCTCGCGGTCCGGCGCAACCGCCTCGAGCGCCCATGCCCTTGACGGCCGCGTCGACCGCGCGCATCATCCCCCCGTGAGCCCCTGCCGTGCCTCGCTCGTTCTGTTTCTGCTCGTCCTTGAGGCCGCCTGCTGTCGGATCGCCGTTGCGCAGGATCCTGCCGTGGGCGCCGATTCGGTGACGCTTCGGCAACGACTCTCGTTTCTCGGGGTCTCCCGATCGCCGGCACCGGTCCCGTTGCTCGTGCTGATTGGGGACCATGCGTACCCGCTTCCGACTGTAGGCGAGATCTTTGATGTGCGGCGGATGCGCGCGTACCATCCGGTCTACGTGCTCACCGTTCAGGCTGAGGGGGCGAGGCCGAACGCGGCCGTCGCGGACGAGGTGCATTCGGCGATCGCGCGGCTGCGTGCCTCCCGCGACGTCGACCCGCGGCGGGTCTATCTCGTCGGCGAGGCGCGCGGCGCGGATCTCGTCTGGCGTCTGCTGGAATCCTCTCCTGACGACTATGCCGCCGCGGTTGCGGCAAATGGTCGGGTGGTCGGGCTCGCAGGTTCCGGCCGCGCGGACCGGATCGCCGGCGTACCGATCTGGGTATTCCAGGATGCCGAGAGCGATCGGGTGCCGGTTGAGGCGGTGCGCGCGACGGTAGGCGCGCTCTGGGCGGTCGGATCGACCGTCCGGTATACCGAATACCGCGATCAGGAGCCCGATCGGTGGGCGGCGCTGCGACGAGAGGATCGCCTGCTCGCCTGGCTCTTCATGCAGAGCCGAGACTAGGGTAGAGTCACCCCGATGGCTACCGCAACACAATCGCTTCAGGCACGGGTGCTCGCAGTTGGATCAGGCAAGGGCGGCGTCGGTAAGTCGACGACGACCGTCAATCTCGCGATCGTCGCGGCGAAAAGTGGGCGGCGCGTCGGGATCGTCGACCTTGACCCACTGTCGAACGTCGCGACCATCCTCGACGTGCCCACGCGGGATCTCGTTCGCGTGGCCGAGCGGGTCACCCGCGATACCTCGTCGCTCGCGGATCAGACCGTTCCGCTGTTTCGCAACGTCGATCTGCTCTTTCCACGGCCCAAGCTCGAGCGCGGGGAGAGCGCACGCCTTCGTGCGGCGCTCTTCGAGCGGAACCGGTCCGACTTACTTGCCCGGTACGACCTGGTGATCTGTGACATGCCCGCGGGAATCGGCAGGGACGAGAACCTCGCCTTTCTGCCCTTTGTCGGTGCCCTGATCATCGTCACCAATCCCGAGCCCACGTCGCATGTGTCCGCCGGCGGATACGTCCGGGTCGCGCGCGAGATACGACCCGATCTGCCGGTCCTGTTCTGGCATAACCGCCACCGGGAGACGATGCCGGGCGGTTTCAACCCTGTGGATGTGATCGGGAACTACAACCGGTACGTCGACGACGAGCTGCGGATAGACCCCCGCGCCGCCGCGGTCTCTCACGTCGCGATCATCCCCGACGACCCGTCGCTGAATCTCCTGCAGCAGACGCTCGCGTTCGAGGGGCACGTGCTCGGGAAGCTGCTCGACGCGACGCAGATGCTCCACAAGGCGGTGATCGCCGGGATCGAGCCCGGTGGCGCGCTCGGCGGCGCGGCGAACCAGCTGCGCTACTACCTGAGCGCTCATCCGGGGCGGCCTTCGCCGGATGAGCTGTCGCAGGAGGCTGTCCGGTATCTCACCGGGCAGGACGGCGCCCCCGCCGCGGCCGCGACGTCGGGGGACCCGAACGGCGTGTTTGACGCCGCGGCCGTGGATTCGTTCGTGCATCGCTATGCAGACCACCCACTGACCGTCCCGCTCCGCGAGGCGGTGTTCGCGATCGAGCGCGCCGCAGAGCAGGTCGTCGACCAGCAGCGCCTCTTTGCGACCGGCCAGGGCGATCGGCGCCCGATCACCCGGGCCGCCGCGGCCGTGCGTCGGCTGATCGACGCGGTCGACACTCACGCGGTGACGCCGTTCGAACGGAACCTCGGCGGTATCCTGCTGTGCTACCTCGCGGTCCTGCTCATCTCGGCGGCGCCTCAGGTCCGCTCGCTCATCGCGGCCGTCATCCCGAGACGGAGCGAGGACGGGCGCATCGTCCGCGACCGGCGTCACCAGATACGGAATCTGATCGAACGCAACGACACCTACCACCGTCGCTATTTCACGCTCGTGCGCAAGCTCTATCCGGTGCTCGTCCATCAGATCAACCGACTCGTGGACGCCGCCGGATGGGGAGGGATCGTGCTTCGCGCGCGTGATGGAAGCGTCAACCGCAATGCCTATCTCAAGCTCCTGACCCATGTGCTGCACGACTCGTTGCACGCCGGGCTCGGGATCTATGTCGGGTTCCGCTACAACCAGGCCGGCCGCGCGATCGAGGAAGGCGCGAAGAACGTGCTTGGTCAGGTGTCGAGGCGGTAGCCGCTATTCCTGGAGGACCGCCCGTTGCGCCGCCATGATCTCGTCGATCCCGGCGTCGGCGGCGTCGAGCAGTTCGTTGAGCTGGGCGCGCGTGAAGGATCCGTTTTCTCCGGTACCCTGTACCTCAACGAGCGACCCGTCCCGCCGCACGACGTTCATGTCCACATCCGCACGGGAGTCGTGATCGTAATCGAGATCGCAGGCGATCTTCCCGTCGACGATGCCGACGCTGATTGCCGCAACCTGACCGATCAGATAGTGTTCCGGGCCGGGGCGTCCCTGCTCCGTCGCAAGCACGGTCAGCGCGTCGTAGAGGGCGACCCAGCCTCCGGAGATCGATGCGGTCCGGGTACCGCCGTCCGCCTCTATGACGTCGCAGTCAATGGTGATCGTCACTTCGCCGAGCCGGGTCATGTCCACCGCCGCGCGAAGGCTGCGGCCGATCAGCCGCTGGATCTCCGTGCTGCGTCCGTCGCGTTTGCCGATCTCCCGTCGTTTGCGTCCGCCCGGCGTGCTGCCGGGCAGCATCGAGTACTCAGCGGTGATCCACCCCTGTCCCGTGTCGCGCAGGAAGGGCGGCACACCCTTCTCGATCGTGGCCGAGCAGAGAACCTGCGTCAGGCCGAACCCCACGAGGCATGAGCCGGACGGGTTACGCAGCGCCCTGCGTTTAAACTCGAGTCGCCTCACGTGTCTACCACCACCCCTTTCTTGAGGATGATGTTCGCGTACAGGGCAGATTCCCCCGTCGCCACGATCGCGTAGGCCGTACGGGCGCGGTCGTAGAAGGCAAACCGCTCGACGAACTCGATCCCCGCTGCCTCCGGCGACCGCTTCTCGACGATGTTCCGGTACGTTTCCCAGATCGCCGGCCTGGTATCGTCGCCGGGGACCACTTCCATGAGCGCGACCGGGGCATCCACGAAGGTGTCGAGCGGGTAGAACCGCAGCACCGCGTCGAGCAGCGCCGGTACCTCATGCCCGTCGCACCGCAGGAGGCGCTGCGCCATCGACGCCGCCGGAAAGTTTCCGTCTCCGATCACCAGCTCGTCCCCGTGGCCCATCTCCATCAGAACCTTGAGGAGCTCAGGACTCAGTATCGCCGGTACTCCCTTCAGCATGCGCACCTCCAGTCACCGCAGAGCGTAGCGGCGCTGCGCCGGCACGTCAATGGTCTGCCTGCCGGGGCACGGTCTCAATCGAGGTGGAAGACCTCCGTCAACGGCTTGATGACCGGCGAGTTGTCCGGGTTGACCTCCATCAGGTCCGCCATGTGGTCCCACCACTTCTTCATCACGGCGGTACGGGGGAGCTCGTCGGCCGTGTTCGTCCCCGTGAGGCGCTGGAAGGCGAAGAGCACGCCCGTGGCCTCGTCGAGGAAGATCGTGTAGTCGCGCACGCCTCTCGCCGCGAGCTCGCGCGAGAGCTCAGGCCAGATAGCGTCGTGGCGCGCCTTGTACTCCGCCTCGTTCCCCGGCTTCAGCTGCATCGTGAATCCGACTCGTGTCACGGTTTCCTCCCTATCCCTTCGTGCGTTCGGCGAGCACCGTACGCTCGTATTCGGCGACCTCACTGATCCAGTCTGCACCCGCCGGCACATCCTGTCGGCGGCAGAACTCGTTCCAGACCGCACCGAACGGCAGTGTCTTCGCTTCTTCCAGGAAGGCGAGCCGATCGCCAAGACGACCGTCCTCTTCAGCCTGACGGACGAGCTTCGACGGTTCGAGCAGCGAGAAGAGCGCGGACTTGAGAGCCGCCCGGGTGCCGATTACCCAGGCTTCGATCCGGTTGATACTCGCATCGAAGAAGTCGAGCGCCACGAACACCTTCTCCCAGGCCTGCGCTCGGGTGATTTCGCGCATGATCGCCCGCGTCTCGTCGTCGAAGAGGACGACGTGATCGCTGTCCCACCGAATGGGTCGGGAGACGTGCAGCAGCAGCTGCGGGAAGAACGGCAGGAGCGCGCTCACCTTCTCAGCGATCGATTCGGTCGGGTGGTAGTGCCCAGCGTCCATGCAGAGAAGCTTGTTCCTCGACTGTGCGTAGGCGAGGTAGAACTCATGTGATCCGACCACGTACGCCTCAGAGGCGATGCCGAACAGCTTGCTCTCGACCGCGTCGAGGGTGTGGGCCGGATCGAGCTCCTCCGCGAAGATCGCGTCCAGCGACTCCACGAGCAACTCGCGATGGATGAGCCGATCTGCCGGCTGATCCTTCCATCCGTCGGGAATCCAGAAGTTGTTGATGCTCGGCCCCTTGAGTCGTCGGCCCATCTCCGCGGAGATCCCTCGGGAGCGCCTGCCGTGTTCGATCCAGAAGTCGCGAATCGTCTTGTCGCGGTGCGCGAGCGTGAAACCGTCGTCGGATTTCGGGTGCGAGAAGAATGTCGGGTTGAAGTCGAGTCCGATGCCGAGACCGCCGGCCCAGTCGATCCACCCCTGGAAGTGCGCCGGCTCGATCCGGTCGCGATCCACCGGCGTGCCACCGTGCTCGAGGTAGCTCGCGTGGAGATTCAGGCGATGGGTGCCGGGGATCAGCCGGTAGGCGGCTTCGAAGTCGGCCCGCAGCTCGTCCGGCGTCCGGGCCTTGCCCGGGTAGTTGCCCGTAGCCAGGATGCCACCGGTCAGCGGTCCACTGCCCTCGAATCCCGTGACGTCGTCGCCCTGCCAGCAGTGGATGGATATTTCGATCTGCCCTGCCCGCTCGAGGGCGGTTTCGGTGTCGACGCCGAGGTCCGCGTACTGTTCGCGCGCGTCAGCGTAGTTCTTCGAAATCGTGTCGTTGTCCATGGTTCCTCCGCACCTATTGTGACGCACCTCGCGGTTTCCGTGAATGGACAGATCGGTGATGCAAATGTAGAATTCGGTCATGCGGTCCGACGGCAACCAACCTGACGGCAACCGGATCTACTACCTCACCGTTCCCCGGGCGGTTCGCGAGATAGGGAGCTGGTGTGTCACCGCCGGTCGGTCGCGGACCCGTCCGGGGCAGCGCTACCCGCCGGACGAGTTGCGCCATCCGTACAGGTACCGGGCCGTGAGCGACCACGGTCGCGTGCTCGATGAGCTCCAGATCGTCCTGATTGCCGACGGGAGCGGGTCGTTCGAGGGCTGCCGAGGCGAGCAGCGGAGCGTCGGCGCCGGCGCCTGCCTCGTTCTCATGCCCGGAACCTGGCATCGCTACCACCCCGATCCGGACACCGGGTGGCGCGAGTACTGGGTGGGTGTGCGGGGAGACTCGGTCGAGCGCGCCGTTCGCCTGCTCGGTCTCGAGGGGCGGGGGCCGGTCATCAGCTCGCCGCACCCGGAGGAACTCGCGGAGACCTATGAACGTCTGCTCGATCTCGCGTCGGTCCATGATTCCGCCGCCCATGTCGAGATCATCGCGGAGGTGCTCAGACTGGTCGTGCGGATTGCCCGGACCGAAGATCCGATGCTCCATGGCAGGTTCGACGGCGTCGACCGAGCGATCCGGGTGATGCAGGCGGCTGTGACCGCCGGGGTCGACCTTCCCCGGCTCGCAGCGCAGTGCGGGTTCAGCGAGACGACGTTCAGACGCAGGTTCCGCGCCCGTGTCGGCACCTCTCCGTACCGGTACTTCATGGCGCTCAAGGTGAATGCCGTCAAGCACGACCTCGCCGGTTCGGAGCTTCCCCTGAAGGCGATCGCCGAGCGGTTCGGCTTCACCGACCAGTTCCACCTTTCGCGGGTCTTCAGAGAGTATACCGGAGTGTCGCCCGGGCGCTGGCGTCGGTTCGGAGGGTAGCCCGTCTCCCGCTACAGGTGGAAGATCCTGCGGAACTCGGCGTGCCGTCCTCGCAGTTGCCTGTTGATGAAGAGGATGAGGAAGAATGCGGAGAGCGTGCAGGCGAAGGCTATCAGCGACCAGCTCACCATGAGCTCGCCGCGCGCCCGGTTCATCACGAACTCTATCCCCACGACTTCCAGCCCGGCCGCAAGAGTCCCCGTGGCGATTGCCTGGATCACATTCAGCCTGAGTTTCCTGACGACGGCTGCGACGAGCCCGATGAGTGTGCCGGTGAGAAGGGTGATCGGCAGCCCCAGATCGAGGAACCAGCTCTGTTCGCCGACGACGGAGTTCAGAGCGAGCAGGAAGCCTGCGATCACCGCGATCTCCGCGACGAGGATGAGTGACGGGCGGTGCAGTAGCGCAATGACGACGACCGCCGCGGCGTAGACGAACCCGATCGCGATCAACGGCAGAATCGACCACGAAAGCGCGAAGCCGTAGGCGAAGTCCACGGCGAATACGATGATGCCCGTGGTGAAGGCGATGAGCGAGAGCATCTCGAACAACCAGATCTTCGCGCTGCGCACCGTCCTCTGAGTCTCGGGCGTCAGTTCCGATTCCGGACGCAGGAATGCATTCGGCCGGGCCGCCTGGTCCTGGTCGCCTTCCTTCGCAACCGGAAGGCCGCACAGCGGGCATTCGTCGATCCCGTCTTCGATTCTGACCTTGCACTGGCTGCACTCGTTCATCGGTTACCCTCCGAGATGAGGATCTGCACACCATCCGCGGCGACTCTCCGGAAGAACTCCCGCTCCACGGTGCGATCCCCGACGACGCTGCCGATCGTGATTGACAGATCGTTCTGGTAGCTGACCACCGCGCATCCGGTCTTGTATGCGGCGTTCGGGCCGAGCACAACGCCGGTCGACTCCACGTACGGGGCCAGATCATCCGGCAGGATGAACCGACCGAGGTTGGATACGACACCGGAATAGCTGCGGTCTCCAATCGTCCGTCGCAGGTGGCTGAGGTAGAGGTCCTTCGCCACCCGCGGTACGACCCTCACGACAGAACTGCGCTCTCCTCCGACGTTGCGTGCGATCTGACGCGAGAGCTCCGCGGGGTCGAGCTCGATGTTCATCTGGTGGTGAACGCGTCGGACGATTCGCTCGAACGGCCAATCCCCGAGCCTCAGGTCAATCTCCGGGGAGACGAAGAGCGAGAAGTTCCGCATGGTCTGCGACGGGTGGATTCGGCGCATGTTCACCGGCACTTCGATCCGGATGACTCTGTGACGCGGCCCGATCAGTCCGCTCGCCTGCTCGTCGAATGCCCGTTTGATGGCGTGCATGTAGGCTGCGACGAGGTACTCGGTGAGCGTTGCCCCGTAATGCCTGGCCGCACGAAGCGCCGCGTCGACCGGCATGTGTCCGGTAACCGTTCGGTACCCGCCCATCGAAGCGATGCCGGGAATATGGTAGGCCGGTTCGAGGCCCGGAGTCCGGGGCAACCCTTCGCGGTAGTGGTTCTGGAACGCGTCTTCGAACTCCGCGCCCGGCACCTCCTCATCAGGACGCATGAGAAGGGGCCCCGGGTCGACGGGCTCGCCGAGCCGACGCAGGTACTCGACCACGAGCGATCCGAGGAAACGCATGGCTCCGTAGCCGTCGGTCAACACATGGGAGAAGTCGGCTGCCACCATTCCGCCGCGTGCGTAGACATGAAGCAGCTGTTCTCCGCGGCGGTGCAGCATGATGCGGGTCAGTGGGTACACCGGCAGGCGTTCGACTCGCATGGGCTCTTCGTGCCGTTGCAGGTAGTACCAGAAGAAACCTCGCCGCAGATGCACCCGGTAGTACGGCACCCGTTCCACGATCGCGTCCAGAGCCTCCTGGAGCCTTTCAACCCGCACCCGCTGACGAAGAGTCACGGATACGCGGAAGACCGCCGGGGCGGCATCGTTTCTGGTTGCCGGGTAGATCTTTGCTGCGTTGTCGAGGCGCAGCCAGTCGTCGGCTGCGGGTCCGTCGCGCATGGCTACCCAAAAGGTACCGTCAGAACGGTGCGGCCTCAAGCAACGGCGCAAGCGGATCGTAGCGCAGGACGAGAAAGTAGAAGAGCGAAGCGAACCATCCGTGCAGCAGTCCGATCATCCACAGGTTCCGGGTGCGGAAGAATATGAGGGTCGTGGCCGTGCCGAGGAAGAAGGTGGCTATCATCAGCTCGGTCTCAGGAACATGGACGGCGCTGAATACGAGCGCCGATACCATGACCACGACGAACTCGGGGGTCCGCTCGCGGGTCAGTGCCATCAGATTGTCGGCAAGCAGGGCGACGACGAGGAACTGCTGGATCAGTCCCCATGCGGGGTAGAGGAGCAGGATCAGGGCGAGGTTCCGGTTCACCAGCGGATCGCCCGCGATCACTGCGTATGCGGCGCAGAATCCACCGCCGATCAGGAAGGCAAGGCCACTCAGAGCCGCCGCCTCCCGCAGGCCGGCCCGCCGAAACCCCCAGCGCCGCATGACCGACTCGTCGGCTCTCCGCCGCAGCATCACGTAGGCTGCCCAGAAAATGATCGCGCCGACGGTGTAGGGCAGTTGGTGATCCAGCCAGTCGGTGAACACGAACTTCCCCGCCGCGGTCACCGCAGCCGCGGAGAGCTCGAAGATCCGTCCCTTGCGTGATTCCCGCAGCGCGGGAAGGTGTATGTGTCGCACGCTCGCTCCTGGGCGCTCAGCATACCGGAATACCTGCGGGGCATCCATCGACGAAGGTCGTGACAACCTTGGGGGAGTCGACTATGATACCCGAAAACCCGTTATGTCAATGTCCAACTCGAACACGTACCACGAATACCCCACGGACAGCTCATACGCGCAGCGATGCGCGGAATACCGCACGCTGACGCTGGCCTCGCCGCCGACCGGACCGTACACTGAGCTCATCCGACTGATTGAGGGCCAGGCTCCCGATGCGAACCTGCTCCTCGACGCGGCGCATCGGGTGGAGAACCGGGAGGACGGAGCGGAGTACCTGCTTCACGGCCTGATCGGGATACTTGGACGTTTCCCTGAGCCGGCTGATCCCGGACGCGACCTGGTTGATGCCGACGTGCGCGCACGGCTACGCACGGTCATCCTTGGCTTTCGCTACTGGCCCGACGAGCCGGGCCGCGACGCGATGCTGCACTGGACCGAGAGCCATCAGATCGCCTTCGCGGCAGGTGCGTATCTCGCCGGCCAGCTCTACCCGGAAGAGTCCTTCACGAATACCGGCCGTACCGGTCGCGAACAGATGAACCGGTTCCGTCCACGAATCGAACGCTGGCTCGACCTTCGTTTTCGGACCGGATTCAGCGAGTGGTTGAGCGACCAGCCGTACGATGAGAACCTTGCAGCGCTGCTGAACCTCGTCGAGTTCGCCCACGATCCGAAGCTCGTTCGGGCGGCGACCATGGTGACCGATGTGATCCTGCTCGATCTCGTGCTCAACCAGTTTCGCGGCGTCTTCGGGTGTACCCAGGGCAGGACGAGCGACTCTGCGAACGAAGCCATGGGCTCCGTTCTCCGTCTGATCGCGGGTATGAACCGGTTTCGTCCCGGAGATATGGGCGCATCGCAGCTGTCGGTGAGCATCCGGTACGAAGCGCCCGCGGTACTCGCATCCATCGCAGCGGATACCGGGCGACCGGAGGTCGAAAACCGTCAGCGTATGGGTATCCGGATCGATGAGGCCGACCAGTGGGGAATCGGGCTCCGCACGTTTGAGGACGGCATGGTCTTTCTTGGGATGGAGGCCTATCTCCACGAGCGCACGGCCGGGCTCGTGCTACGGATGCTCGACGAATACCGCTGGTGGGACCATCCGTTCTTCGCGCCGCTTCGCCGACGCCGCCTGCTCATCACCCTCATCCGACGGCTCGGTCTGGTCCGGCCGCTTGCCGGGGCACTCGAGCGGAGGCTGGCCGGCAGGACCCGGGAAGAGGTGAATGCCTGCACGTACCGGACCCCTGACTACATGCTCAGTTGCGCACAGGATTACCGACCCGGATATGCCACCGGCCGGCAGCGTATCTGGCAGGTGACGCTCGGCCCCCGCGCTCACGTCTGTGCGCTGCCCCAGAGCGCAGATCCGCAGACCGATCGCCTGTTCGAGGGATCGGGGGTCCTGCCGCGCGCGGTGCAGTACAAAAACGTCCTGATCTGCCACGGGTCCGGAGATCTGCCCCTGTGGTTTCCCCCCGCGGAGTTTGACGAGGTCGAGCAGAACGGGGGGTGGCTCTTCGCGCGCCGGGGAGGCGGCTATGTGGGGCTCTGGACGCGACATCCGTGGCAGCGGGCGCAGGAGGGGAGCGCCCAGGCACATGTCGTTGCTCCCGGACCGACGGCGATTCTCGTATGCGTCTGTGGCCGCGAGGTGACTCACGGGCCCTTCGAGAACTTCATCCGGACGATGACGGAGGCGCCGCTCGAGATCACCGGTCGTGGATCGCGTGAGCGCGTCGAGATCGAGCTCGCTCCGCACGGGAAGATCGCCCTGGGCAGACGGGGTTCACTGACGGTAAGCGGATGGCAGATGCCGATCACATCGCACGTCCGCGGCAGCCCGTACCCGGCTGTCGACGGGTACCGTCGCTACGACAACGCGTACGTTGCCGCCGATTTCCCCGCGAACATCGTACGGGTACGCTGCGACGACGAGACGTTATCGCTCAACTGGCGCGATCAGTCGCGCTCGGCGAGTGCATTTCTTTGAGATTGGAGGAGGATCCATGGAACTCGGGTTACAGAGCTTCTGTCTGCGGGGCATCACCGACAACGAGGCGGTTGCGAAGACGGTCAAGGCATGCGGTCTGCGGAGGATCGAGGTGTGCCGCGTGCACACTGCCTTCGACGATCCGGACGGGTTCGGCGCGCTCGCCGGGCAGTATGAGGCGGCCGGCGTCCCGATCGTCAGCATTGGCGTCAACAAGCTCGACGGCGACCGCACGGCGGCCACCACGCTGTTCGAGTGCGCGAAGGCCGCGGGCCTTGAGCGGATGAGCGTCGACTTCCCGCTCGAGGGGATCGACGAGGCGCTCAAGGTTGCCGATGAGCTGAGCGAACGGTACGGGGTCAAGCTGGGCATCCACAATCACGGAGGCCGGCACTGGCTCGGTTCGGTCACCGCCCTGCGCTGGGTCTTTGGGAAGACGAGCTCGCGCGTCGGGTTGAGCCTGGACACGGCCTGGGCGATCGATTCCCGGGAAGACCCTGTTGAGATGGTGCGGGAGTTCGGCGATCGGCTGCATCTCGTCCACATCAAGGACTTCGTGTTCGGCCGCGACCGGACGCCGGAGGATGTCGTCGTGGGGACCGGGACGCTCGATCTGAGAGCCCTTGATCGCGCGATGACGGAGGCGGGGTTCGACGGAGAGGCCATACTCGAGTACGAGGGTGACGTCGATAACCCGGTGCCGGCCCTGCGTGAATGCGTGAAGGCGGTCGGGCGCGAGATGCAGCTCGTCACCGTGCCGGAGGGTCTCGAATGAGTCGGCTTCGCATTGGTGTCATAGGCGCGGGGTTCATCGGTCGGGTGCACATGGAGAAGTTCGGGGAGTTCGACGACTCAACTGTCGTCGGCTGCACCGATATGTCGGCGGATCTCGCGACCGCTGCCGCGCGACGGTTCGGCCTGGAGCGGGTCTTTGCCAACGCCGACGAGCTGATCGAGTCTGCGGATGTCGATGCGGTTGTGGTCGCCGTGCCGAACAGCCATCACGCCGGACTCACCGTCTCCGCGCTGCGGGCCGGCAAGCACGTCCTCGTTGAGAAGCCGATGGCACTCAACGCTCATGCGGCGCGGGAGATCGTCGAGGCGCAGCGAGCCACCGGACTGACCGTGATGGTCGCGCACCAGATGCGATGGCTCCCCGAACTGCGCGAGGTCAAGCGGATGGCGGATGGCGGCGAGCTTGGTGAGGTCTACAACGCGAAGTGCGGCATGATGCGGCGAAAGAATATCCCCGGGTGGGGAAGCTGGTTTACCCGGATGGACGAGTCCGGCGGCGGGCCGCTCATCGACATTGGCGTCCACGTCCTGGATATGGCCATGTGGCTGCTCGGTAACCCCAAACCGGTGAGCGTTTTCGGGTCGACCTATGCGAAGTTCGGTCCTCAGCGACGGGGCCTGGGTTCATGGGGAACGCCGCAATGGGATGGTCGCTTCGACGTCGAGGACCTCGCCTCCGCGATGATCAAGATGGACGATGGAGCCACGCTCACGCTCGAGGTGAGCTGGGCCGTGAACACGCTGAGCGACAACAGCCACTTCATTGACCTGATGGGAACCGAGGGCGGAGCCTCGATCCGGGGCAAGCGCCTGGTATACACCACGCAGAAGTTCGACCGCCCCGTCGATGTCGAGGCTCCCGCGCCGGCCGGCGAAGACCATCGCACGCTGCTCGCACGCCACTTTCTCGAGTCCGTTGCTTCGGGTACAACGCCCATCTCGGACGCCGTGAGCGGGCTTGTGAACAACGCGATCCTCGATGCGATCTACGAGTCGGCCCGGACGGGACGAGCGGTCGAGCTCGATTGGTCGTTCCTCGATTGAGTGCCGGGTGCACTCTGCGTGACACATGCTGCGGTCAGCCGGTATACTTCGCCAATGAGCGACCCCAGGAACGACTCTCTCGAGAGGTTGCGGGAGCACGTGATCGAGCAGTTGTCCACCGGCTATTCGCGAGACTTCCTCAGCGAGGAGGAGTTCGAGCAGCGGCTCGAGACCGCGACGGGCGCGGACCGGCACGCGGAGCTTCGAAGTCTGATCGTCGATCTCCCGCTCGCCGGGTCTCCCAACCCCCCTGCCGTGCCGTCGGATTCCTCGGTCGCGGCGGACGGCCTCGAGCGGTTCGCAGTGAACCGGGGCGAGGTTCCCGGCGAATCGACGTTGGTCGCGATCTTCTCAGGCGCCGATCGCAAGGGTGTCTGGTCGCCTCCACGGACGCTCAATGTGTTGGCCGTCTTTGGAGGCAGCGACATAGACCTGCGGGAAGCACATTTTCCGCCCGGAGGGATCACGATCAAGGCGTTTGCGATGTTCGGGGGAGTGGATATCATTGTTCCTGAAGGGACGAACGTAGAGGTCAGCGGCGCCGGGATATTCGGCGCGTTCGAAGCGGGAAGGCGGAAGTCTCCGGCCATACCGGGAGCTCCTGCCGTACGGGTAGAGGGCGCTGCGATCTTCGGTGGCGTAGAAGTCAGATTCAAGAGGTGAGAGATGAGTGATGGAATGAACTACGCGCCGCGCGCGCAGGGGCGTCGGGTTGTGGAGACCGGCGCGTTTCGTGTCGGTGTCGTCGGTCTCGACCACGGCCACATCGTCGGCATGTGCCACGGGCTCGTAGATGCCGGGGCGCAGATTGTCGCGGTGCACGACCCCGACGCCGCGAAGATGGATGCGTTTCGCGCCGACTTCCCGGACGTGGAGATCGTGGCCGAGGAGGCGGCGCTGCTCGAACGGACGGACGTGCAGATGGTGGCCTCCGCGGCGGTTCCCGCCGACCGGGGACCGCTGGGACTGCGGGTGATGGATCACGGAAAGCACTACTTCTCGGACAAGGCGCCGTTCACGACCCTCGACCAACTCGAGGCGGCGAAGTCCAGGGTGCGCGAGACCGGACTCATCTGGGCGGTCTGTTACAGCGAGCGGATACAGAACGAGAGCGGCGTCTTTGCCGGACAGCTCATTGAGGAAGGGGCGATCGGTACGGTGCTGCAGGTGATCGGGCTCGGCCCTCACCGGCTTGGAGCGTCGGCCCGCCCCGACTGGTTTTTCCGGAAGGAACGGTACGGGGGGATACTGATCGATATCGGCAGCCATCAGGCCGAGCAGTTTCTCTACTATGCGGGCGCGAAGGATGCAACGGTCCTGCACAGCAAGGTTGCCAACTACAACCATCCCGAGTACCCGGAGCTCGAGGACTTTGGCGATGCGACGCTCGTGGCCGACAACGGCGTCACCAACTACTTTCGCGTTGACTGGTTCACACCGGACGGGCTGTCGACCTGGGGAGACGGCCGGACGTTCATCATGGGAACCGAAGGCTATCTGGAGCTCCGCAAGTACACGGAGGTGGCCAGGGACGCCGGCGGAGACCAGGTGTACCTCGTGAACGGGAAGGGGGAGAAGCACTTCTCGGTCGCCGGGAGCGTCGGTTTCCCGTACTTCGGCGATCTCATTCTCGACTGTCTGAACGGGACCGAGAACGCGATGCCGCAGCAGCACACGTTCAAGGCGGCTGAGCTGTCGCTCATCGCCCAGCGCGATGCGATCACGGTCGGATCATCGCCCGTGAGATGAGATGAGCGCGCGCGACCACGCGATCACAGACGACCCGCGCTGTTCCGGGGTGCTCCTCCACCCAACGTCGCTGGCCGGCGCGTACGGCGTTGGGAGCCTGGGACCGGAGGCCGACGCCTTCGTTGATTTTCTCGCTCGCTCCGGACAACGGCTGTGGCAGGTCTGTCCGCTCGGTCCGACCGGGTATGGCGACTCTCCCTATCAGTGCTTCAGTGCCTTCGCCGGCAACCCGCTGCTCATCGGGCTCGAGCCGCTCGTCGCAGACGGACTCCTCGACGAGTCTGATCTCTCGAACGCTCCCCCGAACGGCGATCGGGTGGACTATGGAGCCGTGATACCGTGGAAGACCGAGGCGCTGTGCCGTGCGTTCGAGCGGTTCGGGCGTGATGCATCCTCCGCCATGCGGGCGCGATTGCGGCAGTTCTCGCACCTGCACGCCCACTGGCTCAACGACTTCGCCGTGTTCATGGCGCTGAAGGACGCGCACGACGGCACGTCGTGGACCGAGTGGGACGCGAAGCTCCGCGACCGTGACCCGGACGCGCTTGCTCGGTTTGCGTGCGCGCACGATGCGAGGATCGAGTGGAGCAAGTTTCTCCAATGGCTCTTTCACACGCAATGGCATGCGCTTCGCGCACGAGCCGGATCGTACGGCGTTCGGGTCATTGGCGATCTACCCATTTTCGTCGCCCACGACAGCGCCGACGTCTGGGCGCACCGCGAGCTGTTTGAGCTCGATGCGAGGGGAAGACCGACCGAGATCGCCGGGGTCCCGCCCGACTACTTCAGCGCAACCGGGCAACTGTGGGGCAACCCGATCTACGACTGGGAGGTCCATGAGGAAAGCGGGTTCTCCTGGTGGATCGACGTTCTGGCGAGCAAGTTCTCGCTGTACGACTATGTGCGCATTGACCATTTCCGCGGGTTCAGTGCGTACTGGTCCGTGCCCGCCGGGGAGTCTACCGCGATGGGGGGTTCATGGGTGCCCTCGCCGGGACGCGCGCTGTTCGAGACGGCCGAGCGCCGCCTGGGACGGCTGCCCGTGATCGCCGAAGACCTTGGAGTGATCACACCGGACGTGGTCGAGCTCATCGAGCACTTCGGCTTCGCGCGGATGAAGGTGCTGCAGTTTGCCTTTCAGGCGCGCGAGCGCAACGAGTACCTGCCGTACCGGTACGCGCGAAACTCGATCGTCTACACCGGAACCCACGACAACGACACCGTGCTCGGCTGGCTCGCGACGGCCGACCCGGCCGACCGCGCCTTCGCGCTCGCCTATCTCGCAAGCGATGGAGCCGATCCAGCCTGGGACTTCATCCGGGCGGCGCTCGCTTCGCCGGCGCACTTCGCCGTGGTGCCGGTGCAGGATTTCCTCGGCCAGGGCAGCGAGGCGCGCATGAACACTCCGGGCACTCCCGGCGGCAACTGGCAGTACCGCCTGCGGCCCGGCGAGCTCACCGACGACATCGCGGACCGCCTGCGCTCGCTCTGCGATCTGTACGGCCGGCTGTAGCCCCGCGCGGTGCGGGCCCTCGTTTCGCGGGAGATCGCGACCGTCGATCTCGCCGGCGAGGAGATGGGGCGACGGGCGGCGGAGCAGCTCGTGGAGGCGATCCTGCGAAGGGGCCTTCCGACGGAAGAACCATGGTAACCGGTACCCTTTTGCCGGATCGACGCTGTGAGGAGGAGATATGGGAGCGATACTGGTCACCGGCGCAGGCCGCGGCATTGGACGCGGCATCGCGCTCGAGCTCGCACGCGCGGGAAAGGTTGTTGCGATTCACTACAACGGGAATCGCGAGGCTGCTCATGCCACCGCGAAGGAGTGCGAATCGGCTGCCGACGGTGCCGCGTGCAGCGTGTTTCAGGCAGATATCTCGAACGCCGATGATCGCGCGCGCCTCGTGAACGAGGTAGTCGCCGCCTACGGCGCGATAGACGGTCTTGTCAACAATGCCGGCATCGCCCCCCGAAGGCGGGACGACATCATCGCGGCCGACGAAGAGATCTTCAATGAGGTGATGCGGGTCAATCTCAGCGGCCCGTATTTCCTGACGCAACTCGTGGCCCGACGCTGGCTCGAGCGCGATGCGCCGCGGCAACAGACGCAACGCATCGTCTTTGTCACATCGATCAGTGCGACGATGGTCTCGACCTCGCGCGGCGAGTACTGCGTGAGCAAGGCGGGCCTGGCCATGGGCGCCGCGCTCTTCGCCGCACGTCTCGCCCCCGAAGGGATCTTCGTCTACGAGGTGCGCCCGGGCATCACGAAAACCGACATGACCGCGGGTGTCACCGACAAGTACGATCGACTCATCGCGGATGGACTCGTGCCGCAGGGGCGGTGGGGATTCCCTGAGGACACCGGCAGGGTTGTGCGCTCGATCATGGACGGGCACCTCGACTTTTCACCCGGGTCGGTCATCTATACCGACGGCGGGCTCCATATCCCACGATTGTAGGAGGAACTGATGATTGCGATTGACGCGAACGTTTCGGCGCCCGACCTGGTGCCCGGCCTCGAGTCGCTCTGGGGCGTTGCAGGCAGGTGCATCGGGGCGTTGCGCAGACGCTGGAACGAAGCGGACGGCACGCCGGTGTTCACCGAGGCCGGCAGGTACACGACCCGCGGCTGGACCGAGTGGACCCAGGGGTTTCAGTACGGATGCGCGCTCCTGCTCTTCGAGGCAACGGGAGACGAGGAGTATCTGGAGTACGGCCGACGCGAGACCGTGACGAAGATGGCGCCTCACCTCACGCACCTGGGGGTTCACGACCACGGTTTCAACAACGTGAGCACGTACGGGAACCTCCTGCGGATGATGAGCGAGGGGACGATTCCGGAGGACGAGTGGCAGCGGAGCTTTTACGAGCTCGCGCTCAAACTGTCGGGGGCCGCTCAAGCGAGCCGGTGGACCTCGCTTCCCGGAGGCCTCGGGTACGTGTGCAGCTTCAACGGTCGGCACAGCCTCTTTTCGGACACGATCCGCAGCATGCGCTCGCTCGCGCTCGCGCACCAGCTCGGCCACGTGCTCATGGGCGAGCAGGACGAGCGGATATCGCTGCTCGGACGCCTGTTCGCGCATGCGGAGACGACCGGCCGGTACAATGTCTATTTCGGGGAGGGGCGTGACGCCTACGACGTGCGGGGCCGGGTGGTGCACGAGAGCATCTTCAACGTCGACTCCGGCGCGTACCGCTGTCCGTCGACGCAGCAGGGGTACTCGCCGTTCACTACGTGGACCCGCGGGCTCGCGTGGATCCTCGCCGGCTACCCCGAGCAGCTCGAGTGGCTCGAGACGCTCTGCGACGCCGACGTGCGATCGAGCGGGTTCAGCGCGGATAGTCTCGCCGAGATTCGGTCCCGGTACCTCGAGATCGCGCGGGCCGTGGCCGATTTCTTCATCGAGTATACTCCCACGGACGGCGTTCCCTACTGGGACACCGGCGCGCCGGGGCTTGTACATCTATGCGACTACCTCGAGCGGCCGGCCGACCCGTTCAACGAGTACGAGCCGGTCGACAGCTCGGCCGCCGCGATCGGCGCGCAGGGGCTCCTGCGGCTGGGGCGTTACCTCGCGCGGAACGCCGGTTCGAAGTCCGACGAGCAGGCCGCGACTCGCTATACGCAGGCCGGCCTCTCGGTCGCACGGACCCTGCTCGCCGAGCCGTATCTCTCGCTCGCCGACGGGCACGAGGGCATCCTGCTGCACACCGTCTATCACCGTCCGAACGGCTGGGACTTCGTAGCCTCGGGGCAGACCGTACCGAACGGCGAGTCGGCGATGTGGGGCGACTACCACCTGATGGAGCTCGGGCTCATGGTGAAGCGGCTCGCCGAGGGCGGAGCGCCGCAGCGCTTCTTCGACACAGGGAGGACGACATGAGCGCGGTGCACCGCACGCAGGACAAGCTCGGCGAAACCGGGAGGCACCCGCCGGAGCGCGATCGGCTGTGCGTACACACCGCGACGACGCGCCCGTTGCCGCTCGAGGTCGCCGTTGACGAGTACGTCCGCGCGGGCGTTCGCGGCATCACGGTCTGGCGCGACGCGCTCGTCGGCCGCAACGTCCACGCCGACGGCGAGCGAATCCGGAAGGCCGGCCTCGAGATCGTCTCGCTCTGTCGCGGCGGGTTCTTCGTGAACGCCGACGAGGAGGAGCGGATCGTCGCGATCGAGGAGAACCGCGCGGCCGTCCGGGAGGCAGCCGAGCTCGGCGCACCGCTCGTCGTTCTCGTCTGCGGGGCCGATCCTGCCGTATCCTTGCCGGTCGCACGCGACCAGATTCGTCGCGGCATCGAAGCGGTGCTGCCGCTTGCCGCGGAGCTTGGCGTCAAACTCGCGATCGAACCGCTCCACCCCATGTACGCTGATGCGCGCAGCGCGATTACCGACCTGGCTACCGCGAACCGGATCTGCGAGGAGATCGACGCGGCTGCGCTCGGAGTGGCCGTCGACGTCTACCACCTCTGGTTCGACCCGGCGCTGGAGGCCGAGATCGATCGCGCCGGTGAGCGGATTCTCGCCTTCCATGTCTGCGACTGGAGGACCCCGACGCGTGATCTGCTGACCGATCGCGGGCTGATGGGCGAGGGGTGCATCGACATACCGGAGATCCGCGGCTGGGTCGAGGCGGCCGGGTTCACCGGATTCATCGAGGTCGAGATCTTCTCGACCGAATACTGGGCTCTCGAACAGCGGAGCTACATCAGACGTATCGTGGACGCGTACGACGCGCACGTGTAGGAGGAGCAATGGACCACCATATTGGAGTCATCATGAACGGGGTAACCGGACGCATGGGGACGAACCAGCACCTGGTGCGAAGCATCCTGGCGATCCGCCGTCAGGGCGGGGTTCCGGCGAAGAACGGCGACATGATCATCCCCGATCCCATTCTCGTGGGACGCAACGAGGCGAAGCTCGCGCGGCTTGCGGCGACGCACGGTGTCGAGCGTTACACGACCGACCTCGACGCGGCACTCGGCGATGATCGTGCGACGGTCTACTTCGACTCGGCGACGACCGAGCAACGGATGCACGGCGTGGGAAAGGCGATTGACGCCGGCAAGGCCGTCTACTGCGAGAAGCCCACCGCAACGACGCTTGCCGATGCGAGAGCGCTCGCAGAGAAGGCACGGCAGGCGGGGGTGAAGAACGGCGTCGTGCAGGACAAGCTGTGGCTTTCGGGGCTGCTGAAGCTGCGGTACCTCATTGAGACCGGGTTCTTTGGCCGGATCCTGAGCGTTCGCGGCGAGTTCGGCTACTGGGTCTTCGACGGGTTCCACCAGCCGACGCAGCGTCCGAGCTGGAACTACCGCAAGGAGGACGGCGGCGGCATCATGATCGACATGTTCTGCCACTGGCGCTACGTAATCGACAACCTGTTCGGGCCCATCCGTCGGTTGTCGGCGATCGGTACCACGCATATCCCCGAGCGCGTCGACGAGGGCGGACGGCCCTACGCGTGCACCGCCGACGACGCGGCGTACGGGACATTCGAGCTCGAGAACGGGATCGTCTGTCAGTTCAACAGTTCGTGGGCGGTGCGCGTGCGGCGCGACGACCTGCTCACACTCCAGGTGGACGGCACGAACGGTACCGCGGTCGCGGGCCTGACGCAGTGCGTCGTGCAGCCCGATGCGACCACCCCGAAGCCGGTCTGGAACCCCGACATCGAGAGCCCGATCGACTACTTCGAGGACTGGAAACCCGTGCCCACGCGCGATCCTGCCGACAACGCATTCAAGGCACAGTGGGAGCTCTTCCTGCGCCACGTCGTCGACGACGAGCCGTTCCCCTGGGATCTCGTGGAGGGGGCGAAGGGCGTGCAGCTCGCGGAGCTCGGTCTGCAGTCGTGGCGCGAGCGCCGATGGGTTGACGTGGAGACGCTCTGACCGGGCGTTTGGCGCACCGGGGTTGAGCTGGTATAGTGACTGAGACGGAGGACTTATGCATTCGCTTACGATTCGTCCCGCTGAGGAGTGTCTGTGGGATCAGGTGTCGCTCGGAGAGATCATGCTGCGGCTCGATCCCGGGGAGGGGAGGGTCAAGACGGCGCGCGCCTTCAGAGTGTGGGAAGGCGGCGGCGAGTACAACGTCGCCCGGGGGTTGCGGCGCTGTTTCGGCATGCGCACGGCCGTCGTGACGTCGATACCGCGGACCGACGTCGGCTATCTGCTCGAGGATCTCATCCTCCAGGGCGGTGTGGATACGCGTCACGTGAGATGGGTGGACTACGACGGTATCGGCCGGGATAACCGCGTCGGCCTGAACTTCACCGAGCGCGGGTTCGGCGTACGTGGAGCGCTCGGAGTCTCCGACCGCGCACACTCGGCTGCGAGCGCCCTTCGCAAGGGGGACATCGACTGGCAGCGCATCTTCGGCGAGGAGGGCGCACGATGGTTCCACTGCGGCGGGATCTTCGCCGCGCTCAGCGACACCTGCCCCGACGTCGTGATTGAAGCGATGCAGGCGGCACACGAGCACGGGACGATCGTCAGCTACGATCTGAACTACCGCGCCTCTCTCTGGAAGACGATCGGGGGCAGGAAGCGGGCGCAGGAGGTCAACCGGGAAATCGCGAAGTACGTGGACGTGATGATCGGCAACGAAGAGGACTTCACGGCCTCCCTCGGGTTCGAGGTAGAGGGTATTGACGAGTCGCTCACCGGGCTCGACCCGGCGAAGTTCACCTCGATGATCGCGCGGGTTGTCGAGGAGTTCCCCAACTTCCGCGCGGTCGCGACGACCTTGCGCGACGTCCACTCGGCGACGTCCAATGACTGGAGCGCCGTGCTCTACCACGAAGGCTTCCATCAGGCCACCAACCGCGAACAGCTCGAGATCATGGACCGCGTGGGCGGCGGCGACAGCTTCGCGAGCGGTCTCATCTACGGCTTTCTGTCCGGCAAATCGCCGCAGGAGTGCGTGGAATACGGCGCGGCGCACGGAGCGCTCGCGATGACGACTCCCGGAGACACCTCGATGGCATCGCTCGCCGAGGTGGAGAAGCTTGTTGGCGGCGGCAGCGCGAGGGTCGAACGATGAGCGGCGCGCAGCGAAAGGCGGATCTCGATCGAAGCCTTGCTGAGTACGGCGTGGTCCCGGTCATCGTGCTCAGCGACCCGGCGCAGGCCGAACCGCTCGGCGAGGCGCTGCTCGCCGGGGGTCTCCCGGTGGCGGAGATCACTTTCCGATCGGACGCGGCTCTTGAGGGCATCCGCACGATGGCAAGGACCTACCCGGACATGCTGCTCGGCGCCGGAACGGTGCTGTCCGTTGACCAGGCAAAGGCTGCAGCGGACGCCGGCGCGAGATTCATCGTGACCCCCGGGTTCAACGCCGCAGTCGTCGATCACTGCGTGGATGAAGGACTGCCTATCTATCCCGGCATCAGCGGAACCGGCGAGATCGAGCTCGCGATCAGCCGCGGGATCGACGTCGTCAAGTTCTTCCCGGCCGAGGCGCTCGGGGGCGTAGCGATGCTCAAGGCGCTCTCCGGTCCCTACAAGGACCTCCGCTTCATGCCGACCGGCGGGGTCAGCCTTGGGAATCTTCACGACTACCTGTCGTTGCCCCAGGTCGTCGCCTGCGGTGGAAGCTGGCTCGTTGCGCGCGATGCGCTCGCGGCCGGCGACTACGCGAAGATCGTGAGCACGGTCCGCGCCACCCTGCGGGAGATCTACGGCTGCCTGGTGACCGACACCGGCGTTGAGATGCGCGCGCGCTACCGGGGACGCACGGAGGCGTACCTCAGGCGTATGGGGGTGGAGACGACCGCATCCGATGCCGGCATCTCGATCTCCGGCAGGAACCTCGTGCTTCGCGGATGACCTTCCCGGAGTTCCACAACGAGGCTGAGTATCTCTCGTTTCTTGAGGCGAGGTCGGCGCTCCCGGCCGGCTTTCGAGCCGCGACCTCCCGGATCGCCTTCACGCCGCAGGAGCGGCCCACGCTCGAACCGTACCGGATGGACCTCGCGCTTCTCTGCGCCGACGCACCGGTCGAGAGCTTCGCAGGTGTGTTCACGCGAAATGCCTTCCCGGGGGCGCCGGTCATCCTGGGCAGGGAGCGCCTGGGGGAACCCGCGGTGCAGGGGGTGCTCGTGAACAACAAGATCGCGAACGTGCGGGCTGCCACCGGTCTCGAGGATGCGCATCGTCTCACCCGGACCCTCGGACAGAGGCTGGGGGTCCCGGCTGAGCG
>SKZO01000204.1 GCA_007127335.1 Spirochaetales bacterium | reverse complement strand
TGTGCGAGACGGAGCCCGGTGACCAGGACCGGAAGTCCGACGACCAGGATCACGAACACCTTCGACTTTAGAAACCCCTGAAGCTCATCCCTGTAGATCATCAGGCTATTCACGTGATGCCTCCGTGAGCGAGAGATAGACGTCCTCAAGGCTCGGTTGCAGGTGCCGCACCGATCGCGCCACGATGCGCCGCTCTACGATGCACTGCATGATCTCGTGCAGGGCGCCGTCGACATCAGTTCGAGGGTCGACCTCGAGCACCAGCCTCTCCATGCGTGCCGCGCGGAGCACCGACGGTGCGCCCGGCGCATCGGCGCCGTCAGCGATGCCGGCGACGGCCGGAAGCCCGGAAAAGGCGTCGGCATGTGCACCAATCCCGGAGCCGGTGATCTCCACGAGCGCTGCGACATTGTAGCGGTCGCGCAGCTCCCCGCGCGTTCCGCTGTCGCGGATGGTTCCGCGGTCTATGATCGCGATCCTGCTCGCGAGGTCCTCCACATCGGAGAGGACGTGGGAGGTGAGCACGATCGTGTGATTCTCAGAGGCGAGTTCCCGTATCGTTCGCTTGAGCTCCGCTCGGCTCGACGGATCGAGGCCGGAGAGCGGTTCGTCGAGGATGATAACCTCCGGCTCGTGGAGGACCGCCTGTGCGAAGCGCAGTCGTTGCTGCATGCCGCCTGAGAGGTGAACGATCTTCCGGTCGAGGGATTCCACGAGCCCGAGCCGTGCCGCAACCGCGTTGATCCGCCGACCGAGCTCCGGGTGCACGATTCCGCTGAGCCTGCCGAAGGTGTCGAGCGCGTGACGAACCGTGCGCCACTCCTGGAAGCCCGCAGTCTGGGGGAGGTAGCCGACGCGCCGGTGGAACGAAGCGCGTTCGTCCTCGAGCGGCCTGCCCTCTATGAGGACACTCCCTTCGTAGGAGCGGACCATGCCGGTCAGTATCTTGATGCTCGTGGTCTTTCCCGCGCCGTTTGGCCCTATGAAGCCGAACACCTCACCGCGGTCCACCCGAAAGGAGACGCCGTTGAGCGCCTTGACGGTTCCGTAGAGTTTTCTGACGTCGATGAAGTCGATCATGGACACCTCCGGACGCGGTCTGCTCGCTCGCCGGCAGCTTGCGCTACACAGACTACACGGCCCGAGCCCCGCTTATTCAGCGTCCTGCCTTCTGGCCGGCATCCGGAGCGTGAACGTGCTGCCGCGGCCCTCGACGCTCTCGACCGTCACCTCGCCGCGGTGTGCGATCGCGATGTGCTTGACGATCGCGAGGCCCAGGCCTGTTCCCCCCAAGGCGCGGCTTCGGGCCTGGTCAACGCGGTAGAACCGTTCAAAGATGCGGGGCAGATCCCGCCGCGGGATCCCGTGGCCGCGGTCCTTGACCGCGATCGTGAGCTCGCCGCCTCTCACCGCGGTATCAATGCGAACGACGCTGCCTTCAGGGCTGAACTTGATCGCGTTGTTCACGAGGTTGATCAGTGCCTGCTCCACGAGCGTGCGGTTGACATTGACGGCTACGGGTCCGGAGTGGCCGCGCTCGACCGTTATGCGGTTCTGCTCGGCTGACCGAATGCACGACTCGACCGCCTTGTCGACGATGTCGTGAACTGAGCATTCCTCCACCGGGGCTTCGGCTTCAAGCGATTCGAGACGGCTCAGGCTGAGGAGGTCCTCGACAATGAGGCTCAGCCGCTCGGCATTCGAGTGTGCGATCGCGAGGAATCGGTCGGCGGACGCGGGTTCGTGAAGAGCGCCTTCACGGAGCGTTTCCACGAACCCGAGGATCGTCGTGATGGGAGTCTTGAGCTCGTGCGAGACGTTCGCGACGAAGTCGCGTCGTACGTCCTCGAGCCGCTTCAGTCGCGTGATGTCGTTCAGGACGAGGAGCACCCCCGCTCCGGAGTCGCTTGCGAGGGCCGTGCCGTGCACCTGCAGGCTGATCGCGCCCTTGCGGTAGAGCGTAACGGTTGTTTCAACCGGGGCGCCGGTGGCCATGACCTCTTCGGCCACCGCGTCGAGCTCCGTGTTGCGGAGCGTTCCCAGGATCGTGGCGCGCGGGTCGAGCTCCTCGCGGGATACCCCGAACATCGCGGCAGCCGCCTCGTTCAGCGATCTGATCGTGCGGTCGTCCGCGACGACGATCACCCCTTCGATCATCGCGCCGAGCACGGCCTCGAGCTCGTTGCGCTGGGTCGTGATGCGGCCGATCGTCTCAGAGAGCTCGCCCGCCATGGCGTTGAGCGTCCCGGCGATCTGAACCACCTCCGCCGGCGCCCGGTGCAGGGCGATCCGGTGTGAGAGGTCGCCCTGTGCGTACCGGTCGGCGCCCATCCGGATCGCGCGCAGCGGACGGTGCAGCCGCGCGATGACGAGCCCGGCAAAGAGGGCCGTCGTGACGACGACGATCGCCCCCGCGATGGCGAGCGCCTGCACGACGTTCTGAGATCGCGCGTCAATCCGGGCCATGGACGCGGCGATCCGGGCGACCGCGACGGGAGAGCCTGTCTCGTCGCGCACCACCGTCGCGACGTACATGCTGTTCTCGCCCGTCGTGGCGCTGATCCGCACGTCGGTCCCGAATCTTTCTGCAAGCGCCTCGCGGACCTCCGCACGCCGCCCGTGGTTCTCCATCGCCCGCGGATCTGCATGGGAGTCGGCGAGCACGGTTCCGCCGGGGGCAATGAGCGTGAGCCGGTTCACCGTGTCACGACTCAGACGGGCGACGAGAGCCTGTGCGTCGTCGCGCCGGTCGAGCGGATAGGCGCCGAGCGCGTTCGCGGCCAGCGTAACCGAGTTTCTGAGCTCCGACTCCTTCTCCGCGTAGAAGGCTTCCCGGAAGACGTGAGACGCGGCAAGAATGAGCGTGCCAACCGCAACGAGGATCGCGATCGCGTAGAGCGGGTAGAGCTGGTACAGGAGCGACCTGCGCATCGTCTACTCGGCTCGCATCCGGTAGCCGACGCCGCGCACGGTTTCTATCAGGCCGCTGTGCGCGCCGAGCTTCCGCCGTAGCCCGAGTACCTGCACGTCGACCGATCGCTCGGTCACGGGGTAGTCGGAGCCCTTGATCGCGTCGATAATCCTCGCGCGCGAGAAGACCGATCCGGGGTTCCGTGCGAGAATCTCGAGAAGGGCAAACTCCGTCGCCGAAAGCTCGACCGCCTTCCCGGCGCACAGAACCGTGTGCCGCTGCGCGTCGATCTCGAGCTCGTGGATCCGAAGCACCGGGTCCGCGCCCGAGTCGCCCCGCGAGTCGCGCACGCGCCGCAGTGCGGTCTGCAGCCGTGCGAGGAGGACCCGCGGGCTGAACGGCTTGGTGATATAATCGTCGGCTCCCACCTCGAGTCCGGATACGATGTCCGAGTCCTCGGACTTTGCCGTCAGCATGAGGATGGGTACCGCTCGCGTGGCCTCGTCGCTCTTCAGGCGCCGGCAGACCTCAACGCCGTCGAGACCGGGTAGAAGAAGGTCCAGGACTACCGCGTCCGGGATGCGCCTGCGCGCGGCTTCGAGTGCTGCCTCACCGGTCGCAACCGATTCCACAGTGTATCCCGCCTTCCGGAGGTTGTAACCGATGAGCTCGAGAATGTCCTGCTCGTCGTCCACGACGAGGATACGCTCGCTTCCCACGCAAGACTCTCCTACTTGTTCAGCTCCACGTGCTCGGCGCGCCGTGAGAATACAATGGACTCGCACATGTTGGTCACATGATCGCCGAGTCTTTCGAGAAACCGGTTGACGAG
>SKZO01000296.1 GCA_007127335.1 Spirochaetales bacterium | reverse complement strand
CGGGACCTCGAGGAGTACGACCTCGCGATCCACGAGATGCACCACCGGGGCAAGAAGGACAGCCCTTCGGGAACGGCGCTGACACTTGCTGAGGCGATACTCGCGGTGGTCCCCCGAAAACGCGTCGTAGAGACGTCCAGGCTCGACCGCCCGCCTCAGCCGGAGGAGCTCCACGTGAGCTCCACGCGCGGCGGATCGATACCCGGGACCCACACGGTCTACCTCGATGCGCCGGCCGACACGATCGAGATCACCCACCGGGCACGAACCCGGGGCGGCTTCGCGCTCGGCGCCGTGCGAGCCGCCGAGTGGATCATCGACAGGAAGGGGCTGTTCAGCGTCGAACAGTTCATCTCAGAATTGCTCTCTGCTCAGAAGCAGCATTAATGGAGGCTTGAATGTTCCAAGGAGTGTATACCGCACTGGTGACCCCGTTCAACGACGACGGGTCGGTCGACGAGGGAGCGCTACGAAACCTGGTCGACCTCCAGGTTGACGCAGGTGTCCAGGGGATCGTACCCATGGGAACCACCGGAGAGAGCCCGACCGTGACGCACGAAGAGAACGTGCGCGTCGTCGAAGTCGTGGCAGACCAGGCGAAGGGCCGGCTCGCGATCATCGCCGGAACGGGGTCGAATTCGACCGACGAAGCAGTCCGAATGACCCGGCTCGCCCAGGACGTCGGAGCCACTGCGAGCCTGCAGGTCACGCCATACTACAACAAGCCGACGCAGGAAGGGCTCTACCGCCACTTCACGACGATCGCCGACTCAACCGAGCTTCCGATCATGGTCTACAACATCCAGGGGCGTACCGCATGTAACGTCGAGACCGACACGATGCTTCGGCTCGCATCCCACCCGCGGATCGTCGCCGTCAAGGAAGCGAGCGGTAGCATGGCCCAGGTCATGGAGCTCATATCGGTCCGACCCGAAAGGCTCGCCGTTCTCTCGGGCGACGACAATCTCACGCTCCCGATCATGGCGCTCGGAGGCGAAGGCGTGGTCTCGGTAGCGAGCAATATCGCGCCGCGCATGATGGGCCGGCTGGTGCACGCGATCCTCGGGGGGCGGCTCGACGACGCACGGGAGCTCCACTACCAGCTCCTCCCACTGTTCCGCTGCGTGTTTCTCCGGACCAACCCGATCCCCATCAAGTACGCCCTTGCCGCGCGCAAGCTGATTCGCGAGGCGTACCGTCTCCCGCTCTGCCCGCTCGACGAGAGTGACAGAAAGCGGGTGGATGCGGTACTCGAGCAGGTTCAGCCGGAGTAGCGCTGCCGTTCTGACGACGTTGCGACCTTGAGCACCGATGCGAGTCTGAGATACTGTTCGACGGGAACGTCCTCCGCCCTCGATCCGAGATCGATACCGGCGTTCTCAATCGAGGCGCGAACAAAGTCCGGCTCGCGTCCGAGCGCCGAAGCGAGGATCCGGGCCGTGTTGGCGATCGTCTTTCGACGCTGTGCGAAGAGCGCTCTCGCACAGATCGAGCAGAGGCGACGTATGGAGGGGTCTGTCGCTCGTGGTTCGAGGCTCACGATTGAGGAGACCACCTGCGGCGCCGGGTAGAAGCTTCCGGGCGGAATCTCGCCGCGGATTTTTGGATCCGCCGTCACCCGGCAGAGGACGGAAAACGGAGAGTAGTCGGACGAGCCGTGGCCGGCCACCATCCGCACGGCCATCTCCCGTTGCACGGTGAAGACCATCCGTGTGACACTTGCCGTCACGCGAGGATCCTCGAGCAATGCACTGATGATCGCCGCCGCCGACCGGTACGGCAGGTTGCCAGCAATCCTCGCCGCTTCGTCGGTCTGCTCGTCGGCCTGCTCGCCAAGCGTGCGTGTCGCGTCACCGGCGACGATGGTGATCCGGTTTCCGAATCGACGTTCGAGAATCCTGATCAGGCCGTGATCCACCTCGAAGACCGTGACCCGCCGGGCTCGCTCGACGAGCAGCGTGGTGATGCTGCCGAGTCCAGGACCTATCTCCCAGACGTGCTCGTGCGGCTGCGGGTCGAGCTCATTGACGACACGCTCGCGCGCCGATCGCGAAATCATGAAGTTCTGTCCCCAGCGCTTCTTCAGAGACAACCCGCCCGACTCGAGAACCTCACGGATACGCCGTGGTGCGTCATCGACTCCGTCAAACACGATCGGTCCCCCGGTACTGGTACACCAACCCGCAGCTGAGCGCAACCGCGGCAATTCCAAGGCCGACGGCGATCAGAGCATCCGGGTTGCTCGGAGCTATCGCGGGAAGAGCCGCGAAGAGCCAACCTGCGCCGGCGATCACTCGGTACAGGACCTCGAGCGCCGGCACGGAGATCGCTGCGATCGCCGGCACACCGGCGAGAGCCACCAGAACGGCAACCAGCCCGGCGCTCATGAACAACAGAACAAGTGGCCCCATCACGATCGTCGCGATCACGCCGGCGGGAAACCACTGGCCAAATCGTGCGAGCAGGAGTGGCATCGTCACGAGCTGGGCGCCGGTTCCCGCGGCCAATGGGCCGGCAATGGCCCGCGGCACCCAACGGCGGCCGAGTCCGGACAACGGCGCGGCCACGACGCAGATGCCGAGCAGGCTGAGATAGGAGAGCTGGAACCCGAGGCTCGACACGCTCGCGGGTTGGACGATGATATGCACCAGGAAGGCGGCGGCCAGCAGTTCGAGCAACGGACGTCGCCGGTCGGCGATCCCCGCAAGCGTCGCGAACCCAACGAGCAGACAGGCACGGACGAGACCCGGGCGCGGACCCACGAGCATGACGTAGAGGACCGCGGCCGCGAGCGAAAGCACCATGGCGGGCCGCGGCCCCGCTGTTCGGCGGAAGACCGCGCGAACGAGCATGGCGATCACAGCGAGATGCATGCCCGACAGGGCGAGCAGGTGCACCGCTCCGGAGCGTCGAAACAGCAGGTCGACTCGTGGATCCACGGAGCCCGCGTCACCAAGCAGCAGCGCGGCGAGCAACGGTGCCGCGGTGCCCGCCGTCGCGTCGATGGCGTCGCGTATGGACCGGCGTGCCCCGGCGCTTGACGCGACCAGCGACAACGGTCCCGGCTCCTCCCGGTGCTCGAGCTCGGCGCGTGCCCACAGCCGTCCTGATCTGTCCCGCCACAGCGAATCCTGGGCGACGGGCGAGAGCCGAACCTCGTCACCGGCGAGCAGTTCCGGGGCCCCGGCGAGTCGAACCGCGATTTCGCCTTCGGCGGTCCCGCTCACCCAGCGGGATCCGGCGGTGGAGAGTCGCAGAATCAGCACTCGATCGTGCCCGTCGAGACGCGCGTCGAGTACCGTGCCTTCCACGGATACCAGGCTTCCGAGCGGCACCGGCAGCGTCTCGGAGGATCCGCGTGAGGCGATCCGACCGGTGAGCATCCCTGCCGACAGCCCGCAGCAGACCAGTACGAGCACGATGCCCGCCCCGGTCCGTTGAGCAGGAGCCGCCGAACAGGCGATTCCGAGAGCGAGAAGGCCGAATACCGGGATGTAACAAGCAGTAAGGTCCGACGTTGCCCACAGATACCCGGCGGCCGCGGCCGCGGCGGCCGGTACGAGGGCACTCACTGCGAGACGGCGCTGAGGGCGGCTCGTGCCGCGTCTGCCGACCGCAGGATCTGCAGCCGGGTCTCCGGGCTTGCCTCCCGGAAACGGTCGCGGTACGCCCGCACGAAGCGATCCGTGTCCTGGGCAAAACCCGGGACGCTACCGGCAACGATCAGAATCAGCAGAACGACGGTGTTTCGCCTCATGTAGCCTCCCTCCGCGATCACTATACTATCCGATCTCGCCCGCGAATTCAATCAAAGGAGGGGTAATAGATGTCCTTGGTCAATTCGAGGTTTTACGAGCGAGGGCTCACCGTACGGCGCTCCGGCTCATGGAAGATGCCGTAGACATAGGTGAGAATCGCGTTTTTCATCCCCGGCGAAGGGGGCCTCGCCTGGATGTGGAGGACCGACACGTTCTTCGCCTGCTTGTAGGTCACCCCTTTGATGATACCGGACATGACTACCGGTCGATCGTAGAGCTCGGTCTGCAGCTTGATGGGAAGCCCGGGCTTCGCCTTCCCGCCAACCATCACCGCGGCGCCGTCCTCCGAAATGTCCACGAAACGGCACCGGTACCCACCGCCGGACTCCGCGTCCTCACTCGTGTCATCGATCGAGCGCAGCGCGTACAACCGGCCGTTCGCATTCAGCGGCGCGCGGATGGATCCACGCTTCTGTGCACGGACGAGATTGTCCGCATGGGCAACGTGGAGAATCGGGAACTTGCGGTCGAGGTAGTCACCGATCACGCGGGTCTCAAACCGGTATCCGGCGTCTTCCGGCCGCCAGAAGTAGACATTGACCTTGTGCTTCTCCCATGAGAACCCAGGGGGCAACGGTTTCCCCTTCGGGTAGCTGATCGCCATGTACCGTCGCATGTTCTCGACGACCTTCGCGTGGTAGATACCGCCGCCCGGAAACGTGATGCGAAGCGGCTGCTGGGCGGTGATACTGCGCGAAGAGGTTATCCCTATGCGGTACTTGGGGAGGTTGAACTCGACCCGTTTCCGGAAGTCGAACAGCTTGTTGAGGAACACGACGGAACTCTCATCGTCTTCTTTGTTCCGTGCCCGAAACCGGATGATCGTTCCCCGTATGCACCGATCGAGTGTCTTTTCCGACCAGAAGAGCGATGTCGGATCCCGGAGGTTGTTCTCAACGGCAACGTGACGAAGGAGATTGAGCTCTCGGAACCGGAATCCCGACTCTTTGCCTTTCACGTAGAACTGCAGCCAGGGAAACCCGAAGCCGCCGTTGCGCTGGATGAACACGGTGAATGCGATGAGTAGTACGGCAACTATGCCAAGGGCAATCAGCATCCCGGATCGGCTCTCCCTGCGTCCTACGCCTCTCGATGCGCGACATACATGACGGTCTCTGCCTCGATTTTCGACGCGCCGGCGGCCAACATCAACCGTTTTCTCCAACGCACGAATGGAGTATAACTGAGCAGTGACCGTAGGAAAAGAGTTGGCACTCCTGTTCGCTGTCCTGTTTCTTCCGGGAATGCTCGCGCAGACCGGTCAGATAGACCCCGGTTCCTTCGAGAGCATCTCCTATCACATCCAGATTCTTGCGGTCGCGATTCCCCAGATCCTGCTCGTCGTCGCCGTGGGGGACCTGCGGAGACCGGGTTCTTCGCGCCGGTACGGATTCCGTCCGCCCGACCGAAGCGACCTGATTGCCGCGATCATCGGCCTGGTCGCGACCTGGGTTACCGTCGGCATCATCTCGCTCGCGGCCGGGTTCGTCGCGACCGACGCCGATGCGATGCAGCCGGCAGTGTCCTGGACCTTCGGCCGGTACGAGCTCGTGCCCCTCGCCGCGGTCTCGGCGCTCGCGATAGGATACCGGGAAGAGATATTCTTTCGCGCCTTCATCGCGGACCGGGCCGAGGAGGCGGGCGTCGATCCGCGCGTCGCGCTCGGTGTCGCCGCGCTCGTCTTCGCGGCCGGGCACGTCTACCAGGGGCTCGCCGGGTTCGTGATCTCTCTCGCGATCGGCATGGTGCTCGCCGGCGTGTACCTCCGCACGAGGAGCCTTCATGGAGTGGCGATCGCACACGGACTGTACAATCTGCTCGTGTTACTCGCCGCCGGTGCGGCCTGACCGGGCCCGGGTGCTTGATAGTAATGCGAACCGGGTAGTATATATGAGAAGTCTTGTGCGCAATTCGCTCCGGCAATCATCCCGGGAGGAGTCCCGATGAACAGACATCAGTTCGCGCCGACGCTTCAGGCAGTGCTCTCGCTGGCGCTCGTCTCAGCGCTCCTCGCATTACCGGCCCTGGCCGTGCCGGCAGGCGGTCGCTCCGAGCGCGCCCCCCTTCCGCCGCCCGCATCGGGCGCGCCGGCCCCTTCGACCGAGAACATCGCCGCCGGCACCAACGACGCGGTCCCGATGGACGATGCAACCGCCGAGATTCTCTCGCGCCTTGGGATGATGCCGTTCACGGAGAAGATCCCGAGCGAGGACTTCACGCTTCCTCTGCTCGGCGGTGACAGCCTCTCGCTGAGCGATTACCATGGACAGGTCGTCTTCCTGAACTTCTGGGCCACCTGGTGCCCTCCCTGCCGCGAAGAGATGCCTGCGATGCAGCACCTCTACGACGAGCTCCGGGGGGACGGCCTTGCGATGATCGCCGTGAACGTCTTCGAGGACGCGTCGACCGCTCAGGGCTTCATCGACGAGATGGGGTTCACGTACCCGGTCCCGCTCGATCGTGACGGACGGGTCACGATGCGGTACGGCGTTCGTGCCTACCCGACGACCTACCTTATCGACCGGGAAGGCTACGTGATCGGCGTGCGGCCGGGCTATCATGACTGGGGTACCAGCGAGATCATCGCGGACATGCAGAGACTCCTCGAGGAGCCATGAGTCCTGCGCCGAGCCTCGCACTGACCTTCCTCGCCGGGGTCCTCTCCTTCCTCTCTCCCTGCATCGTCCCGCTCGTCCCTTCGTACCTCTCCTTCATAGGAGGATTCGCCGCGAACGACGCCGACGAGCGAGGCATCGAGCGGAAGGTCGTGATCCTGCGGACCGCGCTCTTCGTGCTGGGATTCACGCTCGTCTTCGTGGCACTCGGTGTGTTGTTCTCCGGATCGGCTGCACTCTTCCGAACGACCGGGACGATCGTCAACCTCGCAGCCGGCACGATCGTCATCCTGCTCGGACTCAACGTCATCTTTGACTTCTGGAAGTTTCTGAGCACGGAGCGGCGATTCCATCTCACGAGGCGACCAGCCGGGCACGCCGGGTCGATCCTGATCGGCATGGCGTTCGGTGCCGGATGGACACCGTGCATCGGACCGGTCCTCGCGAGCGTCCTGATCCTCGCCGGAACGAGCGGACACGTCGGTACGGGAGCCGTCTACCTCACGGCCTTCTCGCTCGGCCTGGGCCTGCCCTTTCTGGCAGCCGGAGCCTTCCTGGAACGCCTGTCTGCCGGGCTGAAGAGGCTGCGCCCCTACCTGCCCGCGATCCGTGTCGCGAGCGGCATCCTGCTCGTCGCGATCGGCGCGCTGATCGCCGCGGGGCGACTGCAGCAGCTGTCCGCACGGCTCCTCGCGTGGGGCGCGCAGCTGCGTGCCTGGGACGCCGCCAACCCGACCGCGAGCGCCTGGTCGTTTTCCGGCGCAGTCGGGCTCGCGGGCCTCCTTCCTCTGCTCGTCGTGCTCCTGCGGGGTCGCCCGCATCGCCGGATTGCCGTCGCCTCGCTCTGTGCAGCGGCCGCGCTCACCCTCGCGGGCCTCAACATCGCGGGCGAGATCCGGATCGCGAACTGGATCGCCGGCTGGTTCCAGTACACGGGACTCTGAGGATCGCAGCCCTGCTCACTGCATCGCCCGGCCGGAAGGCCGCCGCTCATCCTAGCCGCGCGACGATGCGACGCCGCAGATCGGCGATCGTGATGATCTCGTCGATCGACCCCACCCGTTTCGCCCGCTCAACATCGTGAATCGAGTCGAACCGTTGCGCGAGAGCGTTCTGCTTCTCCGCGTGAACCGAACGATAGACCTCGTCGAGCTCACGCTGGCTGAACCCGTCATCCGACTCGACCCGTTCGAGCGCCTCGAGATACCGCGGGTCGTTCTTGGCCTCGCGCTCGACGAGCCGTGGGAAGACGACTGCCGCGGCCGGCGCGCCCCCGAGCACTGAAGCGTACGATCCCTCGAGCGCGTAGACGCTGAGGTCCGCGTTGAGCGTCTTCGAGAAGACAACGTAGGCCCCCCCGTGGTAGCGCGCAACGACGACGAAGACGATCGGGCCGCGGAAGTTCACGACCGCCCGACCGATCTCGGCGCCATACTCGAGCTGCAGTTTCCGCAGGCTCTCGGGCGAGCCGTCGAACCCGGAGAGGTTCGCGAGCACGACGACCGGCACGCGGTCGCTCCACGCGTTGATCGCTCGCGCGACCTTCTTGGAGCTCAGGGGAAAGAGCGTCCCTCCGCTCCAGCTCTCAGGTCCGTCGTGAGGGACATCCCCGAGACGTGCGAGCGGACGGCTCTCTATTCCGATCAGACCGACGCCGTGCCCGCCGATTCGAGTCTCCCACGTGACTGCCGTTTCGGCGTCCTTCATGATCTCCCACCGCTCGAGGTAGCCGGCGTCCTCGTCGATGACGGCGTGCATGAGCTGGCGCATATCGAACGGCTTCTTGCGCTCCGGGTTGAGCCGGGAGCTGAAGATGTCGCCGATGGTTCTGAAGCCCTGACCAAGCTTGTCCTCATAGGCAGTCGCACCGACGTCGCGGTCGGCTGAGTCCCGTGTCTCATACGCGACCGGTCGCGTATCCCCGGGTGCGACGTAGGTGTAGCGGTAGTGCTGAAACAGCAGTCGGTACGCTTCGGCAACGCTCGGCGCCCAGATCTGCGCCTGGCCGTTGGGTCCCATAATGCGCTCCACACCGCCAATGCCCACGTTTGAGTCCGCCGATACGCTCCCGGAGAAGTCGAGTGCCTTCTTCCCCGTCAGGAGCATGCTCGCCTCGTCGGTCATGATGAGCAGGCCCCGCGTATGCATGAGCATGGTCGCCTCCGCGTTCCAGTAACTCTGCGCTCCGACATTGATGCCGCTCACGATGACGTTGATTTCGCCTCCCGCCTGCGTGAACTCGACGATGCGACGAAGCACCGCGGCGGTCCAGTCGAGGTTCTCCGTGCCGCTCTCCATGTCAATGCGGGCTCCTGATGAGATGGGGATCCATTCGAGCGGCAGCTGGTGCGCTTCGGCGAGGTCGAGCGCCGCGATCACGCGTCGGCATTCGCTCTCTGCAAGAGACCCCATGTCGCCGGTCGCGTCCGAGAGCACGAGCACGCGTCGGTACGATCCGCCGGACTCCGGGTCCTGGTTACGCACTACACCAAAGACGACATTCGAGTCGTTTCGCCCGTACTCGCGGCCCTTCACGCTGACGGCCCGCTGCGTCCCATCGTCGGTAACCTGGAGATCGTACTCCTCGAAATCACCACGCGGCACATTGAGGCTCACCGGATAGCCGGTATAGGTGATCATCTTGATCACCTCGTAGGGATAGACGTTCTTGCGCTGCCGGCTTCGCACCACGTTCGACACGTAGCGGTCCATCGGCTTGTACGGCTCGTCCGAGGGCTTGCGACTGCGAAGCGTGAACTGATCCTCCGATATGTTGAGGAAGAGCAACTCGAGCTCGCGCACGACATCCTCGCTCCAGCGCTTGCGGCGCGTGTAGATGACGGTCTTTTCGAGCCCGAGCTCCCGGGTCCGCGGAACGATCCGGTTGCCGTACTCCTTGATCTGCGCGGCCGACAGCGGGATCAGCGCCCGTACGTGAACGACGATGCGATTCCAGAAGAGCCTGCGCCCGCGATGCGCCTGTTCGCTTCGCATCTTGAGCACCGCCTCCATGAACACCTCGTCGAACTCCGTCACGCGCTCGATCGTCCCGTGCCGGCCGAGCTCGGGCTGCGACTCGCTCGCCGTGGCGAGTGCGAACAGCCGCTCGTCTCGGGGGTTGTCCTTTGCCGTAGCGGCGACCAGATAGACCGAATCGGAATGATAGAGCACGCGAATGGCGAAATGAGTGAATCGGTAGACTCGCAGCTCACGGTAGAAGAGCGGGCTGAAGGATCGTCTGTTCCCGTCCTCCTTCCAGCCGCCCTCGTCGTGGTAGGTGCGGTACTCGCACCCCTGCCCTTCACGGTAGATCCCGACCGAGAGCCAGGTCACCGCCGGCGATGCCGACGCGCAACTGGCGAAGATCGTCTCGGTGTCCTCCTCATCCGCGGCGTCATGCACCACGATCACTTCCGGGTTCGCCGACACGGACGCAGCAGCGGCAACCAGAAGCGCCGCAGCGTCGATCGCCCCCCCGCAGCCGCGCCCGGAGACAACCAGGACGGTTTCCACCCCTGACGCGCGCACGGACGCTCCGTGCGCGGCGGGGATGTCACGCACCTCCTCGAGCTCACGGTCGCGCACGAAATACCGCGCGATCAGCCCGCGGATGAGACGACGCGAGGGCTCGGACGCCGTTCGATACGCGGCGAGCAGCTCGTGCACGATGTAGGGGCTCGAATCGATGATGCGTTGTTCGATTCGTCTGTGCTCGTCCGAGTCCGGTTGGGCGTCCATGAGCCGGCGCACCTGTCGGTGGACCCGCTCTCGGCGTCGCTGTCGGCCCAGATTGACCGAGTTCCGCTCGTACAGGTGGTAGCGCGCGTGCAGCGCAGCGTCTGCGAGCGAAGGTGAGCCTATCTGGTTCAGTCGCACGACCTCGTCGAGCAGGCGGAGCAGCCCATCGCTGCGGTCCGCCGGGATGGGGAGCCCCTCGAGCGTGAAGATCATCGAACGCAGCAGCTCGAGGCGCCGATCGCGCTCCCGCTGCGTACGCTGCATCCGATAGAAGACGACCCAGGCACACTCATGGCCGGTCACGTTCGGATAGAGCGCAAGAGCGCGGTCGAGCCGCTCCGTGAAGACCTCCGGAAGCGCCTCGCTTCCGTGCATCGCGTAGCGGAACGAGACAAAGATGAGCTCCTGCCACGACACAGAACGCGCGAACTGGTCGGCAACGATGCGCTCGCTGCTGAACAGCGAGTCGATCGTAACGGTGATCTCGAGCATCTCGCAGATGAACGAGGCAAGCCGCTCGCGATACTCCGTCCGGCGGTCGGCGATCCGTACGAGCCGGTCATACTCGTTCGCCGCGTCCGACGCCGCGTCGAACCCGGTGAACAGCGCGGATAGGCTCGCGCTGATCCGGCCCCACTCCGCATCCGTCGCGCAGTCGCGCGAAGCCTCGTCGGCGCCCCGGAAAACGAGCCGTTCAGCGACCGGCCCGGAGGGCCCGGACTCCTCCCTGGTCGTCTCGAGGACGACGAGCACCTCTCCTGCCGGGACCTGCTGCCCCGGGCCGACATGGATCTCCTTGACCGTGCCGGGCGCCGGCGACTCGATGATCATCTCCATCTTCATCGCTTCGAGGCTGAGCAGACGGTCTCCCTTTTCCACAGTGTCGCCGACCCGGACGGTCACGCCGAGCACTACGGCGGGTGACGGCGCCTTGACCGCGCCCCCGGACTCCTGCTCGAGCAGACAGGGAATACCGTCGACTTCCACCTGCAGCGCATCGCCACGAGCGATCGTCTGTATTGCGTACACCTTTCCGTTGTAGCTGAGACGCGATTCGCCGCTCGAGCGGTGGTAGCGGGCTTCGACGATCCCGCCGTCGATCTCGATCCGGTAGTCGAACGAGGTCAGCCGTCGCACGGCGAACCGGTACTCGTTGCCCTGGTACCCGAAGCTCACCTCGCGACCGCCGGCATCGAGGGCACTGCGCGGATAGCCGTAGTTCGCGATCTGTCGTTTGAAGAGGGTGAGCGCTTCGCTCTCCTGCAGCTCGTACGACTCGATCGCTGCAGCGATGAGCGCGGCATCGGGTTCGCCGTGCAGGCGCGAGGAGCGAGCGAGCAGCTCTTCCACGTATTTCGTGTGCACGCCGCCGGACCGCACCTCATCCTGGGCGAGAAGGCTGAGCAGGAAGGCCTTGTTGGTGGTTCCACCCTCGATTCCCACGCGTGTTTCGCGCAGCGCCCGCCGCAGTCGCCCGATCGCGTGCGCACGGTCGTGCCCGTGAGCGATGACCTTCGCGACCATCGAGTCGAACAGCGACGGTATCGTGGTGCCCTCGGCGATGCCGGAGTCGACACGCACCCCCGGCCCGGCCGGAGCGCGGAAGAATCGGACGTACCCCGGAGAGGGAGTAAAGTCGCGGTCCGGGTCCTCGGCATTGAGGCGGGCCTCGAGCACGACCCCGCGCGGCTGAGGATCGGGAAAGGCGAGCCTGCGCCCGAACGCGACGTCGATCTGCCCCTGCACCAGGTCGACGCCGTAGAGGATCTCCGTGATCGGGTGCTCCACCTGGAGCCGCGTGTTCACCTCCATGAAGAAGAACTCTTCGCGCTCGGTGTCGTAGAGGAACTCCACGGTCCCCGCGCTCTCATAGCCGGCGGCCTGCATCAGACGGGCGGCGGCGGCCTCGATTTCGGCGATCTCGCCGGCGCTCATACCCGGTGGCGGCGTCTCTTCGATGATCTTCTGATTCCGACGCTGCACCGAGCAATCCCTGACACCGAACGTGTGCACCGAACCGTGGCGATCACCAATGCACTGCACCTCCAGGTGCCGTCCGACCCGCACGAGGCGCTCAATAAACACGATCTCGTCACCGGTAACCCGCAAGGTCTCCTCACGAGCCGACTCGAGTTGTTCCGGAAGCTCCTGCGGGGTCATGACGAACCGGATCCCGCGTCCGCCGCCGGCGTGCGCAGCCTTCACGATGACCGGGTACCCGATCCGTTCGGCAATCGCCTGGGCATCGCGCAGATCGGCGATCTCGCGTCTGCTCCAGGGCAGAATCGGGACGCCGGAACGCTCAGCGAGGTCCTTCGCGGCGATCTTGTCGCCGAGCAACCGCATTGCCTCGTGGCCGGGGCCCAGAAACACGAGTCCGGCTTCCGCGACCATACGTGCAAAATCAGCGTCCTCGCTCACGAACCCCCAGCCCGCCCACACGGCATCGCATCCGGCGAGACGCAGGCCCTCGAGCAGCACCGGACGCTGCAGATACACGCCGCCGGTCTGGGTCGACCCGGGCACCGCAGAAAACGGGACTGCCTCGTCGGCTTCTCGCACGAAAAGGGCATCAGCCTCTTCGTCGAGATGGAACGCCACGGTGGACAGCGATGTCCCGTGCGTCTCGTTGTACTCCTGGACCGCGCGTATGAACCGCACGGCGGGTTCGCCCCGGTTGACAATGCCAACCCGGCTCGAATCGTGGAGAACTGGTCTCGCGTCTCGTTCAGGCATAGATTCCTCAGTGCAGCAGTATAGTAAAGAGCGGTCCGGCCGTCGACCACCGGCGTCAGCGGCGAGTTCAACCTTGCGCAAGCGCGCTGCGCTCGCTATCATGCCCGGACGAAGGAAGACTGGAGGGTGTATGAACGAAATCGAGGGACTTCTGCCGCACCGCGACCCGTTCCTGTACGTCGACCGGCTGGAGAGCGTGAGTGAGGAGCGTATCGTCGGGTACCGCGTGTTCCGTGATTCGGAGTACTTCTTCGCCGGACACTTCCCCGACTACCCGGTCGTGCCCGGAGTGATCCTCGTGGAGACCATGGCGCAGTGCGGTGGCGCCGGCGTACGGAAACTCGGCGTGCTCGGGGAGAAGCTGTTCTTTCTCGCGACGGTGGAACGCGCGAAGTTCCGGAAGCAGGTTCGACCGAACGACGAAGTGCGACTCGAGATCGAGAACGTGAAGATATCCCGACGGATGATCAGGCAGAGCGGCAAGGCCTACGTAGGGGACGAGCTCGCCGCGGAGGCCGAATGGATGTGCCTCGTAGGCGACGCCCAGACCGAGTGAGCCCGGAGCGGTACGGCCGGCGG
>SKZO01000217.1 GCA_007127335.1 Spirochaetales bacterium | reverse complement strand
TACCATCCGGATCTTCCGGCCTGGGCGGCGTGCGGCATATGCGTCGTGAAGCTCGAGGGCTCGGCAAAGCTCGTACGGTCGTGTGCGCTCGAGGCGACTGAAGGCATGAAGGTCATCACCCACGATTCGGAGCTCCACGAGGTGCGACGAACCGTGATTGAGCTCATCCTCTCCACGCACCCCAACTCGTGTCTCACATGTTCGCGCAACGGCACCTGCGAATTGCAGGCGCTCGCGGCCGACTTCGGTATTCGTGAGCAGCCCTACGAACAGATCGTGCGGGACATCGCCCCGGACACGTCGACGCCGTCGATCGTGCTCAACCCGGAGAAGTGCGTGAGCTGCGGTCGCTGCGTCAAGGTCTGCCAGGGGCTTCAGGACGTGTGGGCACTCGAGTTCCTCGACCGCGGCGACCAGATGCGCATGGCGCCGGCCGGCGACATCGAGCTCAACGAGAGCCCCTGTATCAAGTGCGGGCAGTGTTCGGCGCACTGTCCGGTTGGCGCGATCTTCGAGAAGGACGATACGGAGGCCATATACGAGGCGATCCTCGACGAGACGAAGCACGCGGTCGTCCAGGTGGCGCCCGCCGTGCGGGTCGCTCTGGGCGAGGCGTTCGGCATGGAACCTGGAAGCATCGTCACCGGGAAGATATACGCGGCGCTCCGGCGCCTCGGATTCGACACGGTGTTCGACACCAATTTCGCCGCCGATCTCACGATCATGGAGGAGGGCAGCGAGTTCGTACAGCGTCTCACGAAGGGGACCGGACCGTTGCCGCTGATTACCACCTGTTGCCCCAGCTGGGTCGACTACATGGAGAAGTATTATTCCGAGCTGATCCCCCACTTCTCCACGGCGAAGAGCCCGCAGATGATGCTCGCGGCGATGGCAAAGACCTACTACGCGCAGAAGATCGGCCGCAAGCCGGAAGAGATTTTCATGGCGTCGATCATGCCGTGCACCTCCAAGAAGTACGAGATCGTGCGGGACGAGAACATGTACTCGTCCGGGGTGCAGGACATCGACGTGTCAATAACGACGCGCGAGCTCGCGCGCATGATCAGGCAGGCGGGCATCACCTTCGAGAGCCTCGAGGACGAGAAGGCCGACGAGGCTCTCGGGATCTACACGGGCGCCGGGACGATCTTCGGGGCCACCGGCGGCGTCATGGAGGCGGCGCTGCGAACCGCGCACTACCTCGTGGCAGGTACCGATCTGACTTCGGTCGAGTTCGAGAGCGTCCGGGGCCTCGACGGGATCAAGCGCGCCTCGGTGGATGTGGCCGGGACCACCGTGAAGGTCGCCGTCGCACATAACATGAAGAACATCGAGATTGTGCTCGACGAGGTGAAGGAAGCGCTCGCCGCCGGCAAGGAACCGCCGTACCACTTCATCGAGGTCATGGCGTGCCGCGGCGGATGCATCGCCGGCGGGGGGCAGCCGTACGGGGGCACCGACGAGACGCGACGAAAGCGAATCGAGGCGATGTACGGAGATGACAAGGCCCAGACGTACCGGTGCAGCCACCACAACCCGTCGATCCAGAAGCTCTACAAGGAGTTCCTTGGCGAGCCGCTGTCCGAGACGAGCCACAAGTATCTTCACACGCACTACACGCCGCGTCCGGTGTATGTACGGTAGGGCACTGCCTCTGCCGGCCCGGGTCCCGGTTCTGTGAGCCGCGGGCCCGGGGGCGACGGAGGCTTCCTCCGCCTCACGGGCCACATTTTGGTGGTTTCCTCGTATTTTGCCTTCCGGAAGGTATGATTCTGGGCCGACGTCTGACGAATCTCCGTTTCGGTGGTTGCAAGGTCGGACAAAACCGGTTACATTGACCCATATTTCATCATAGTTCTAAGGAGGAACTAATCATGAAGAAGATTGTCTTTATGATATTCGCTGCTCTGCTCCTTCTCCCGGGCATGGCCTTTGCGGCCGGCGCCTCGGAGGATGTTGTGGACACCGAGGCCGCGGTTCTGGACACGCAGTTTGAGGGCGTTCTGGACATTGACCGCACCCAGGGATGGGAGATGGGACGGCAGGGCGGCAGATTCGTCGTTGCGCAGATCAGCGATCCGCGCACGTTCAACGACTTTGTTGCCGCTGAGACGAGCACGACCGATGTCACCAACCGCCTCTACTCGGGCCCGATCCGGCGGAACCAGCATACGCTCGAGTTCGAGCCCTCGCTGGCTGAGAGCTGGACGATCTCGGACGACGAACTGACGGTGACGTACCACCTTCGCGAGGGGCTGCGGTGGTCTGACGGCACGCCTCTTACCGCGAAGGATTTCGTCTTCGCCGCGAACCACATCTACCAGCGGGAAGACGTCGGGTCCAACGCGCGCGCAGGTCAGTTCCAGATGCTCACCGACGGCACGCAGCGTCCGCTCGTATGGGAGTACATTGACGATCGGACCTACAGCGTCACCTTCCACGAAGTCACCGCCGGGCTGCTCATTCAGTCAGGCCATGCTGCCGCGCCCATGCACATCTTTGCCGACGTGATCGGGTGGGACGAGAGCCGGCACGGCCTCGCCTACGAGTACGACGTTGTCACCGACGACGACGGCAACGAAACGCTGGTCGAGATCAAGCCCGAAGGCGTCGACTACCGCGCGGTCACGAGCTTCTGGGGCGTCGACGCGGACGTCACGCAAGTCGTCTCGAGCGGGCCGTGGGTGCTCACCGAGTACATCCCCGACCAGCGCGTCGTGTTCGGGCGCAACCCTCACTACTGGGAGCGTGACGAAAACGGCACGCAGCTTCCCTATCTCGAGCGGATGGTCTACGTCTCGGTTCCGGACCAGGACACGTCACTCCAGCGCTTCATCGCCGGCGAGACCAACGCCTTGGGCGTACGTGGCGAGGACTACGCGCCGCTCGTCGGACGACAGGACGAGCTCGGATTCCGGATCTACAACGTGGGCCCGGCGACCAGCACGCAGTTCATCACCTTCAACCAGAACCCGAACGGGATCGACCCGCCGCAGCTGACCTGGCTGTCCGACAAGACCTTCCGCCAGGCAATGGCGCACCTTGTGGATCGGCAGACGATCATCGACAATATCGCCTTCGGCTTCGGCTATCCGCAGTACAGCTTCGTGCCCACCTTCAGCCCCTACTACTGGGAAGGTGCGCCCGACGCGGCGTTCCCCTACGACCCGGACGTTGCCGCAGACATGCTCGACAGCATCGACTACATCGATCGCAACGGAGACGGGTGGCGGCAGGATCCCGACGGCAACAAGATCAGCCTGACCCTCTCCACGAACGCCGGGAACCAGGTCCGTGAGCGGATCATGGAGATGTTCGCGCAGGATGCGCGCGCGGTCGGCATAGAGATCAACACGAACCCCATGGACTTCAACGCTATGGTCGGGCAGCTCACGTCGAGCTTCGACTGGGAGATGATCCTGATTGGTCTCACCGGTTCGGTCGACCCGATCAGCGGTCAGAACGTCTACCCGTCGAGTGGAAACCTGCACATGATCGAGCCGAGCCAGGAGAGTCCGCGCCGCGACTGGGAGCGACGTGTTGACGAAGCGTGGATCTACGCGAACAACACGACCGACGAAGACCAGCGCGTCCGTGGCTTCCAGACCATCCAGGAGATCTGGATCGAGGAAGTGCCCTGGGTCTACACCTTCAACCCCGCGGTCATGCAAGCGGTGAGCGAGGAGTTCGGGAACATTTTCCCGCAGCCGATCAACGGCTACGAGATCATTGACATCGCCCACCGGCTCTTCGTCCGGTAAGGGTTTC
>SKZO01000037.1 GCA_007127335.1 Spirochaetales bacterium | reverse complement strand
GAGTCGCACGGCTGCCATAACCTGAACCTGGTGACGCCGTCGCACGTCGTGCCGCAGATCCTCAGCGCGCTCGAGCCGGCTCTCGACGACGGGTTCTCCCTGCCGATCGTCTACAACAGCAGCGGCTACGACAGCGTGGAGACCCTGAAGCTCCTCGACGGCGTGGTTGACATCTACATGCCGGATCTGAAGTTCTGGCACGGCGAAGGCGCGCCGTACATGGAGAACGTGGATGACTACGCGGAGGTCGCAACCGCCGCCGTGACGGAGATGCACCGGCAGGTGGGCGACCTCCACCTGGTGCGCGGCGTCGCGGTGAGCGGGCTGCTCGTGCGCCATCTCGTGATGCCGGGACATGTGACTGACACGCGCGCGATCATGCGATTTCTCGCGTCGCTTTCCCCGGAAACCTATGTGAACGTCATGGACCAGTACCGTCCCAGCTACCGCGCCTGCGGAGACCCGGCGATCGGGCGTCCTGCCGGCTACTCCGACTACGCCGCCGCGATCGAGGCGGCCCGCGACGCGGGCCTGCGGCGGATCGAGGGCCATCTGTAACAGGTAGCTCCGCCGGATCAGACGCCCGCGCTGTGGAACGTGACGTAGAACACGGCGGAGCCGGAGGCGTCCTTGCGAAGGATCAGGCGATCCCCGTCCCGCGCCGGTTCCACCCTCTTCAGATTCGACTGCTGGTCGAGCAGGGAGACCTCGATCCCGCGGATCGTTCCGGCGCCGGCGACCGTCACGGGGATCTCCAGGTCGTCGCCGCGATAGTCGGCGAGGAGGATGGCGCGGTTGCCGTCGTCATCCCCGCCGGCGAGAACGGAGAGCGTCTCGCCGCTGACCGCGGCTTCCACACGGTTCGGAAAGCCGGTCATCATCTGCCCGAGCAGATACATGCTGTAGTAGTTCTTGTTCAGCGCCTTGTAGCACGTGACGAAGCCCCAGGTCTCCTCGCCGCAGCCATAGTAGTACGCGGCGTCAAGCGGGGTGTCGTGCCATCGGGCGACCACGCTCACGTTGAAAGCGGCGGAGTCGATTCCGAACATACCGGTCGGTCCGCTCATCGCCCTCTCGTAGCCCTCGGGAGTGAAGTTGTGATGCACCCCTTCCCAGCTGAGGATGTAGTGCCACTCATTGATCATGATCTCGGCGTTCTTGTAGCCAAGCGAGTCGAACAACTCGCGTGCTCGTTGCGGCTGGGCCACGAGCTTGTCGACGTCCGCGGTGTAGCAATGCCACGAGATGAAGTCGACGGGGGCGTCGTTCGCTCTGCAGTAGGTCAGCCAATCGGAGAACAGATCGGATTTCAGCCCGCAGAACGCCGGCCCCCCTACCTTGATGTCCGGGAACTCGCTCTTGAGGCGTCTGGCAACGATGCCGTAGAACCGGTGATAGTCCTCGAGTGAGCCGTCCCACATCTGCGGGCCAAGGTCGGCCTCGTTCCAGATCTCCCAGTACTCGATCCCCCAGTGGAACCCGTTCGCCCACCCATCGTTGTAGTGACGCACGATGCCGGCGAGAACCTCGGCGTACTTCTCGAAGTCGTCGGGCATGAGGGCGTTGAAGTGCCGGTCGCGGGTGTGCTCTATTGACGTCCCCAGGCGGTACATGATCTTCGTGCCGCAGCCCAGGCAGGTCTCAAGAAGGTGGTCGGTCGCCGCGAAGTAGTAGCTCTCCGGATCGGCCGGATCGTCCTTCATGTTGGGGAAGATGAAGTGCGTGTCAACAACCCGCTGACCCGGATTCACGAGCGCCTGATCGTGCGTCCGTGCCTCAAGGAAATGCATCTCAGAGAATGGTTCTCTGAAATCGTTGATATTCTGCATGCTGATATTGGGCATGAAACCGCTGCTGTGCAGGCGCCGGCGAAGGCGCCCGTTGGCAACGGAGAAGTCGACGGTGGCGGCAGACGTACTCATTGAGGCACCCCTCGCGGTTGAGGTATGGGGTACCATTGACCGTACCTCGCCGTCAAGGGTGAGATGCCGTACACGCGACGCCGCATACGCGACGCCGCGTGCGAGCAACCCTGTGGTTACGTGTCCTCGCGCGGATCCGCGAGCTGTTCGAACCGTTCGCGGTCCATGATCTCGACGCGCAGCAGCTCCTCGGCGATGCTCTGCAGCTCCTCCCGTCGGTCCTGGAGGAGCGACAGTACCGCTTCGTATCTCTCGCTGATGATGCGCGCCGACTCCTCGTCGATGTAGGTCTGCGTGCTCTCCGCGTACTCGCGCTGCAGCAGCGCCGACTCGTCGAGGAACCCGCCGCCCCGCCTGGAGGGCAGATAGAGGTTGCGGAACTTGTCGCTCATGCCGTAGTCGGTGATCATCCGCCGTGCAATGTCCGCAGCGCGCGTGAGGTCGTTGCCCGCACCGGTGGAGATGTCGCCAAAGATGATCTGCTCGGCGGCGCGGCCGGCGAGCAACACGTCGATCCGCCCGAGCAGCTCCCGCTCGGTCAGGAGGAACCGCTCTTCCGACGGGAGCTGGAGCGTGTAGCCGAGCGCCCCAATCCCGCGGGGGACGATCGAGATCTTCTCCACCGGGTCGGCGCCGGGGGTCAGATGCGCCACGAGCGCGTGTCCGGTCTCGTGGTACGCAACGATGCGCCGCTCCCGCTCTTCGAGCACGCGGTTGCGCCGCGAGAGTCCGGCAATGCTTTTCTCGATCGCCTCCGAGAAGTCCTCCTGGGCGACCAGCCGCCTGCCGCCGCGAACGGCGAGCAGTGCGGCTTCGTTCACGATGTTCGCAAGATCGGCTCCGGCGAGTCCGGCGGTGGCGCGCGCCACCCGGTGCATGTCGACGTTCGGGTCGAGCTTGACCTTCTCCGCGTGGAGGCTCAGGATCTCCACCCGGCCTGCGAGGTCGGGCTTGTCGACGAGGACCTGGCGGTCGAACCGCCCCGGCCGCAGGAGCGCCGGGTCGAGCACCTCCGGCCGGTTGGTCGCGGCGAGCACGATCACGCCGGTTGCGGCGTCGAACCCGTCCATCTCAACGAGGAGCTGGTTGAGCGTCTGCTCGCGCTCGTCGTTGCCTGAGACGCCGGCGGCAGCCCTGCTCTTGCCGATCGCGTCGAGCTCGTCAATGAACACGATGGACGGGGATGCCGAGCGCGCCTGCTTGAACAGGTCACGCACACGACTCGCACCCACGCCAACAAACATCTCGACGAAGTCGGATCCGGAGAGCCTGAGGAACGATACCCCGGCCTCGCCGGCAACGGCCCGGGCGAGCAGGGTCTTGCCGGTACCGGGAGCGCCAACGAGCAGGATACCTCTGGGGATCCGGCCGCCCACCTCCGCATACCGTTCCGGATGCTTCAGGTAGTCCACGACCTCCTCGAGCTCAGCCTTCGCTTCGTCGGCCCCGGCGACGTCTCTGAAGGTTACGCCGGTCTCGCCCTCCGCCACGACGCGCGACGTGTTCTTCCCGATCGCCATGACATTCGAGCCCAGTCCGCCGGCGCCGCGCAGCAGTCGTCGCCAGATGAAGAACATGAGCGCAACCGGGAACAACAAACCGAGCATGTTCGACAGGAACCCGGGATTCCTTGGCGGCACCGCGAAGTAACTCACCTCGTGCTCTTCGAGCAGCGGGACGAGCTGCGGGTCTTCCACCCGCACCGTGCGGAACAGAACCGGGGCCGCGTCTGCTGATGTCTGCGCGCCGATCGCCGTGAGATGCGACGGTCCGATCTCCACCCGCGCGACGCGCCCGGCCACGATCTCCTGTCGGAACATGCTGTAATCGACGGTGGGGACGCGCGTGGTTG
>SKZO01000384.1 GCA_007127335.1 Spirochaetales bacterium | reverse complement strand
GCGGACTGATCTTCGGACAGACCCACGACAGGACGTGGACCCAGTGTATAGGTCGTCAGAAGCGCAGGTTCGAGAACCCGCTACGGCACAACTACGGCCACGTCAAAGCCGTGCAGGCGATCGTGCCAGACGTGCCTGTGACCGGTCTCGTGGTGTTCATGGACCGAGCCCAGTTCCCCAAGGGGTTGCCGACCGGCGTCACGAAACTATCCCTGCTGCCACAGGTGCTCCCGTTGACGACCGCCAAGTCTATCCGTGCCGAACAACGTGACGTCTGGGAGACCGTGATGTCTCATGTCCTCACCGATCGTCTCTCGCGACAGGCGCACTTGGTCATAGCAGAACGTCGAAAACGGGAACGGTAGATGGCGGTCAGCGGATCCGATCCCCAGAGCGTGACCCACTGGGCGCGTTGAGCTGAAGCCGTGTCTCAGAAGTCGGTCAGACTCGAGCCTGGTCGCAGTGGCGAGGATCGGACGAGTGTAGACGCCCGCCCTCTGGTCCGCTCCGTTCCCTGCCTGTTGTCGTCCGACTGCCCGCAGTGATTTCCTGAATCCCGCACTCTGGTCGTTCCCGAATTGCGGGAAAGGAGACCGGCGCGGGGAATCCCGCGCCGGTGTACGTTGTGTCGAGCAAGGCATGGAGCTTACCGTGTAAGGACGGCTTGGACGTGTTCGGCTTCGACTTGGGTACTTTTGGACATCCACGCGCGCCTGAGCGCTGCGGTCGTGATGGTACCGATGGTTCGCATCGTGCCGCCTGATGCCTGGTGGATGAGCGCGAGGGCGTTTGCGGTCAGAAGCGGTGAGGTGGGCCCGCAGGCGGAGAGCCGTGACTCAACGTAGGAGAAGGTCTCCTCCTTCGAAAGCGGCTCGACGGGCACCGATACGGTGATCGCCGAAGCGAGCGACTCGAGCGCCGACAGGCCGAATCGTCGTGGGAGATGCTCGTTGCCGCACAGAAGCACGGTGAGCGCGTTCATCGAGTCGGTGTGGAAGTTCGTCAGCAGGCGAAGCTCTGAGAGGATGTCGTTATTCAGCAGATGCGCCTCGTCGATGATGAGTACCGGATGGATTCTTCGCCGGGAGGCCATCGTGAGGATGTGCTCCTTGAGCGCTCGGAACATCGGCGCTCGGCGGTGAGCCGGCTCGAGGCCGAAGATGTCGCACAGATGGGTGTAGAACTCGACGATGGCCACCGAGGTGTGGCAGAGGTAGAAGCTCTTGTAGAGCCCGGGCTGCAGTCGGTCGACGAGCAGGCGCAGGATACAGCTTTTGCCGGTCCCGCTCTTTCCGGTCATCACGCCGATGCCGCGGGTCTCCACGAGAAGCTCTGCGGCCGACAGCGAGCGCTCGACCGACGGCAAGAGGACGAGATTCTCGGTGGAGATCTCCTTGGTGAACGGGTCGCCACAGAGGTTGAAATAATCGTAGAACTCGCGGTTACTCATCCTGGTCCTCCTCCGGTTCGGCTGGAGGCGGCTCAAGCGGCGGCAGGGCGCTTGCGGCAAGCGAGGCATCAAGCGGCGAGCTCGCTCGCGGTTCGTCGGGCTGCTCGCCTTCCTGCTCATCGAGTTCGGCGGCGAGGTCCTTGTGCAGGTTGGTCCGCCTCACGCGCGTATTGGCGTAGGAGTCGACCACGCGGGCGGTACCGCATTCGGCTCCGTCGACGAGAATCGTCATGCGCCGCCGCCCAGCCGGGACTCTCGGGTCGAAGTGCAGGGTGATCCGCTCGCCGACCAGCGATGAGGGCACCTCGTAGAGCACCCCGTCCAGCGTCACGGTGGAGTCGCGGTAGACCTTGCGCGAGATCTCATGGCAGAACAGCCGCTGGAGATCGATGCCGGGCTCAAGTGCAACGATCTGGGAGGCTCGTGAGAGCCACAGATCAAGCGGGGTGGCACCCTCAAGACCGCGGTGAGGAGTGCGGTGATACTCGCTTTCCACCCAGCTACGGAAACGGACCTGGAGGTCGGCAAGCCCGGTGACCGACTCCGGATCCACCGCGCGGAAGAACTGCGAGCGGGCGGTACGGAAGAACCGTTCTATCTTCCCTCTTCCTCGCGGCGTATAGGGCCGGGAGTGAATCAGCAGCAGCCCCAGAGAGTCGGCGATGCGCCTGGTCTGCGAACTGACAAACGCCGCCCCGTTGTCCACATAGAGCCGACCGATCCGTCCGTGGGCGCTGAGGATGTGCTTGATGCCCGCCTCGAAGTCCAGCGACCGCTCGCTCCAGGCGAATGAGGTATAGAGAATCCGTCTGGTCGCATCGTCGATGAAGGCAAGCAGCACCGCTTTTCGTCGCTTGCCCGACTCGTCGGGCACCGCGAAGGCGTGCATGCAGTCGGCCTGCACGCACTCCAGGGGCGAGAAGAACTGGAACTTCAGCTGCTGTTGTTGCTCGGCCGCCTGCCGGCGCTGTTCCCGACGTAGCCCACTCGAGCACACCAGCCGTGAGAGGCTCGAGGAGGAGATCTCGCCGTAGATCCTGCCTTCACGCCTCAACCGCGCGAGGACCGTAGTGGCCGCAAGCTGCGGGTGCTTCTCGAGTTCCGAGATCAACAGCGCCGTCTCGCTCGCGTTCAGACTCCGGCACCGGCCGGCGTCACGTCGCATCTTCGGCTCAAGCCCGGCACGTCCGTGACGGCGGTAGGCGTAGAGCCACTTGCGGATACACGCCTCGCTGAGTCTGCGTACTCCCGTGTAGGGAATCTCGTGGTCGACGGCCGCCTTCGCTCGGATGAGCGCAGAGACCTCGCTCGTACTCAGGTACGGATTGGCAAGCTCCGCCACAAGCGAGTAGCGGAACTCGGTCACAGCCTCGTGCCGGATTCTCCTGTGTTCGTCGTTCATTGACCTGCTCCTTGAAGAAATCTTGGATGCAGGCAGCGTAGTCGTCCCGCTCACCGGGCGGGAGAGCCCCGATTATGTGAACCTCGTGTGCTCGCGCTCCTGAAGGTGAATCTCAGAATCGTAGCGCGGCAGAAACACAGGCAGTTGCACCCCCGCTCAAGCGACAGCCGGTTCAGCGACCACAACGGACGCTCGCTCAAGCCGGTGAGCGCGGCGATCCACGCAAGCCCGGTGAACTCGCTCGCCGGCTCCTCGACCCACAGCGCCTTCGCACGGCTGACCGCGATGGCGAGCATCTTCTCAAGGCGCCTTCCGTACTCTCCGCCAACGCCCAGCGCCTCGAGCTCCCGCTGCGCCCGACCACGCCCGACTCCGCGATCGCGTGCGGCCAGGTACCTCTCGGCCTCCTCGGTGCCGATCGAAGTGCCCGGCAGCGAGAAGGAAGGCAACAGCGCGTGCGTCCTGCGGCATCCTCGACACCGCAAGCGCAGAACTCGTATCTGCTCGGCGTAGTAGTACTTCGCGTAGGTTCCGTGGCGGGCAAAACATCCGCGCTCGCTGCAGGCTGGACAGACCAGTCCCAGAACAACCTGTTTCCATGAGGAATTCAGCTCGGAAAAGCTATAGTCATCGCGGCAAATGTCGAGTAGTAATACTGTGTCTGGTACGGGGGAGCGGGTTCCCGGACGCTACACCAGTCGCCCGCTCTCTCGTCTCCTTTCCCCTGATCTTCAGATACAGTAGTTCGGCAATATCTCCCCTTTTCTCAAACCAGAGGGCGGGCGTCTACACATAAGTCTGCCGGATAAGTCTACAGCAGACTCATAGGAGAGCTAGTCGAAAAACGACGTCGATTTTGTTCGCCTGATAACGGGGGGCCGCTTCACCGGTTCAACGTTCTACGTTTCGCACACGAATCCTGAGAG
>SKZO01000294.1 GCA_007127335.1 Spirochaetales bacterium | reverse complement strand
CCCGAACGCCCCTGCGGCGCCCAGGAAACTGAGCGCGAACACGAGCCAGTTTTCAGGGGTAGTGGGCAGGAAGGAGCTGCCGTGAGCCCCCGCCTGCGCCACGCCCTTGGCCACCGCATCCAGCGCTGCGAACCCTCCGCCTGCGACACCGAATACGACTTCCTGCGCCACCGGGCCGGCTCTCCGGACGCTCAGTGCAGCGAGCGGCGCCCCTGCCAGCCATGCCAATGCGACGGCGATCAGGATGCCACGCGACGCTCCGTAGAGCGGCGGTTGAGATACGCTGAACTCCGACAGCCCGATGACCAGCGTACCCACCACGATCAGCACGAGCCCTGTACGCTGACGGGCCCGAAACGACTCTCCGAGCCGCAGGCGCCCGTAGACGGCGAGTGCCAGAAGCCCTGCGCCGTAGACAGAGGTGTAGTACACGGTGGGGGCGAACCGGTTGGCGACGATGACCCAGAGCGGGTTCGTGAAGTTGAGAGCCACACCGCAGAGATACAGCACCCGTTGTCCGCGCGCGACTCCCTCCTTCATGATCCCTTTGGATACATGGATCACGGAGCTTCCAATCACTCCCACGAGAATCGCGAGCATGATTGCCAACGAGCTGGTCACCGCCATGCTTCCTCGCTACGCTCCCCGCCCGGTGCCGTCAGCCCTCCGGCGCCCCCGTCCGCGATGATGATCTCATGGCCGAATCCTCGCATGGCTCCTCGTCCTGTCGGAGTTGAAGATAGTTCTTGTGTATACAAGTGTCTACTGCAGAATCCCCGGGGTCCGTGCCGTGCTCCGAATGCAAGGCCGTCGGTCAGTCGTACCGATAGCCGCCGGCCTCCTTCTCGAGCTCGACGTCGAGTGCGAGCATTTCTCGTTCGGCCCGTGTAAGCGGGGATCGACCGAACATGGCAGTCAGGTAGAGCGCCATATGGTCGCGGATGCTCGGTGGGTTCAGGCTCTGTATCTTGTGCACCTCCGCCAGCCTGCCCCGCGAGCGCTTCAGATCGCTATAGATCTCGCGCAGCTCCCCTTCAGCGGACGCCTCGTCGATCACCCGAATGCGCGCCATGGTAGCCCCCCTTCTTGCTCGACTTCCCGGCGAAGCGAATCCGCGCGGCGCCAGTCGTCGGAGCCGCGAACCTCCGACGGTTCGAGGACCGCACCAAAACGAACGGTTCGCGTCGTCCCGCGGCAGCGCAGGAGCTCATCGACGAGCAGCAGCATCTCGATGTTCAGGTCGATGCCCAGGGCGCGGCGAATGCGGTAGATCGTGTTGAACCTGGCGCTGTTTCGGCCGCTCACACGCACCGGGCAGACCGGCCGTGCATACCTGCGCGCGTATGTCAGGAAGCTCTTGCTCCAGGGAAACTCGCGCACTCTGCCCGCGCGGACGCGCGCCGTGCGTCCGGCCGGGAAGACGAGGACAGGCGCTGCGGAGGCGAACGCCTCTGCGTACCTCCGGGTGACGGCGGCATTGCCGCGGTACCGGTCGATCGGGACGATCGCCGGCTCGAGCGGCCGAATTCTGCCCAGGATTTCGTTCGCCGGCAGAAGTACCGACCCGTAGCGCCGCTCGATCAGCGCGATCAGCGCGAGCCCCTCAACGGCGCCGCCTGGATGGTTCGAACAGAAGACCGGCGGACGATCCTCGGTCCCGTCAAGATGTGCGAGTCCCTCCACATGCAGTCGTATGTCAAGACGTTCGAGTATGTGCTCGCAGAACTCGGCGGCTCCCATGTGAGCTACCCGTGGAAGCAGTTCGTTGATCAGGCGCACGTGCAGCACGTGCTCGAGCACCGCGAACGTCCCAGGAGGCAGACGGCGGGTCAGCCGCGGAGCACGCTCGGCGAACAGCGAGCGCACGTCGAAGACCCCCTCCGCGCGTGACGGCCGTTCGCCGTGCGACGCCTGATCGGGCCCTGAGTGGCGTCGCGGCGGGAGCGCTCGCGCGTGACCCGATCGCTTGCGCAACGAGACCGCCGGCTGCCAGACGCGGAGCGCGCGCAGTGCCCCGTGCTCGGGGATCCTGCGGTATCCCATGGATACGAACTCTGCGACCACTTCCACGGCGGTCAGGCTCACCGACCTCCCGTCGTCGCGGGCCATCCGTACTCCGAGCGCAGGGTCCGGACGGTGTCGGTATTCGTGGAACCGGGCGAGCGTTCGCCTGACCGTCTGCGGCGAGGCCGTCGGCTCCGACAGACGGTCGTCCACCATGGAGTCGAAGCGCCCGAATCGGAACCGCTCCACCTGCTCGGTCCGACGCCCGGAGGTCGTGACCGGCGGCAGGATTCCTGACGCGCGGTAGAGAACACCGTTCTCCTTGAGGAAGGCCGTGGGAGCGTACCCCGGGGCGAACTGGATGAGGCAGAAGTCCGGAACCTCGCCGCTCGGCCACTCGGCCAGGGCACGTTCCGCCTCCTGCGGTGAACCGCAGTACTGGAGGTGGCGAACGAGCGCGCCGCGGCTCGGGCGTATCCCGTTCGATTGGCGAGCAGGACGCGGCCCCTGCGACGGGGGAAGCTCGACGAGGTGATCTCTGAGCCCCCGGGCGATCGGCCCGCGGTAGGTGTTGACGATGCAGTGGGTGACGCCGAGCTCGTTGACCCCGATCCACGTCCCGCCGCGCTCGGTGTCCGTTGGGGATACGTAGGCGATCCCGCGAGCGAAACGGACGGAGGGTGAACGCCCCGGCGAGCGGGCACGCAACTCATCCCTGGTGAAAAGGAGTCGGTATCCGTGCGTATGGGTCTGCCAGGTCAGCGTGCACATGCGAACCGCCGGTCAACCCGCACGGGCTTCGTGGCGCAGCGTCGACGGGGCAACCCCGAAACTGTCCGGAACGGCTCTTCCGAGAAGCTCTCCAATCATCCGGATGATCGCCATGTGATGGACGGTGTGACTCGCGAGGAACACCAGTTCGCGCTCGAGCGTGCTCGCCACCCGAAGCGTTCCGTGCTCGTCGGTGGAGACGACCGTGAGCGAACCGTCCTCATCGCCGTGCAGATCGTGGAGCTTCTGTTTCAGCTCGATCGTCCGTTCAGCCGCCTTCCGCGGATCGGTCTCGAGCGCCGCCTCGCGACTTCGGATGTCGTAGTCTACGATACGGTCGTGCGCACAGAGGAGTATGTCGTAGAACTCCAGCACGTGGCGCACGTGCTTTCCAATTCCGCCGCGAGCGAACGGAGGGCGGGCCTCGCTGTACGCGTCCCGGGTCGTATCCCGCACGAAGGCGTGCAGCTGGTCGAGATACGCAGCGTTTTCCAGGACAAGCCTGTCCAGTCGTCCGCGCATGGTGCAGAAGGTACCGCCCGCGGGCGCCTTGTGCAAGTAGTTGTATCTGCAACTGGCCTGGTATGCCGCTACCTGAACGCGCAGTCGGGCACCTTCGCCATGAAATCCCGCAGTTCGGGCGTCTGCGGATGTTCGAGGATCGACGGGGCGCCGTGCTCGCCGATGCTGCCCTCGTGCATGTAGATAACGTAGTCGGCGAAACTGTGAACGAAATCAATGACGTGTGAGACGAGTACGAACCCCTTCCCAATGTCGCGCAGGTCGGTGATCGCGCTCAGGACCTCGAAGGTGAGGATCGGGTCGAGGGCGGAGGTAGGCTCGTCAAGGAAGACGACATCCGGATCGAGCGAGAGCGCCCGCGCGATCGAACCGCGCTGCGCCTGGCCGCCGGAGACGTTCTTGGGCAGCTTGTGCGCCTGATCGGACAGCCGCAGCAGATCGAGGAACTCCGTCGCGCGAGCCTCCGCTCGCTGCGGATCGTATCCTCGTGTCTTCTCGAGGATCAGCGTGATGTTTCGCAGCAGCGTCAGGTGCGGGAAGAGTGAGTGGTGCTGGAACACGAACCCCACGCTCCTGCGGTAGTCTGGATTCGTGACGTCGTGGCCGTTGACGCGCACGTTTCCCGCAGTCGGCCGCTCAAGCCCTGACAGAATACGAAGCAGCGTCGACTTGCCGCTTCCAGAGATTCCGATGATCGCGACCGCCTTGTATCCGTCGAGCACCAGAGTCAGATCACGAAGCACCTGAACATCGTAGCGGTGATTGAGTCCGCTGAGCTCGATCTTCATATACCCCACCTTCTGTTGATCCACTTCGTCACCTGGGAGAGCGGGATCGTGATCACCAGGTAGAGACCCCACATCAGCAGGAATCCTTCGACGAACCGAAAGGTATTGTTCGTCATCAACGCGACCTCGTAGAACAGCTCGCGGTACGAGAGGACATTGAGCAGCGCACTCCCCTTGATGATCAGCGAGAAGTTGTTCATCAGGGGCGGCATCAGAATCCGGATGACCTGGGGAACGATGATGTACCGGTACCGTTGGTACGCTGTGAACCCGAACAGATCCATCGCCATGTACTGCTCGGACCCTATACTCGAGATCGCCGAACGAAAGATGTTCGTCATGTACGGGGTGATGTAGACGATCAGCCCCAGGACTCCCATCACCGCACGGTTCGTCGTCCCGAACGCCGGACCGATCACGAATGCCATGATCATGATCATAACGAGAAGCGGAGTTCCGTATATGATCTCGGTGAAGACGTCAGTGAAGGCCCGAAAGTACTTCACTCGAGAAACTGACAGCAGGTACACCAGGAACCCCAGCGTCGTACTCGCGACGAGGGAGACGAAGGACGCCCAGAGGGTAAGGCCGAAGCCGGAGAGGATGGCCTCCCGGTACGGCGCGATCGTAGAGAGATCGAACGGCCGCCGCTGTCGAACCACCACGAACCACGCGAAGAGCACGAACGTGGCGATCGCAAAGACGTACGCGGCAGTGGTGCCGCCGAGTTCCCGCCGTGCGCGGGTACGCTCCGCCGGGAGCTCGGTCAGATCAGCCATCTATCAGTCCTCGGTGATGAAGAACTCGAGGCCGTAGCGTCCAAGGAGCGACTGGACTTCTTCGTCCCACTTTTCGCGGAGCTCGTCGTACAGCCCGCCCGGCTGCGACATCGTCGCCACGAACGAGTTGGCCTGCGCGAGCAGTTCCTGTTCACCCTTGGGGACGCCCATCGCGATGGGGCTCGACACGAACGGATCCCACAGGACGATCGTGTCTTCCGGATTCGCCAGATGCCCCCGGGTGACGGGGAAGGCGCTCATCATGAGCACGTCCGCGCTTCCCTGTACGACGTTCAGTACCGCAGCCTCCAGATTCGTTGCGATCTCTACGTCGAACCCGAGTGACTCCGGGATACTTGCAGACACCTGACCGGTGATCCCGGTAAACCGTGTATCCGGCAGATCCGTCAGCGCCTCTTTTGGCGAGTCGATCGTGATTCCGTGCGCCTCTGCGAAGTCGCGGTTGACCAGGCTGATGATCTTGAAGTAGAAGTACGTGTCCGAAAAGTCTATCGCCTGTGCACGTTCTTCGGTACGGCTCATTGACGCGATGATCACGTCTATCTCCCCCGCGTTGAGCGCTGGAATGAGCGACGCGAAGTTCGTGTCTACGATCTCGACCGGACGGCCGAGGTACTCGCCGAATGCCTCCGCGACGTCCACGCTTATGCCGAACGGCACGCCGGCCGAATCCTGTGTTTCGAACGGCGGGTAGCGCAGATCCATCCCGACGCGCAAAGGCCCCTCGTCCCTCCCGGTCTCCGCGGCACCAGTGGCCCAGGCGGCAGACACCGCAATCATCAAGACGGCGGTCGCCGTCAGTATTCGTTTCATGTCAAACCTCCGTTGTGTGATTGGAAAAAGATCGCACCACGCAGAGAGGAATGCAAGCCAGAATTGGAGTGATTGGCGAGAAATGTCGTTTTTCTTGGGGGCGGCCCTACGATCCGCCTGAGGCGGCCCGCTTTCAGTCGCGCGACCGGCGGAGCAAAGCCCCCAGGCCCGCGACCGCCGCGAGCCCCACGAAGAAGAGGCCCCAGAATCCAAAGGCCGCTTCGAGCGGGCCCACGAGCAGCGCGAGGATGGCCGCGGGTCCTGCCACTGCAGCCGTCTCGATCGCATGCCGCCTGACGATCTCGTCGACCGGGCCTTCAGCTCGATCGCCGGCAACCGTGGCGCGTGAAACTGCACGTCCCGTTACGGCGACCGCGATGCCGAGCCCGCTCATGACCCGTCCGACTCCCGCGTCGGCCAGCCCGACGATCGCGAGCAGGCAGACTGCGACGAAGCAGGCAGCGGCCGCTGCTGGACGGCGCCGTCGGTCGGCCTGGTACCAGAGCAGGCAGAACGCCACCGATGCCAGCGTCGCGGTCGGACGGGCGGCAAGCGCGCTCCCGGCCGCCACCGCGAGCGCCGCGGCCGGGCCGGCGAACCGTTCCCAACGCACGCCGCGCAGACTCGTCATCGCAGCACCTTCCGTCCGCGCCAGACCTGCAGGCGCGGAATGTTCGCCCGTATGCACGCCTCAAACGGCTCGTTCACGTTCCAGGAGACGACCGGGACTCCCACCCGCTCGAGCTCTCGTACCGTGAGGACCCGGTCGATTGTCAGCAGCCTCCGCGCGATCGCAGCTTCACGGGCCGGGGTGGGCGGAAGCGGTTCGAGCGACAGGGGGTCCGGTCGCACGACGATCACCGAATAGCCGCGCGCGACCATGACGCTGATCGCCCGCACGTCGCTGCCGCCCACCGGAGACACTACGATCACCTGTGAGCTCGCCGGCAGAACCCGCGTCGGCACCGAATCAAGCGCGTCGAACACCGCGCTGTCGCCTTCCGTAGCGGTCGCGAGTGCCGTGTAGATGCGCTCCGCCTGCCGCTTTCCGTAGCCGGGAAACGTCCATGAGAGGCCGGTCCCGATCGTTATCAGGCCGACGCGATGTCCGTCTGCGAGCAGTGAATCGGATAGACTCACCGCCGCAGCCACGCTGTGTTCGAAGAGCGAAACACCACGCACGAGTGGATTGCGGCCGAGCCGGCCGTCGACGATGATGCCAACTTCAGCGATGCGTTCCCGCTCGAAGTCGGTCGTGAAGAGCCGGCCTTCGTGCCGCGCGGAGGCGCGCCAGTTGATGCGTCGGAGTGGATCGCCTTCGGCGTACTCGCGTACGTCAAAGAAGTCGGTGCCCTCACCGGGAACCCCGGCGCGTATGGGCCCGTGGTAGAGGAGCGTCCTTCGCGGCAGCAGCGGAATCGCCTCGATCGTGCGTCGCGGCGGCAGTCCGGTGAGCTCGCCGTACACGGTGTGCGCGGCTCGCCGCACGCGCTCGGCGGCGAACCCGTAGGAGCGGGCCTCGACGCGGCTGAAACGGTACCGGCCTCGTTCCCCGCTCACCGTGTAGGTGCAGCTGAACGTTTCGCCGGCGGCGAGCCTGATCATCTGCTGCGGAGATCCGGATCTGACCGCAAGGCCTCGCGGTACCTCGTCGGCCAGAACCAGCGAAGGAAGGCGCTCCCCGGTATTCGTCACATGCAGGGTCACCCCGACCGGCTTGCCCAGTCCTACGCGGCGTGACTCAAACTCCCGGCGCACGTCGAGCTGCGGTGCCGGAGGCTCGCGGAGTCTTGTGCCGGCGAGCGTCGCAACGAACACCGCGGCAAACGCGATGAGCGTTCCGCTGCGGATCGCCATGCCTGTGAGCAGAAATACGAAGGCGAGGGCGCCGTAGATCATGGCGTCTACTCTGACACCACCGGAACCGGCGTGGTGTCCACCACCGATCGAACGATGTCGGGTGCGGCGCTGCGTTCGGTCCACAGTTCCGGAACGAGCACGAGTCGGTGCGCGAGAGCCGGCCCGGCGAACTTCTTCACGTCGTCCGGGATGACGTAGCCGCGTCCGTGGATGGCCGCGTGGGCCCGTGCGAGATCCTGCAGCGCGAGGGCGCCCCGCGGGCTCGACCCCACCGCCACGCGCCGATCACGTCGGGTGCCGCCCACGATCGCCACGATGTAGCGCTCAATGTCGGACGAGAGATGGACATCCTCGATTGCTCGGCGCATCGCCCGGATCTCCGCGGCCTCCACAGCCGGCCGGATGACGACCTCCGGTGTCTTTCTCTCGCGGCGTCTTGCGAGGATCTCCTGCTCCGCCTCTGCCCCGGGATATCCGACCGACAGACGGACCATGAACCGGTCGAGCTGGGCTTCCGGCAGCGGAAAGGTGCCTTCGTATTCAATGGGGTTCTGCGTGGCCACGACGGTGAACGGTTCGGGCAGCGTGATCGTCTCACCCTCTATAGTCACATGCCCCTCCTGCATCGCTTCGAGCAGGGCGGACTGGGTGCGGGGCGAGGCGCGGTTGATCTCGTCTGCGAGAAGGAAGTTGGCGAAGATGGGACCCTTGCGCAGGTCGAACTCTTCGCTCTTCCGATTGTAGATGTACCCTCCCGTTATGTCCCCGGGTAACAGATCAGGCGTGAACTGGATCCGCTTGAACGACAGGCCAAGCGATGTCGCAAGGCTCTTCGCCGTCATCGTCTTCCCCAGACCGGGCAGGTCTTCAAAGAGCACATGGCCCCCTGCGAGGAACGCCGTCAGGACGTCTTCTATAACCTCGCGTTTTCCAATGATCGCCTTTTCGATCTCGAGGACGATGCGCGCGCAGGTTGCGCGCACATCGTCAACGGTCGTTTCCTGAGACGCTGTATCGTTGTCCATGCACTCCTACCTGTTCCTCGACGGCGCGCACCGCCTCCTCGAGACGCTGAAGCTCGGCCGTTCTCTCTTTTCTGCTGAAGCCCGGCAGGCGCTCGCGCCATCCGGAACGCCGCTGCTCGCCCAGATGGATTTCAAGATACCCTGGCACCGCTACGCCCTCCTTCGTAAGGGTCTCGAGCAGCCGGGTGCGGTCCGACCGCAGGCGCCTCGAGCGGCAGAGCTCCCGGGCGAGGAGCTCGGCGAGACGTCTGCGGTAGTACGGATTGCGTCCGGCCCTGATCGTCCAGTCGAGCAGCCTGTGCGCGATTCCGCTCTGCGCCCGGTACGGTTGCGGCGCACGGCGCCGTGGTCTGTTCGGCCGCCTCATCGATCGCACGGCGGTGTATATGCCCACAGCCACCAGCAGGAGCCAGTAGACCTCCTGCGGCACGCTGTGCACATACAGGAGGACCCACTGCGCGGCAATGAAGGCCGGGCGAACGATCGCGTCGCGCACGGCGTCGCGCACGAACCACGCGGCCAGCGCGAGCGCAGGCGCCGCGACGGCTAGCGCGACGACCGGCACGGGCTTCCCGGGGCGACGAGTGATGCTCACGATGCCGCCTCGCGGGCCGGAGGGCAGTTGGAGGCGATCGACTCGAGCGCGCCACGCGCGCGCCGTACGGCTGAGGTGTCAGGCGGTCGATCGCCGTACTTCACCTCCTCGAACAGCTCCGTGAGAACCAGCATCGCGTCGACCGGCACCCCTGCGGATACTACCGCGGACAGGAACTCCCGCGGCGTCATCGAGGCGTGCCGGGACACACCGTGTGCTTCGCGCACGGCGTCCTGCATCCGGGCGTAGCATTCGGTGATCGCATCGGGATAGGAGCGGGGATCTGCCGGATCGAGCGACTCCAGCGTGCGTTCCGCCTGATCGGCGAGCCGGTCGCGGAGGTCGCCGACGCCCCTGCCTCGCCTGCGGATCCGCAGGATCATCACGATCAGCAGGGCGCCGAGGGCTACTACGATGACACTCACCACGTACGTCACTGCCGGAGAAACTTCGTCGGTGATCACGTCCTGCGGGTCAACCGTCGGCCCGCCGCCTGCGCCCGGCGGCCCCAGGGCGGCTCCGCCCTCCTGTTCGGTACTCGCCTCGTGCTCGGGCGGCACCGGGTCGAGGAAGCTCAGCGCAAAGAGCGCGATGCCGACCAGGATCGCGGAGCGCAGAAGCTGGCGCCGGAAGGTCCTGATCAACAACGATATGACGATGAGCGCCGCTGTTGCGAACACGAGGAGGCGCACGATGATCCGATAGCCGGCCGCCGCGCCTTCGGCATCCAGCTCAATCCCTTCGGGGGACTCCAGCCGGCCGCCCTCGCTCTGAATACGGTACCCGGTGTTGAACTGCAGCGACTCGATGCCCAGCGCGAGCACGATGAGGGCAAGGATTACTGAGACCGCGATCGCGGCGGTGCGGATCACCCGCTCAGCATACAGAGCGTTTCGTCCGGAGTCCAGTCGGCGGACGGAGACACCTCATCACGGGTGAGCAGACCCAGCCGGGCCCGGGGTCAGCTGGCCTGTTTCCTGCCTTCGTGGTACCCTGACCTCAGATGGCCGGCCCGACGACACGAACGACCAGATCACGGTACGGCACGGGGGGTGATGATTCGCTCGCGGTCTATACGGTGGCCGAGCGGTGCAGGAAGTGCTACTCCTGCGTTCGTACCTGTCCCACCAAGGCGATCCGGGTGCATGGCGGACAGGCGGATATCATCGCCTCCGAGTGCATCTCGTGCGGCTACTGCGTTCCCACGTGTTCGCAGGCAGCGAAGCGGATCCGGTCCGCGCTTGCCGGTGTGGTGTCGCTGCTGGATTCCGGACAACCGTGCTGCACCATGGTCGCGCCGTCCTTTCCGGCAGCGTTTCCCGGGCTGGAACCGCAGAGCCTAGTGGGCGCCCTTGCTTCGTGCGGATTCGATCACGTCTATGAAGTCGCGTTCGGCGCGGATCTCGTATCCTGCGAGTACAGCCGGCGGTACAGGTCCATGGAGGCGAATGGGGGCGGGTTTCTGATCAGCTCGCCCTGCCCCGTTGTCGTCTCCTATGTGGAGAAGATATGCCCGGAGCTCGCCTCTCATCTTGCGGGCGTCGTGAGCCCGATGGAAGCGATGGCGAAGGTGATCCGCGAACGACTCACGGCACCGAATGCACCGCAGCCGGGAATCGTCTTCATTGGACCCTGCGTCGCGAAGAAGGACGAGGCGCGACGGCTCGGGATCGTGGATGAGGTGCTCACCTACGACGAGGTTCACGAACTGTTCGAGGCGAGGGGCGTGGATCCGGCGGTTGCACCGGCGCGGGAGTTTGACCCGCCGCGGGCCAATCTCGGGCGGGTCTACCCATTGGCCGGCGGACTGCTCAGGGCCGCTGATGTGGACACGGATCTGCTCGAGAGCCCGGTGAGTATTGAGGAAGGCAGCGTACGCGTCACGGATCTCCTGCTCGAGCTCGCGTCCGACGTCCGGCACGGACGGCCCGTGCCGACGAAGTTCTTCGACCTTCTGTTCTGCGAGGGCTGTGTGGGAGGGCCCGCGGTATCCAATGACCTGACATTCTACGAGCGGAAGCGGAATGTCGTATCATTCATCAAGCGGCGCGGGGTTGTTCACGACCAGGAGCGATGGGTCGAGCAGCACGCCCAATACCTCAACCTGGACCTTACCAGAACGTTTACGCCCGCAGAACGCTCCGAACACCCGGTCGCGGAGCACGAGATTCAGGCGATCCTTGCGCGCACCGGTAAGCATGATCCGGAGGATGAGCTCAACTGCCGGGCCTGCGGGTACGACTCGTGCCGGGAGAAGGCCATCGCGGTATCCCGCGGCATCGCCGAGGTGGACATGTGCCTGCCGTATCTGATATCCCGGCTCGAGCAGGCGATCGACGAGCTCAAGGAGAGCCAGAGCCGGCTGGTTCAGACCGAGAAGCTCGCATCCATGGGACAGATGGCCGCGGGGATCGCACACGAGCTCAACAACCCGCTCGGCATCGTGCTCATGTACTCCCACCTGCTGAAGACTCAGATCACAGATGGTCACGACGGCCACTCAGGTGAGGACGTTGAGCGTATCGTTCGCGAGGCCGAACGGGCCCGAACAATCGTACAGGGGATACTGAACTTCGCTCGGGAGAATCGGCTCGAGCTGCGCGCCACTGATGTCAACGCGCTCGTCCGGGAGGCCGCGCGCGGCGTTGCGTCGCTCGATCCGGCGAACCGGGCAGGGGTGGAGGTTCACCTCGATGAGCGCCTCGAGGAACAGCGCGTCGACGCGTCTCAGTTGCGACAGGTCCTCGACAACCTTCTGAAGAATGCCGTGGAGGCCATGCCCGACGGCGGGACAATCGCCGTTGAGACGTCGCTCGGCGACGGAGCCTACGAGATCCGTGTCACGGACACGGGACCGGGCATCCCGGAGAAGATGCTGCCTCATCTGTTCACTCCGTTTCACACGACGAAGGGCGTGGGCAAGGGAACGGGGCTGGGTCTCGCCGTATGCTACGGCATAGTGAAGATGCACGGCGGCTCCATCCGTGCAACCAATCGCCCAACCGGCGGAGCGTGTTTCGAGATCACGCTCCCGGAGACCGGATCGTCGGCGGGGGAGTCGTTTGTATGACCGACTACTCCGACCACGCGGGCGCAATCACCGAGCCGTTGCGATGGAGCGTTCTGGTCGTCGACGACGAGGAGGGCATGCGGGAGGGTATCCGCAGGGTTCTCGAACGGCACGCATACACAGTGCGGACAGCCGACGACGGTGAAGAGGCGATCGCCCTTCTTGAGTCCTGCCGTTTCGATATCGCACTCGTCGATCTCAAGATGCCCGGCATCACCGGTCTGGAGCTCACTCGACACGTCTGCACCTCGTGCGGTGGTCGGACCGTGGTCGTCATCGTCTCCGCGTTCGCCAGCGTTGAGGCCGCGGTTGAGGCGATGCGCCAGGGAGCGTTCGACTTTCTGGTCAAACCGTTTACTCCCAACGATCTGCTGCGGGTGGTTGAGCGCGCGTCAGACCAGCGCAAGCTCGTTCTCGAGCGTGATGCCTACTCGCTGGAACTCACGAGCGAACAGACGCTCTCGCGCCAGCTCATCAACTCCATGTGGGAGGGACTCGTCGTTCTCAATGATGAGCGCAGGCCGGTGCTGATGAACACGCGCGCGGAGTACCTGCTCGCGGTCAGCCTGAGCGATGGCATGACCTTCGAGTCGCTGGAGCTGAGTAACGAGGTTGGTGCAGCGGTTGATCGTATCTACGCAGCCGCAGAGCCGGCCGGTACGGTCGACACGGTGACGCTGGAGCGAACCGGTCGCGAGCTCATCGTGCGTCTCGCTCCGTACATGAGAGACCGGGAGCTGGCCGGTCTGATGCTCTTTCTTCGCCCGCGGGCAGGATCACCTGCAGAACCTGCCGGAAGCGATGGAGTGACGACGTGAGCGACGCCTTCGCGACACGCGAGATCCTGCAGGTCATGGTGGTCGACGACGAACCCGACATGCGGGAAGCGGTTGACCGGGCGCTCAGCAACTTCGTTCACCGTGACGAGGAAGCCGGGTACAGCGTCGGCTTCCACGTTATGCAGGCCGGATCCGCTGAGCGGGCCTGGGATCTCGCGGTGACGGTGAAGCCGGATATCATGCTGCTCGATCACGGGCTGCCCGGGATGTCCGGGATTGAGCTCCTCGAGAAGATCGGGAAAGAGGCGCTCGACATCCTCGTCATCGTCATCACGGGGTACGGTACCCTCGCGAATGCAGTCGAGGCGACCAGGCTCGGTGCCTTCGACTTTCTGACCAAGCCGTTCGCGCCGGCTGAGTTACAGTCAGTCGTCCGCAAGTCCGTAGAGCACATCGCTGTGCAGCGCCAGATCAGGCGCATCGCCGAGGAGCGCAGGAGCATTCGCTATGAGTTTCTGACTTCGCTCGTCGATCAGCTGAAAGAACCCAT
>SKZO01000052.1 GCA_007127335.1 Spirochaetales bacterium | reverse complement strand
GTGGAGGAGACCACGGTAGGAAACGTGGTCTTCCGCCTCGAGGTCATCATGCTCGAGTCGTCCATGGATACCTCGTCGTTCCAACGGATGGCTGAGTAGGCCGAAGCAGGGCTTCTCCGTCGAGTCTCGCACGCGGAGCAGATCGCTGATGATCTGTTCCGCGTCATTCTCAGAGTTTGCCGGTGTCGTGATATCCGTACCAAAAAACTGTTCAATACCTCTCAAAACCTAGTGATCTTCTCTTCACGAATCGTCATAGTAGCCGGGATATGAGCTCCATTGATCTGCCGAACAAGGATGACCCGCTGCTCTCGCGTCTCGCCTTTGGCGTGGGGCGGTTGCACAAGCACGACCTTGGGACCGCGTACCGTACCGTCCGCGCGGCGTACGATCACGGCATCCGTCACTTTGACACGTCGGTCTATTACGGCTTCGGGCTCGGGCAGACCGTGCTCGGGCAGCTGATCGCCGACGTCGGAGACCGCGACACGCTCTTTATCTCCACGAAAATCGGGCACTTCCAGAAGGAGTTCCCCGGTGCGAAGGACCTCTATCGCAACGAAGAAGCACTCTGGGGGCTCGTGCACGAGTGTTACCGGCAGCTGCGGGGGCCGATCGATCTCCTGCAGATTCACGAAGCCGACCTCGCGCTCTGGTGGGACTCGAGCGAGCCGGAGGAAGGCCGCCGGTTCGTGCAGGCCGACGTCGAATACGAGTTCAGAACCGCGCCGGTGATGCGCGCGCTCGGACGGGCTCGGGACAGCGGCGTGTGCCGGTACACAGGAGCGACCGGGAATACGAGTGAAGCACTCTCGCGCGTGGTCTCCGCGATTGACGTGGATACCGTCATGTGCGCCTACAACCTCGACCCGATCTTCCGGGGGGCGCAGGCGAACCTCCTGCCCGTCGTTCGCGAGCGGGGACTCTTCTATCTGTCCGCGGGACTCCTGCAGGGCGGATCGTACGTGCGACCCCGCAACTTCGACCGCTGGTACCACCGCGACGAGCGGATCGTCGAACGGTTCACCCGGTACGCGGAGATCCAGGAGGAGTCCGGCCTCACCGGAGCGGAGCTCGTCTCGAGGTGGATGCTCTCCGTCCCCGACGTCGGCTGCTGGGTACTCGGCGCCTCGCACCCCGACCAGGTCGATGAGACGATGCGGGTCCTTCGCAAGGGCCCGCTTCCCGCGGACCTGCAGGCGGCGCTGGACGCGCTTGCCCTCCCCGGAGTCGACCCCTTCTCGAGCTTCCCGGGGTAGGGCAGGCACGCCGTCGTGGCCCTTCGCAGGCTCAGTAGTCGTAGTCTTCAGGACCCGCGGCCGGGGCGTGCTTCTTCTCCGGGACATCGGTCACTGCGACCTCCGTTGTGAGGAGGATGCTCGCCACCGACGCGGCGTTCTGCAGCGCAGATCGTGTGACCTTCGCCGGGTCAACGATCCCCGACTTCACGACATCCACCCACTCGAGCCGCTGTGCATCGAAGGCGATCCCCTCTTTTTCATGGAGCGCGCGTTCGGCGATGATCGCGCCGTCGAGCCCCGCATTGATGGCAATCTGCCTCGTCGGCTCCTCGAGGGCGCGCCGCACGATCTTGAAACCCGCGCGCTGATCGTGGTTGAGCCCCTCCAGGCTCTCCTTGTCGAGAGCCTTGACCGCACGCAGCAGCGCGAGGCCGCCGCCGGCGACGATACCCTCGTCGAGCGCGGCCCGTGTCGCCGAAAGCGCATCTTCAACGCGATGCTTGCGCTCCTTGAGCTCGACCTCCGTGGCCGCGCCAATGTTCAGCACGGCCACGCCGCCTGCAAGCTTGGCTACGCGTTCCTCGAGCTTCTCGCGGTCGTAGTCCGACGTCGTGTCCTCGATCTGACGCCGCAGCTGGTCGACCCGGCCGCTGATATCGGCCCGCTTTCCGGCCCCTTCGATGATCGTCGTCTCTTCTTTGGCGATCTTGATCGTCTTCGCGCTCCCGAGCATCGACAATTCGGTGCCTTCGAGCTTCAGTCCGAGCTCCTCGCTGATGACCTGGCCTCCGGTGAGGATCGCGATATCCTCGAGCATCGCCTTGCGTCGATCACCGAACCCGGGGGCCTTGACCGCGCACGCCCTGACCGTGCCGCGCAGGCTGTTGACGACCATCGCTGCGAGAGCCTCGCCTTCGACGTCCTCCGCGATCACCAGGATGGGCCTGCTGGCATTCGCGACCTTCTCCAGGACGGGGAGAATATCCTTGAGCGCGGAGATCTTCTTGTCATGGATGAGCACGAACGCATCGTCGAGAACCGCGGTCATGGACTCACGGTTCGTCGCGAAGTGCGGCGATATGTAGCTGCGGTCGAACTGCATCCCCTCCACGATGTCCATGTGCGTCTCAATGGACTTCGACTCCTCAACCGTGACCACGCCGTCCTTGCCCACGCGCTCCATCGCGTCCGCGATCAGGTCGCCAATGGTCCGGTCGTTGTTTGCGGAGATCGTGGCGACCTGCGCCGTCTCCTCCCGGCTCCTGATCGACTTCGCCTGCGCCCTGATCGCCTCAGACGCAATCTCCACGGCGTGATCGATGCCCCGCTTCAAGTCCATAGGGTCCAGCCCGGCCGCGACGCTCTTGATGCCCTCTTTGAGAATCGATGAAGCGAGAATCGTCGCCGTGGTCGTGCCGTCTCCGGCGATGTCGTTCGTCTTCTTCGCCGCTTCCTTCAGGAGCTGCGCTCCCATGTTCTCGTACGGCCGCGGGAGCTCTATCTCCTTTGCGATCGTCACCCCGTCGTTCGTGATCGTGGGAGCCCCCCACTTCTTGCCGATGACCACGTTCCTTCCCCGTGGCCCAAGCGTCATGCGCACTGCGCTCGAAACCGCCTCTACACCCCGCATGAGTTCGCGTCGCGCGAGCTCGTCGAACACCAGCTGCTTTGCCATGCCAGCGTACCTCCGACACTCCATGAGATTGTGATGAATCTGCTGAGAAGTTCCTCTCGCGGCGAGCGAACGTCAAGAGAAACAATCGGAAAGCTGCGTGGTATACTAAGAGTCAATGTCGAGCGCAGCACACCGCGAGGAGACACGCCGTCAGACGATTCGGGTTGACCTGCACTGCCATTCTGACGAGAGCGACGGGTACTACTCTCCCGGGGAGGTGGCTGACTTCGTCGCGCAGGCGGACGTCAGGTTTGCCGCCCTGACCGACCATCAAACGGTCGCCGGGCTCGAGCCGTTCCACGAGGTGGCCGCGCGCCGTGGGGTAACCGAGTTCGCCGGGGCGGAGGTCCATGCGCTCGACCAGGGCGTGGAAATCCACCTGCTTGCCTACGGGTTCGCGCCCGACAGCCCCGCGATGCGGGAGCTCGCGACGACCGTGCCGGACGCCAAACGAGCCATTGCCGCCATCCATGAAGCCGGCGGAATCGCCGTCCTCGCGCATCCGCTGAACGGCGACCGCGGGGGTGAGGACCTGGAAACGGCCGTCGAGCGGCTTGCGGGCTTGGGGCTCGACGGGCTCGAGGCATACTACAAGCCGTACCCGGACGAAGACCGCGAGCGGCTGGTGTCTCTCGCGGACCGCTTTGGGCTCCTCACCTCCGCGGGCAGCGATTTCCACGGGCCGCGTCGCGATCCGGCCCACGGACCCGGCGTGGACATGCCAGTCGCACGGTGGAAGCAGTTCCGCGAGGCTCTGGGCGATCACGCGCGCAACGGAGATCACGTCGGATCCGCGGAGACTGCCGCTCCGGTTCGGCGCAACGGGGAGATCAACTGGGCCTGGCTCTTTCTTCGTATCGTGCTGCCCTCACTGCTCGTCATCGGGTTCTTCGTCGTGCTGCTCTTCGCCTTCCTCATCCCGTCGGTGGAGGAGCGTCTGCTCGAACGAAAGCGCGTTACCACGAGTGAGCTGACCAACTCCGCCTGGAGCATCCTCCGGGACTACCACCGCGAAGTCGAGGAAGGATCGATGGACGAGTCCGACGCGCAGCGCGCGGCGATCGAGCGCGTACGGCGGATGCGCTACGGTCCCGACGACATGGACTACTTCTGGATCACCGACATGCATCCGCGGATGATCATGCATCCCTACCGTGAGGATCTCGAGGGAGCCGACCTCACCGACTTCACCGATCCGGACGGCGTACGCCCCTTCGTGGAGTTCGTCGAGGCGGTCCGCGAACAGTCATCCGGATACGTGACGTACGTGTGGCAGTGGCAGGACGATCCCGATCGCCTCGAGGCGAAAGAGTCGTACGTCCGTGAGTTCGAGCCGTGGGGCTGGATCATCGGCACCGGTCTCTACGTCGACGACGTGCAGCAGGAGATCCAGGCGATCTCCGGACGTATGGTCGACATGTCGTTCATCGTCACCGTGATCGCCGCGGGCCTCCTGCTGACCGTTGCCTATCAGAGCCTCAAGGTGGAACGCGGACGCAGCGCGGCCGAGCGGGAGCTCCGGGTCTCGCACGAGCGGTACCGGGCGCTCGTGGAGTCGTCAACCGGGGGTACCCTGCTCCTCGTCGACGGGCGGTGCACCTACGCGAACCGGACCGTGCTCGACATGCTCGGATACAGCGCCGCGGAGCTCGCCTTCCTCGATATCCACGACCTCGTTATCACCGACGGCGCGACAGCCGAGTCCGTGGAGCGAATCACCAAGGGCGCGGAAATTCGCGACGCGATCGAAGTGCCCCTGAGACGCCGCGACGGCACGGCGGTGCTCGCCCTCGTATCGGCATCGCCCGCCTACTTCTCCGGCAGGCAGGGTATCATCCTGACCGTACAGCACGTCACGCGTCATCAGGAGCTTCGGGAGGAGCTTGGCGAGAGCCGGACGAAGTACGAGACGCTCGCGCAGAACATCAGCAGCGGCGTCTTCCGCGCGGCCCTTGACGAGGACACGACGATATTCGAGATGAACCCGGCCGCGGGCAGGATCTTCGGGCACGCCCACGACGGGCCAACGTCGCTCGCCTTTCGTCGTATCGTGGCTGATGCGGCGGCGTACGAATCCTTTCGCCGGCGTCTGCGCTCCGACGGGGCCGTACGGGATATGATCATCCAGATCAGGAAGGCCGACGGTGGGTTCGGGATGGTCAACCTGTCCGCCGTCGTCTCCGATACGAGAGAGACGAAACACGGCGTCTGCGCGGCGATCATGGAAGACGTCTCCGAGCGCAGGCGTTCAGAGGTTGAACGGGAGAACCTCATATCACAGCTTCAGACCTCGCTGCTCTTTCTGACCGAACCGGTGGCGAACTCGATGACCGAGCCCGTTACCTGCCGGCTCGACGCTTCGATCGCCCACGTGGTGCGGGTGATGAGCAGGAACCACGTCGACGCCGTGACGGTCATGGGTCCGGGCGACGAGCTTCTGGGCATCGTCACCGACCACGACATCTGCGAGCGTGTCGTCGCCGCCGGGCTCGACACGAGTCAGCCGGTCTCCCGCGTGATGAGCGCCCCGGTTGCGACGATCAGCGAGAGCGCGCCGTTGTTCGAGGCGTTCATGCTCGAGCGCGAACGGGGGATCGACCACCTTGCCGTGACCGACAGCGGGGGCAGGCTCGTCGGCATCATCCGCAGCAGCCGCACCGTCAGGCTCGACCGCTACTCGCTGGTCGTCCTGACGCACCAGATCGAGCGCGCGCGGACGGTCGAGGATCTTCGCGAATCGCATGAGCGGCTTCCCACGCTCCTTGGATCGCTCGTCGACTCCGGCGCCCGACCCGAGAACATCTGCCACGTGACGACCGCCGCATCCGACGCGATCGTCGAGCGTGTGATCGCGCTCGCGCTCGAGGAGCTCGGCCCGGCACCCGCGAGATTTGCCTTCCTCGCGCTCGGCAGCGAGGCGCGCGAGGAGCAGACGCTCGCCACCGACCAGGACAATGCGCTCGTGTACGACGATGCCGCCGCCGATTCGCGTGAAGTGACATCGTACTTTCTGAAGTTCGGCGAGCTGGTCTGTGACGCGCTCGATGAGATCGGGTACCGCCACTGCCGCGGCGACACCATGGCGAAGAACCCGAAGTGGAACCAACCACTCGGCACCTGGAAACAGTACTTCACCGAGTGGATCGCCGAACCCGATCGGCGGGCCCTTGCGCACTGCAATATCTTCTTCGATCAGCGTTGCGTGTACGGAGAGCGGTCGCTCATCAGAGAGCTCTGGCGTCACGTCGACGAGGAGCTCGCCGCGCATCCGGCGTTTTTCTCGCACATGGGGCTGAACACGGTTCAGTACAAACCGCCTGTCGGGCTGTTCGGAAAGATCGTCACCGGATCATCGGGTGAGCCGTCGAACACGTTCAACATCAAGGAAGCGATGGTTCCCATCGTGAACTTCGCCCGGCTGTACGCGCTGCGGCACCATCTGGAGGAGACGAACACGCTCGACCGGCTCGAGCAACTGTCTGTTCTCGGGGTACTGCAGGAGGAGAGCGCGCGGGGCCTTGCCCAGGCGTACGGTCACCTGATGCAGCTGCGCTACCGCCACCAGGTGGAGATGGTACAGTCGGGCCGAGCCCCGGACAACTCCATCGATCCAAAGCGCCTCACTCAGCTTGAGGTCGGTCTTCTGAAGAACACCTTCTCCCAGATCTCCGTGATCCAGAAGAAGGTGGGATACGAGTTCCGCGCTACCGCCTGATCGGTCAGGCCACCGGGGTCGTGCTTTCCTTCCGCGAGGTCAGCAGAGACACGACGACGATCACGATGAAGCTCAGGGGGATCGACACGATCCCGGGCTGGTTGATCGGCATGGGTGCTGTTGCCGGGTCCAGACCGTAGCGCGCCCACATATCAGGGCTGAGCAGGATCAGCCCGACCGACGAGATGACCCCCACGAGAATCGAGGCGATGATACCGGTGCCCGTGGTGCGCTTCCAGAAGAGCATCAGGACGAGGGCCGGGAGATTCGCCGAGGCCGCCACGGCGAAGGCCCACCCCACGAGGAACGACACATTCATCCCGCGGAACGCGATGCCGAGCACGATGCCGATCACCCCCACCACCACGGCAACGATCCGGCCGGTGAGCACCTTCGCCTTGTCCGAGAACTCACGACGCAGCATATTGCCCATCAAGTCGTGGGCGACCGCGCCTGAGGCCGCCATGATCAGGCCGGAGACCGTAGCGAGCACGGTCGTGAAGGCGATTCCGGAGATCACGGCGAACAGCACCTCGCCAAAGCTGCGCGCCAGGAGGGGAGCGCTCATGTTGCTCGTCTCCGGGTTCAGCGCCCCGGAGGCGAGCGAACCGACTCCAAGGTACATGGTGAGAACATAGAAAAGCCCGATCCCGGCGATCGCTACGATCGTCGACTTGCGTGCGGCGGCGGCGCTCGGCACCGTGTAGTAGCGTATGAGGATGTGCGGGAGCGCCGAGGTGCCCAGGAAGAGGGCGAGCATGAGCGATATGAAGTTGAGCCGGTTGAGCAGCGTCGTGGCCGCCGGTTCACCCTCGCGTGCCTCGACGGGGAACATCAGTCCCGGCCGCATGAAGGTGGAGCCGGAGACCGGCTCCTCGTAATACACCGTGACGGCCTCGCCGTTGGACGCAGTGAAGCCAACCGTCTTGGGCTGACGGACGACCGTGGCCTGGTCGCTGAAGACGCTCAGGAGCCTGATCGGCCCCACGGGACCCGTGCGGCCCTCGAAGGCCGGATCGATCTGCGAAACACCGCCCATCTGCCTCAGCCGGTTCGCCTGACTCGCCGGCGCGCCGTTGACGAGCACCGTTCCATCGGCCTGGATCGTCTGTGACTGTGTCTCGAGCAACAGCCCCCCGGCCTCGTTCCCTGAGACGACCATGAACCACTGCTCGAGTCGGACATGGGTCTCACCGTCATGCTGCTCAAAGGACCAGTCCGCGGCCTGCTCCCTCTCCGTCTCGAAGCGGACGGTGCGGCCCTTCACGTTCGCCGTGAACGTCCCCGGGTCGGCCGGTAGCGCTTCGACGAGGTGCGAGACACGGTAGAAGACGTTCCGCACCTCGCCGGTGTACCTGTCGGTCGTAGCATGGCGGTCGACCACGCGTGCGCCGGGCAGGTCGACCTCCATGTCATCGTTCACGCGCTCGAACGCAATCTCGCGGAAGTCGTAGCTCTCGAGGCCGGCCACTCCCTCCTCGGAGGGACGTTCAAGCGTGTCTATGCCGCGAACGAGAACCGCGATCGACAGGACCGCGGCGAAGGTGAGCAGAAGCCCTCCGTTGAAGAACTGGACGTAGGTCGTGGAGGTCATGCCGCCGCCGGCGACGAGGAGGATGACCACCGTCCCGACGATTATCACCCCCCAGAAGTGCGGAATGCCGAGCAATGGCTCGACGAGCACCCCGGCCCCCACCATCTGGGGCACGAGGTAGAAGAGCGAGACCACGAGGACGCTCAGTCCGGCCGCGAGCTGGATTCCGGGCCTGCTGAAGTTCCGGTTGAGCGCGTCGGAGAAGGTGAACGTCCCCATCCGCTTCATTGGTTCGGCGATCACGAAGAGCGCGACGATCCATCCGGCGAGAAACCCGATCGAATAGAGGAACCCGTCGTACCCGAAGAACGCGATCAAACCGGCGATGCCGAGGAAGCTCGCAACCGACAGGTAGCCGCCGGCGAAGGCGATCCCGTTGACGCCCCACGGAATGGAGCTGTTGGCGACGAAATAGCCCCCGACGCTTGCCGCCTTGCGACTCGCGTGCGCCGAGATGGCGAGTACGAGAGCGACGAAGATCACGAATACTGCGATTGCCATGCGCTACTCCTCATTCCCTGGTGCCGGCTGTGGCGGGGTGGCTGTGGGGGGCGACGCCGGTGCCCCCGTCGGCGGTACTCTGCACAGATGGTTGTAGACGAGCGCGAAGATGATCGCCACGATGATCAGACCAAGACCGTAGGCGATTGCGAGGTTGAGCCCGAGCACTGCCCGGACTCCCATCCAGGCCGGCCGGAAGACGCTGAGCGCGACGAATCCCGCGTAGATAACGGAATACAGGATCGTCATGCGGATCCCGATCCCGGACTTGCGGCGCTCGTACGCCTCCTCTGCTGCCGATGAATGGTGTGCCATGGAGCCTCCTTCATTTACCGCTGAGTGCGACCATCGTAGCACGGTTTTCCCGATGCGGAAATCACCCGCAGGATCGCTTGTGGCCATCTCCGTGACGCGATATCATCGCAGAGAACCATCACCTGAGGAGGTGAACCAATGGCCGGCACTCGTCGAGAGATGATCTATTTCGCCGAAGGCGGGGCGATGCACACGGAAGAGACCCTCGAGGCGGCGCTCGCGGCGATTCGCGATCGGGGACTGCGGTATCTCGTGGTCGCCTCCGGAGGCGACACGGTTCTGAGGGCGGCGAAGATGCTGAGCGAGGCGGGGATGCCGGAAGCAACGCTCGTAGGCGTGACACTCCAGGCCGGCACCTGGACGGAGTACGGCGAGCCCGACTGGAACAAGCTTGATGAGGCGAAGGCGCTTGGAGCGTCCATTCTGACCGGCACGCACTCGCTCATGGGAAACGTCGAAGCGGCGATCCGGACGAAGTTCGGCGGTATGCCGCCGGTTGAGCTCATCGCGCATACGCTCTACATGTTCTCCCAGGGCACGAAAGTCGCGGTGGAGATCGTCCTGAGCGCGGTAGATGCCGGGCTCGTTCCGGCCGGAGAGGACGTCGTGGCGGTCGCGGGTACCGGAGGAGGGGCGGACACTGCGTACATTATCACCGCCGCTTCAACGGTGAGCTTCTTCGATCTGCGTGTGAAAGAGCTGCTCTGCAAGCCGCTGTAAGGGGTCATTATGCACGGCAGCGCATCTTCGCCGCGCTACTTCAGAAAACTCGTCGGCTCGCGCCTCTATCTGTCGCCGATCAACGTCGACGATGCCGAACGGTATTGCGAATGGCTCAACGACATGGAGGTTGCGCGGACGCTGACCCTCGCGCACATGAACCTGTCACTCGGCGCCGAGCGCGAGGCGCTCGAACGCCTCGCCCGCGGTCACACCTACGCGATCGTGCTCAGGGACGACGACGAGCTGATCGGCAACTGCGGGCTGATCGACGTCAACCATCTGTGCCGAACCTGCGAGATAGGGCTCTTCATCGGCAACAGGGCGCACTGGGGCAGGGGCTACGGACCGGAGGCCATGCAGTTGCTCATGCAGTACGCCTTCTCCTACCTGAACATGCGCTCCATCATGCTGCGTGTCTACTCCTACAACGAACGCGCGATCGCCGCGTACCGGAAGATCGGGTTCCGTGAGATCGGCCGGTGGCGCAGTGCGATGCCGCGGGAGGGAGCCGAGCACGACATCATCTTCATGGACGTGCTCGACGACGAGTTCGCGGCGGCCGGTCACCGGTCGCCGCCGTCCTTCGCCTGAGACTGTTTCACCCGGCTCGCGTACTCGGAGTATCGCTCGATCTCCTTTCCTCCGGCCGGTTCGGCGAGCGAGACGCTGACCGCATCCCGCGTCCGCTTCGACTCGTAGAGCGCTTTGTCCGCGCGTTCGAGGCACTGTTCGAGCGTCTCGCCCTTCCTGCGCTCGGCGACGCCGACGGAGAAGGTCCCGCACGGTTCTCCCTTCTCCCGTCGGACTCCACGAACCGGTGCGTAGAGATCCCGCTCGTGTACGTGTTCGGCCTGAGCGAAGCGCAGCCGCTCGCCGAGCGCGACGGCCGCGTGCAGGGGGGCCGGCGTCACGACGAGTATCTCCTCGCCTCCGTATCTGATGCCGACGTCGGTTCCCCGGCGGATGCCGTCGAGCACGGTCGTTGCCGCGTCGTTGAGCACCTCGTCGCCTTTCCGGTGGCCGAGCTCGTCATTGACCCACTTGAAGTGGTCGATGTCGAGCATCAGCAGCGACAACGGCCTGCTCGACTGCGTCAGCTTCTCCACGGCTGCAGGTAGCTTGTGCAGGAGGTAGTTCTTCGTCTTCAGTCCGGTGAGCGCGTCGGTGTATTCGGAGACGAGATGCTCGTCGAGCCGGATCCGCAGCCGGTCGTCCATGTCGCCGGCCCGGTTTCGTTCGCGCACCCACGCGCTGCGCTCTTCTTCGCCTGCCGCGAGAATCTTCGCTCCGGCCGAACGGACGAAGCTCCCCTCGTCGTTCGTGAGGAAGCGATAGAGCTCGGTCACTCCGCGCAGCAGGTCGATCAGAAAGACCTGTGCGACCCGCGAGACCGTGGATATGGCGCTCTTGTGCTTCGCCTCGATGTATCTGCGCACCTGGCGCACGACCGGCTTGAACGCCGGGGTGCCCGGAACCGCGTGCTCTCTGAAGTCGACGATCGGCGTCCTGCCGAGCTCTTCGTAGAGGGCCGCGGACGCGGGGTCCTTCTTTCGCATGATGTCCTGGTGCACTTCGCTGCCCAGCTCGTCGAGAAGGAGAGAGAGTCGCTCCACGAGCGACCACAATCTCGCCGCGTCGGCTCCGGCCGCGGTTCCGGCGCCGATCACCGTTCCGCCGTACCCGCGGATCGCCCGGTTTCGCAGCTGGTTGATCTCCTCCTCGAGGCGCCGCGCGGCGGCGGTCCGGGCGAACCGCGTCGCGTACTCCTCGTCCGAGAGCCCTCGCGCATAGTCGTTGACGGCGCGGAGGTAGGGCAGGAAGAGGTTCGTGTAGACCGCCGTCCACTCCTCCTTGATCTCTGCGATCGCGTCCGAGACATCCGTGCGACCGAGCAGCTGCTCGAGCCGAACGTGGTCGATCGCGCTCAGCAGGTTGTCGACGACGCGATGCACCACGATGATCGCCTGCAGCGGATCGTAGCGTGACAGCGCTTCGACGCTGTAGACGCCGTGGTCGAACGAGAGTCCGAAGACAAACACCCGCTCGTCGAAATAGGGGACCAGGAAGACGTGCCGCTCCATGTTCTCGATTCCGGAGTCCGGAAAGAGCGAGGAGAGGACCGACAGGACGCTTGCGAACCGACGACCGAACCCGGCCTCTTTCTCACGCTCGACCGACTCGAGCTCGCGCATCTGCTGCTCCGCGAGCTGGCGTTCGCGTCGGCGCGCTTCCTGCTCGTAGAAGCCCCTGACCGTGAGGATGTCCGACTCGCTGACGTCGAGGAACCGGAGAATCCGTTCCCGCTTCCCGTCGGAGCCATCCTCCGGCTCGGAGAACTCACCGATCGCGCGGAGCACCACCGGGTAGAGCTCGAGCTTGAAGCGTCGCAGGTTCTCCACCCCCACCTCGAAGATCGCCGCGGCATCGTCGAGGTCGACTCCGTAGGTGTCCACCTTGCCGTACGCGAGGAGCACGTCTTTCGCGAGATCGAGTGCGTGCGTCACTTTCGTGCGCGGCACCTCCTCGGTCGTCACCGCCAGCCGCCACACCTCGCGGGTGATTCTCGCGAGCTGCGCGACGGGTACGTCGGATCGTTTCTCGGCAGCCAGCTCGAGATAGGCGAGGTTCCGGCGCAGCGAATCGTCGAAATGGGCGAACCGCGAGAGGTACTCATAGACGAAGGGATCGCGGCGGCGCAGAGCGTCACAGACCGCGCGCTCCTCCTCGCGGCGGCCCGCGGATCGACCGAGGAAGGTGCGCGAGACGGTGTAGAGCGCGTCGAGCGTGGTCGCGAGGCTGTAGTGGTAGGGGTTCTCAGAGAGGTAGTGCTTGCGCTTCGCGAGCAGCGGAAGGAGTCGCGGGTTGACGAGGTCCGGGACCGACGGCCTGAAGTGCGAAAGGAGATCGAGCCACCGCTCGCGCAGGCCGGTGATCAGGAGGTTTTCACGCGCGGCCCATCTGTTGATCCGCCGGCGGAGCTTTGCCGGGACATTGGGGAACCAGTCCTCCATCCGGCGTCTCGCTGCGGGGGCGCCGCGGCCATCGTCGTCCGACGCATCAGTGTCGTGCGCGCCGGCCCCGTCGGTACCGCGTCGGCGTTCGTTCCGCGCCCGTTCCTCGCGCAGCCGTCTCAGTGAGGCCTCGAGGCGGCGGCGCGCGGCCTGTTCGCCGTACCCGGCCCGCCGGAGCTTCCGATAGACCGACTCGATCTCTTCCTCGCTCGTTCCGGCGGCGATCAGCCGGTCGTAGATGTCTCCGGATGGACGGTCACTGCTCATGGATGCCTTCAGTGTACCACGTGCGCTGCGCTTCAGCTGCTCGGCGGCCGACGCCCGTGCATCCCCGCGAGCTTGGCGAACAGCCCGGCAAACCTGCGCGCCTCCGAGGGTGCGAGCGCCGCGCGCGCGATCAGGTCGCGCATGAAGAGGTGCATGCCCTGCGGGCCGTCCTGGCTGTGGAAGCCGAGCGCTTTGAGTGAGCCGACGATCGATCCGGCTGCCTCGTCGGTCTCGTCCACCGTAAGCCCTCCGCGCCGTGGTCCGGCCGCCTCTCGGGCGGCCTTCGACACTTCGTAGGCGATGATCGCCACCGCGTGCGAGAGGTTCATCGACGGGCAGCCGGGATCCGTGGGGATGGACACCGCGATGTGGCAGTGCTCGAGCTCCTCGTCCGAGAGCCCCGACTGCTCGTTGCCAAAGACCACGCAGACCGTCCCTTCGCCTCCCGCATCCGGCCTTGCCGCGAACCGCTCGGCGAAGCGCCACGGCGTGAACGATACCGCCTTGCGCTTCTGTCCCAACCGCCGCGTGATGCCGGC
>SKZO01000389.1 GCA_007127335.1 Spirochaetales bacterium | reverse complement strand
GACGCGCTGGAGCTGGTCCGCGCTCGGGACGGCAACGGAAATCACCGACGCTACGGGCCGAACGACACGGGTCATGCTCGACGGCGCGGGCCGCGTGGTCGCCCGCGCAGACCCCGCCGGCGAGGTCTCGACGTACGTCTACGACGCGGCGGGAAACCTGCTCGCCGCCACTGATCCAACCGGACGATATACGCAGTACCGGTACGACGAGCTCGGGCGGTTGACGGCGGTCGGGAGCGCAGGTGAGGCACCGGCGCGCTACACCTATGACGCGAGGGGCAAGGTGCTTGCCCACTACGACGGCGCCGGGCGAGCGCACCGGTACGAGTACGACGAGCTCGGGCGGCTTACGCGTGAGATCAACCGCATTGGCGCGGTCAAGGCCTATCGCTACGATGCGGCCGACCGCGTCGTCTCGATCATGGACTTCAACGGCGTGGAGGCGCGTTCCTCCTACGACGGCGCGGGTCGCCTTGCACAGGTCGTCTCCTCCGACGGGTCTTTCCTGCGCTACGTCCACGATCGTGCGGGTCGCATCACGGGCGCCGAGAACCGCGACGATCTGCTCCGCTTCGAGTACGATCCGCTCGGCCGGCTCACCTCGTTCCGGTCGGCGGCGACGTCTACCGACCTTCGCTACTCCTACGATGCGGCCGGACGCATGACCGGCCGCCGGGTCGCGCAGAACGGCAACCGCACCGCGTACCTCTACGACGACCGGGGACTGCTCGCCGGCATCGATGACTCAGCAGCGGGCTACACCCGGATCTCCCACGACGCGGCGGGGCGAAGAACGGGCGTCCGCGCGCCGAACGGCGTGTCCACCACGACGCGCTACGATGCGACGGGAAGGATCGCGGCGACGGTGGTCACCGACGGCGCGGGGCGTCTGATCGACGGGGTTGCGCTGGTTCGCGACGCCGCCGGCCGGCGGATCTTCGACGTGGACCACGAGGGCGCGGTCACCGCGTACGCGTACGACGACGCGGGCCGTCTCTCGCGCGTGAGCTATCCGTTCGATGGCCCAAAGCGGGAGGCCGACCTTGACGCGGCCCTGGCGCTCGGGCTCTCCGTGAACGCACCGGGCGGGGCCCGTCGGCTCATCGACTACCTCGACGCCGGCAGCAATGAGGCGGCCATGATCAGGGACGCGTATCGCACGCTCGGCCCGCTCAACAAGTCGGACATCAACCCGTATCAGCAGATCTGGACCGAGAGCTTCTCGTATGACGCGGCCGGTAATCGGACCGCCTGGTCAACCGATTTGGGCGAGGTCCGGTATACCTACGACGAGGAAGGTAGACTTGTGACCGCAGGCAGCGTTGCGTACAGTTACGACATGGCGGGGAACCTCATACAGGAACGCGGACCCCGGGGCGTGACGAAATTCGACTACACGGCCGGCAACCGGGTTGAGTCGGTGCGCACGAACGCGGCGTCCGTGACCTACGCATACGACCCCCTTGGCCGGCGGATTTCCCGCACGGCGACCGCGTCGGGGGCCGGCGCGGCGGGTCTGCGCAAGCCCACTGCGGACCACGAGGTGCGCCACTCCGTCTTCCAGTACGACGGTGCCTCCTTCGAGGTTGTCTCCCGCGAGGAGCGTCTCTTCACGGGTCTTCTCGCCGTCGGCATCGACGAGCTGACCAAGCCGCTTGCCGACGGCGGCCGCTACCGTTCCCGTGCTCCCGGGCATCAGCTGCACGGTCTGGATGCGGTTGAGTCGGTTCGCTTCACCGAGGTCTCTCTGGGAGGGAGGGCTCTCGCGGTGACGGGACCGGAGGGGTCACGCTACCTGAGTCACGACGTCCTTGGTTCTCCGCGCCTCACTACGGGCGCTTCCGGCGCGATCACCGACCGGTTCGTCTTCGACGCGTACGGGTCTTCGCTCGCCGGGGCCCTCGGGCCGCATCAGCCCTACGGCTACAACGGGAAGCCCCACGATCCGGTCTCCGGCCTCTACGACTACGGGTTCCGCGACTACGTCCCGCTCCTTGGCCGGTTCGCCACGCCCGACCCCATCAGGCACGGGGCAAACTGGTACGCCTACGTCAACGCGGACCCGGTCAACTTCGTCGATCCGCTTGGCCTTGCGCCCGTGAGCGACCTCGAGGCGGCCGGTGGCACGATACTCCCACCGCAGGCCTCCGCGCTCCCGGCGTCGTTCGTCTCCTCCACGCCGTCGGGCTCTTCTACCGCGAACTGGGAGAGTCAGCTCCTCGAGTACGGTCACGTACCGTCGCGCGATGAGTCGCGAGCACGCGCGCTCGTTGCGGCCCAGGACCGGGTCATGCAGGACCCGTGGCTCGCCCCGGGCGGCGGAGGTCCTCTGCGATCAGCCCCAAACTCGCGCCACACGTGGTGCAATCAGGCGACCTGCGACGTCGCCGAGGCGGTCGGCATTGACTCACGGTATCTGACGGGCGGCAAGGACCGCTACTACTCAACGGCGAACGACATTGGCGAACGGCTGGCCCTCCAGGCTTCCTGGGTCACCTCCCCCGACCACCGAACGGTCTTCGAAGTGACCGCCCCCGAAGCCCAGGCCCTCGCCAACCGCGGCAACCTCGTCGTCGCATCCTGGATCAACCCCACGGGAAACTCCGGCCACGTCACCACCATCCGCCCGGACCGCGGGGGGTTCGACGCGGAACTGGGACCATCGGTTGCACACGTTGGTCGCACCGTGGGGATTCGGAATACTTCAGAGGCATTCGGCATAGCGCGAGGAGCGGGGTTCCCGTTGTCGCTAAGCGATGTGAAGTTCTACCACATAAGACACTAGTAGACAGTAGCCGTGGAGGAGAGAAGATGGGTGCACCAACGTCCATGAATCAGACGAACGGATATCGAGGGTTGGTTCCGGCGATACTCCTATCGCTGGCCATTGGCATCTCAGCATGCTCACCGCGCAGCGCAGCCTTGGGGCAACCGGCGAATGCGAGCGCTAACGCAGAGTCGACGCAGCTCTCGGGAAATGCAGCGACCGACTCCATCGCGGCGATTCTTGCGCAGTACCCACACTACCAAACAGTAGCAGTCTTTGAGGGTGGCGTTTCCAACGCTGAGAAGACCGAGACTCTGATTCTGATAAACGATCCAGACCGGATAGTGGACGCCGGTATCCATGAAACGGTCCAACGGCTTATCTGGATACCGGAGGACCTCCGGAAGGACCGTCACATTGACGTTCTCTTTCTATCCACTGGATATACCGCCGCCGAGATCGACATGCTGGCCGACTTCATGCATGCGATCGACTCCGCACACCCTACATTTGGTTTCTCCGACCTCACTGGTGACGGACGGAAGGAGCTAATGCTCCTAAGCACTCACGGCATGGGAACATCTCTGCTGATTGTCACTGTTGCCAACGGACAGTTGAGGTACCTCATGAGAGGCCAAGAAAGCATGAACGTGATCATGTCGATGAGGCTTGTGTCGCCACCCGGCGAGGTGCCCATAAGGTTCCGGCTCGAAGGCCTGCAAACTAGGGAAGGCACTGCGGACGACACAGACACAGAAAGCCCCTGGCGGTGGGCGGAGTATGCGTGGGACGAGGAGGCCGGGGAGTTTGTAGTGTCCGGGGCCGGGATACTGGACGAGGAGCCGGGGGACTGACAGCGCGGGAGAGACGCTGCGCGGTTCGACGTCGGCCGGGCGGACACAACTACACCGCGTTCCTGCTCGCGTTGACGGCGGTGGCGAGGCTCTTGATGATCATGCGCTCGAGGGTCTGGGGGCTCTCCCCGGCGACGCGAAGAGAAGCATCGGCGAGGGCGTT
>SKZO01000235.1 GCA_007127335.1 Spirochaetales bacterium | reverse complement strand
TTGACGAAGTCCCGTATCCGCTGCGAGTCCATGGCCGGACCCTGGTCTCCGTCCCTCCTCGACAGGAGCCGGAGATCCCGGGCGCTGGAGACACGAACCTCGTTGACGACCTCTACGAGCCGCGCGAGACCCGGGTCGACACGCGACCCGAGCAAGTCGCGGCATCCGGCAGCCGCATCCGCGTCGGCCCCGTCGCGCTCCCCGTCCACGCCGCTGCACACCATGAGGAAGTGGAGCAGTTGCGGCGGCTCGAAGAGCGCCACGGTCGATCTGCCGGCCTCGTCGACCGATATGCCCCGAAGGCATCCCCGGATGCGCTCGGCGCACTCCGGCGGCACCCGCAGCGCCGCGTACGACACGCGCACGTCCTCCGTCAGCGGGGGAAACATCGCCTCGCGCCACCGGTTGGCCACCTCGTCGGTATCCTCGAAGGAACCGTCCACGATCCGCGTGAGCAGCTGCCGGCGGGTCTCCACCACCAGACGCCGCATGCCGGCCGACCCCTTGCGGTGTCGCATCGCAACACTCGCGCGCACCTCGTCGAAGACCTCACGGAGCTCGCCTTCATCGGTGGGTTTCAGGAGATAGGCGCGGACGCCGGAGTGCATCGCCGAGCGCGCGTACTCGAAGTCCTTGTACCCGCTGAGTATGACGACCTCCGTCTCGAGGCCGCGGTCCCGGATCGTCTTCGCAAGGCTCAGACCGGAGACGACAGACATCCTGATATCGGTGAGCACGGCATCCACATGATGATGCTCGAGATAGGCAAGCGCGTCTTCTCCGTCCTCGAACGACTCGACCACCTCGAATCCCATGGAGGTCCAGTCGATGTGGCGCGCAAGCCCCCTGCGAATCGCCGGTTCGTCGTCTACGATGACGAGCGAGTACATGCCCTTATAGTAGGGCTCCCGCCATCCCTTGTCCATGCGGCGCAACCGGGAGCCGGCACAGGCCACTTGGCGCGCCGGCCGTCACCGGGCATAATCGGACTACCATCGCAGCTGGAGGCACTATGGCACCACGAATATGCTTTATTGGGGCGGGCAGCATCGGCTTCACGCGGAAGCTCGTCGCGGACATCCTGGGGGTACCCGAGCTCCGCGGGAGCGAGCTGGTCTTCATGGACATAGACGAGCAGAATCTGTCGCGCACGGAGCAACTCGTCGCGCGCGACCTTGAGGCGAACGATCTGCCGAAGAAGATGCTCACGGCAACCACCGACCGGAAGGCGGCGCTCAAAGACGCCGACTACGTGTTCAGCACGGTGCGCATAGGCGGGCTCGAGGCCTTCGAGACCGACATAGAGATCCCCCTGAGGTACGGGGTCGACCAGTGCGTGGGCGACACCCTGAGCGCCGGCGGCATCATGTATGGTCAGCGCAATATCGCCTTTATCCTCGACCTGGCCAGGGACATCCGCGAGCATGCGGCACCCGACTGCCTGTTCATGAACTACGCCAATCCCATGGCGATGAACGTCTGGGCCGCGCATCACTACGGCGGCGTACGCATCGTCGGCCTGTGCCACGGAGTCCAGGGCGGTCACGCACTCATTGCGCAGGTGTTCGGGATACCGGCCGAGGAGCTGCACTACGTCTGCGCCGGCATCAACCATCAGACCTGGTACACCGAGCTCGTCCACAAAGGCCGCGACCTGACCGGCGAGCTCCTCGAAGCGTTCGAGAAATCCGGCGTCACGGACCACGAGCAGGTACGGATCGACATGCTGCGCCGCTTCGGCTACTTCAGCACGGAAAGCAACGGACACCTCAGCGAGTACCTTCCGTGGTATCGCAAGCGGATCGAGGAGACGCCGCAGTGGATCGGCAAGGAGTCGTGGATCCACGGAGAAACCGGCGGGTACCTGCGCGTCTGCAGAGAGTGGCGCAACTACTTCGACCAGGAGTTTCCCACCTGGCTCGACGAGCCGCCGTACCAGTACGGACCGGACAAGAGAAGCCACGAGCACGGCTCACGGATCGTGGAGGCGATCGAGACCGGACGGCTGTACCGGGGACACTTCAACATGGTCAACAACGGCGCTATCGGCAACCTGCCGGACGAGGCGGTCGTGGAAGGACCGGGACTCGCCGACCACACCGGCATCCGGTTGCTGAACGTCGGTGACCTGCCGCTCGGCCCGGCCGCCGTCTGCAACGTCAGCATCAACGTCCAGCGGCTGAGCGTGGAAGCCGCGGTCAACGGCGACGAAACGCTGCTCCGCCAGGCGATGATGCTCGACCCGCTCGTGGGCGCGATCTGTTCGCCCCCGGAGATCTGGGATCTCGTGGACGACATGCTCGTCGCGCAGAAGCAGTGGCTTCCGCAGTACCGGGAGGCCGTCGCCGGTGCGGAAGAACGCATCAAGGCGAAACGAGCGGCCGGTGACCGCGGCGGCACCACGCGCGCGACCGACGGAGCGTTCCGCAAGCCCGTGCGCTCCGCGGCCGAGCTCGCCGCGGAGAAGACCCGCCGCGGCCGCCCGGACGAGGGATAGGGCCCGCCCCGAACCGGTTGCCTGGTGCCCACCGCAGCGCCGGGCGCTTTGAATACGGCGTCGGAATCGCTACCCTTGTAGAATGATGGAACGCCGCACGATGCGGGTATGGCCGGGCCTGCCCTACCCTCTGGGAGCTAACTGGGATGGTCGCGGGACCAACTTCGCGCTCTTTTCAGCTCATGCGGAGCGCGTGGAGCTCTGCCTGTTCGACTCCTCCGGCAGATCCGAGACTGCACGCATCGCGCTTCCCGAGTACACGCATGAGATCTGGCACGGCTACCTTCCGGATGTGCGGCCCGGACAGTTGTACGGCTACCGGGTCTCCGGCCCCTATGATCCGCAGGCCGGGCACCGCTTCAACCACCACAAGCTCCTGATCGACCCGTACGCCCGCGCGCTCGTTGGTGAGCTCTCCTGGTCCGACGCGCTGTTCGGCTACACCGTGGGCGACGAGCAGGGCGACCTCTCCTTTGACACGCGCGACAGCGCGGCGTCCATGCCGAAGTGTCAGGTGGTCGATCCCGCCTTCACCTGGGGCGACGACATGCCTCCGCGCACGCCGTGGGACCGTACCATCGTGTACGAGCTCCACGCCCGCGGCTTCACGATGAAGCATCCGGAGGTAGCCCATGAGTACCGCGGAACCTTCGAGGGACTCTGCTCGCCGCAGGTGACGAGCCACCTCTCGTCAATGGGCATCACGGCAGTAGAGCTGCTTCCGGTCCATGCCTTCGTGCGAGACCGCCACCTCGTCGAGCGCGGCCTGACGAACTACTGGGGCTACAATACGATAGGGTTCTTCGCTCCGCATCCGGCCTACATAGGCCCGTCCGGGGTCAACGGGTTCAAGACCTTCGTCAAGGTGATGCACGACGCCGGGATTGAGGTACTGCTCGACGTCGTCTACAACCATACCGCGGAGGGCAGCCACCTGGGGCCGACCCTCTGCTTCCGGGGGATAGACAACCGCTCCTACTACTACCTCTCCGAAGGCGACGCACGCCACTACCACGACTATACGGGCACCGGAAACGCGCTCGAGCTTCGACACCCGCAGGTCCTGCGGATGGTCACCGATTCGCTGCGATACTGGGTAGAGCAGATGCACGTGGACGGGTTCCGGTTCGACCTCGCGACCACGCTCGCGAGGGTGCACGGTGCGTACGACGAGCACGCCGCCTTCCTCGACGCAGTGGCCCAGGACCCGACGCTCTCCGGGGTCAAGCTCATCGCCGAACCGTGGGATACCGGCGAAGGGGGGTACCAGGTGGGCAACTTCCCGCCGGG
>SKZO01000173.1 GCA_007127335.1 Spirochaetales bacterium | reverse complement strand
GCCTCCTGTCCGCGCAGAACGTGGTCGCGTCGCTCGACACGAGCAAGTACGAACCGGTCCTGATCGGCATTGATCGAAGCGGACGCTGGTTCCTCAACGAGGGCACGATGCACCTGCTCGATGCTTCGGACGCGGGCAGGATCCGTCTCGCCGACGACGCGAGCGAGGTAGGCCTCGTGTCCACCGGAGTTTCGAGCCGGCTCGTCGAGCTCGAGGGGGGAACGCTCGGCACGGTCGACGTCATATTCCCGGTGCTCCACGGCCCGTATGGAGAGGACGGTACGATTCAGGGTCTCGCGAAGCTTGCGGACATTCCCTGCGTGGGCGCGGGCGTCCTCGGTTCAGCCGTCGGCATGGACAAGGATGTGATGAAACGCCTCCTTCGCGATGCCGGGATACCCATAGCGCCCTTTCGCGTGCTCGTCGCTCGTCGTGCGAACGAGCTCCCGTACGAGCAGGCGGCCGCCGAGCTCGGAGCGACGCTCTACGTCAAACCCGCGAACCTGGGGTCGTCGATCGGCATCTCTCGCGCGCGCGACGCATCGAGCTACGAGGCCGCGCTGTCGGAGGCGTTCACGTACGACTCGAAGGTCATCGTCGAACAGGAAATCGCGGGACGTGAGATCGAGGTCTCGGTCCTTGGGAACGAAGAGCCGATCGCCTCAGTCCCCGGGGAGATCGTGCCGCAGGACGGCTTCTACTCGTACGCAGCGAAGTACCTCAACGAGAACGGCGCGCAGCTCCTCATTCCGGCCCAACTCACCGACGAGCAGACTCGAACCATCCAGCACACGGCGGTGCGCACCTTCGAGGCGCTCTGCTGCGAGGGCATGGCCCGGGTAGACGGATTTCTCAACGGCGACGGCATCTTCGTCGTGAACGAGATCAACACGATCCCGGGATTCACCCGAATCAGCATGTACCCCAAGCTGTTCGAGGCTTCCGGAATCGGACCGCAGGAGCTGACCGATCGGCTCATCGAGCTCGCGATCGCACGCCATCGCGCAAACGCGGCGCTCGATCTGCGGCCGGATCAGACCCGGTGATGGGCGCAACGCCCTTCATGGGTCGGCGCAATAGCTGCTATCATGGCACCAAAGGAGCATCGCGATGTTTCAGACAGTAGAGCACGAGGCCGACCTCTGCATCGTAGGAGGCGGGCTATCAGGGATCTGCGCGGCGATTGCGGCAGCGCGTCACGGCGCGAAGGTTGTGATCGTCCAGGATCGCCCCATGTACGGCGGCAATGCGTCGAGCGAGATCCGCATGTGGGTGTGCGGTGCACACGGCATGAACCGGCGCGAGACCGGCATCATCGAGGAGATCGAGCTCGAGAACATCTACCGCAACCCGAACAAAGGGTATTCGGTCTGGGACACCATCCTCTTTGAGACGGTCAGGGCCGAGCCCAATATCACGTCGATTCTGAACTGCTCGGTGTGCGACGCGCAGACGAGCGGCGGGAAGCCCGGCGACGGAACACCCATTCGCAGCGTCACCGGCTGGCAGACGACCACCCAGCAGTGGCACACGGTTCGCGCCTCGCTCTTCGCCGATTGCTCCGGTGATTCGGTGCTCGCTCCGCTGTGCGGAGCGGAGTACCGCGTGGGTCGGGAGGCGCGCAAAGAGTTCGACGAGTCGATTGAGCCGGAGGTCGCCGACCTCAAGACGATGGGCATGAGCTGTCTCATCCAGGCGCGGGAGCTCGACCGTCCGGTGCAGTTCATCGCCCCCGCCTGGGCGAAGCGCTACGAGTCGGCGGACGATCTTCCGCACCGGGGCATCGACCCGTTCACGACCAACTACTGGTGGATCGAACTGGGCGGCGAAGACGACTCGATCCACGACACGGAATCGATTCGCGACCGGCTGCTCGCAGAGGTATACGGAGTCTGGGATCTCATCAAGAACCGGAGCGGGATCAAAGGCGTGGAGAACCTGGAGCTCGACTTCATCGGGTTTCTGCCGGGCAAGCGGGAGAGCCGACGCTATGTAGGCGACCATGTCATCACGCAGAACGATGTCCGCGCCGGCGGCCCCTTTGACGACGTCGTCGCCTACGGCGGCTGGTCCATGGACGACCACCACCCGGCAGGTATCGCGCACCCGGGCGAACCGACGATCTTCCACGAAGCTCCGTCGCCGTGGGGCATTCCCTACCGGGCTCTCTACTCGCGCAACGTCCGGAATCTCATGTTCGCCGGGCGCAACATCAGCGCAACCCACATCGCGCTCTCCTCGAGCCGCGTGATGCGCACCTGCGCGATCATTGGCCAGGCGATGGGTACGGCCGCGGCGCTGTGCATCCGTCACGGCCTCTCACCGCGCGAGCTCACCGCCAGGCGCGTCGCCGAGCTGCAGCAGGCCCTCATGGACGACGACTGCTGGCTTCCCGGGCACGCACGCACGGTGCCGGAGGCGACGCGGACGGGGCGGTTCACCGCCACTGCGGGCGACCCGGACGCACTTGCCAACGGAGTGGACCGGCCGGTGGAGAAGAACCCGGACGACGCGAAGCTCGCGAGCCGCAATCCGGAGCGACGGGCGGACATTGACGCGATCGAATGGGTGGAGAACGCATGGTCCGCTCCGGTGGGCTCTTCGGTGACACTCGAGCTCGACGGGAAGAGAACAGTGTCGCGGCTGCGGGTGGTATTCGACTCCGACCTCAACCGGTATTACCGCGACATGCGGATGCGCGCGAGCTATTTCCTCGCGGACCAGCCGGTCCCGGTCGCCCCGCAGCTCGTGCGCGGTTTCCGGGTCGAGTGCCGCACGGCCGACGGCTGGAAAGTCGTCGCTGAGGAATCCGAAAACCGGCAGCGACTCTACCGGGCTTCGATCGAGCCGCTTGAGACCGACGCGGTCAGGCTGACAACGCGCCAGAGCTGGGGGGCAAGCGAGGTCAAGGTGTTCGCCTTCGAGGTCCAATAGGAGCGCGAAAAGGAGCTCTACTGCGCGGTCACCGAGTCGACGCGTGCGAAGAGCCGGCGCAATTGCTCTGCGACCTGCGGATCGAGCGCCGGCCTCTCGAGGCTCTTGATGTTCGAGAGAAGGTGGTCGAGGCTGCCGGTCCCGCTGAGCGTGACGTCGATCCCCGGCTCATGACGAACGAAGCGGTAGGCGGCGTCCACCAGCGATGAGGCGTCGGTCCGCTCCACCACCCAGCCCAGGGGGTCGTCTCGGCTGCCGCCAAGCTCGCGCAGGAGCGCCTCGTCGAGCTCGCCGCGGTCGATGAGCTCATCGACGACCTCGACGAGCCGTTCGCGCCTGCTGAGCGCGAGGCGCACGACGAACATCGCGAGCACGCCGATCCCTCTCGACTGCGTCGCTTCCAGGACGCGCTCGCGCGCCGACTGGTTGAGGATGTTGAACCCGACCATGACGACGTCCCAGGAGTCGTCGTCCACCGCACGGGCGAGCATCTCGTGACCGGGATCGCCGTTGAACATCTCGGTGACCCCCAGGAATCGGACCTTGCCCGCCTCCCGCGCACGGACGAGTCCCGGATAGAGCCGCTCGATGACCTCGTCGTAGCGGTCGATCGTCACGGCGTGCAGATGGCAGACGTCAAGGTAGTCGGTCCCGAGCGCCCGCAGGCGATCGTCCACGGCGGCTTCGATTCCGGCGGCGTCGAGATCCTGCCAGCGACTGATCTTCGTGGAAATCTGAAGCGAGTCGCGCGGCACGTCGCGAATGGCGCGGGCCACCACCTCCTCCGTGCGATACGCCTCGGCGGTATCGATGAAAGTCACCCCGGAGTCGATCGCGCGACGGATAACCTCCACCGCACGGTCTTCGCTTCCGCCGTCTCGCAGGCCCACCCGGCTCGGGCCTCCGGTCCCAACGCCCATCACACTCGTAGTCATGCCGGTTCTCCCGAGCTCCGTATACTCCATCAGTCAATCTCCTGCGCGATGAACAGGATGAGCGTGCCATCCTCGCCGTGAGGAGCCGCTTGCCTGATCGCCTGCCGATCGTAGCGCATCCCGACGAGGGTGTCACGAACCCTGCGGCCGGCGCCCTCTACCGCCTCGATGCGCCCGCGTCGCACGGCGACCGCAAGCTCGCCCCCGCCCAGCGCCTCGGGAAGCGTGAGCCGCCGTACGAAGGCCGGGGTGTGCCCGTAGAGCCACTGCCAGTCGGCGAGCTCGGCCGCCCGCGCTGCGATCGCGACCCGCGCGGGTTCGCCCGCATGCGCCGGCCCGCCGCCGGCGGACGCGGCGTCGGGCCCGTATTCCAGAGCGAAGGCGGCCTCCAGCGCATCCCAGAGAAGGGCGTGGCTGAGACCGGCGCGGATCTCGCTCAGATTCGCGACGGCCGAGCGGACGCTCGCGGTTGCCTTCGTCTCGATCAGGGCGGCCGACGGCGTAAGATAGGCGGTCAACCGGTCGAGATCGGCGTCTACGAGGAGCGTTCCGTGGTGCATGGACCGCCCCTGGCGGTGCCGGAAGGCGTTGCCGGAGATCTTCCGCTCGCCCACGCGGAGGTCGTTGCGATCGCTCTTCCACGCGGCGATGCGAAGCGAGGCGAGGGCGTCTATGACAACCCGGAAGTGACGCTCCTGGTCGTAGACCGCGGCAGGTGCGATGAACGAGAAGTTGGTATTACCCCCGTCGTGGTAGACCGCGCCGCCGCCGCTGGTGCGCCGCACGAGCGGTACCGCGTCGGCATGCATCCTGACCAGATCGCACTCGAGCCACGGATTCTGGTGCCGCCCGATCACGACGCAGGGGGCGTTGCGCCAGAGGATCAACGTGGGACCGAGCTCCTCGATGCGATCGAACCACCACTCTTCGCGGGCGAGGTTCTCATACGGGTCTGTCGAAGCGAGTCGAACGACGGGCATCAGCGGTCGATGCGGATCTCCGCGTAGATCCCGTAGTGGGCCGACGGATGCACGCCGTAGGTGGGCGTCGCGAGGATGATCCGGGCGCTCCTCGCCACGATGCCGTCACCCCGGATGAAGATGTAATCGTACCGGGCTCGTTCACCCGGGTGGGAGGCCAGATCGTACTGGATGATGTTGGCGTTGGAGGTGGCGTCGAAGGTGTAGCCTGCACTCGGGCCCACGGCCGCCCAGACGTCGACGAACCCGGCCTCGCGCAGGACTCGTATCTCGTCAGAGTCGGGCAGCGCGAAGAGGCTTCCCATGAGAATGACCGGTTCGCGCCCGGCGGTCTCGTTGATGAAGGCGACGCTCTCGCGCGCCTCCTGCCTGCGGCGTTCGCTCCCGCGGACCGCCTCTCCCACGAGCTTCGCAAGCTCGTCGCCCTCCAGGCTGCCTGAGGCGTACTGATCCACGAGGCCGACGAGGCGATTCCGGTCCGCCTGCGGGGAAGGGGTCCAGCGCGTGGTGAACAGATGCACGGCGCGATCGCCTACCTGGACGCGTCCGGCGAGCATCTGGGTCCCGGAGCCAAGCTGGAACGCGGCGACGTCCCCAGCGCCTGGCCCGGCGAGCTGCCGCGCCGCGGTCCGGGTGAGACCCCGCGCCCGGTCGGCCAGCAGCACCTCGCCCTCACGGAGGTTGGCCGGCAGTCCGACCGGCCCGACGCGCACACCGGCCTGTCGGACCGCCGCGACCGAATCGTAGCCGGGCAGCCGTTCGGCAAGCTCCTCGGCGTACCGAGGCAGCGGATTCGCCTCCTGCAGCGCGATCACATCCGGCCTGATCGCGAGCAGCGCATCGGCGAGCAGGCCGAAGCGGAACGTCCTCGTGGCGCGGTCTTCGTACTCACCCACCTGGAAGACGCCCTGGTAGGTCAGCCCGGACCAGGTGTTGACCGTCGCGACGGTGAGCGTCTCGGCGACGGCGCCGCTTGCGGTCGCGGCGAATGAGATGAGCAGAAGGAACCGCTTCATGGTCCAATTCTACGGCGCGCCCCCGCCTTTCTCAAGCGGTTTTCTCAGGTTGCTTCTCGCGGGCGTAGCGTATGTACGGGATGATCGCGGCGTTCCTGTCACCTCCGGTACCGTCGTAGGTAACCGTCACCAGCGGCACACCGAGCACCCGCTCCACCGATTCGCCGAGCGCCTCGGTCACGAGCGACGGGCAGCAGAAGGCGGGACTCGTCTGCACGAACAGCGAGATGTCGGGGTACTGGGTAACGAGGTGGAGCATCTTCAGAGCGTTCTCGTACGACTCGCCGGCCTGCTCGATCACGAAGTTGAACCGGCCCAGCTCTTCCTCGAGTCCGGCCCGCCGCCAGTCGATACGCGGACCCACGAGGTCCTCGACCTCGCGGTGGTAGCGCCGCTCGAGCTTGTCGATCGCGCCGATGATAAGGCGGAACTTGGCAAGGTCGCCATACTCGCGCCGGCGCATCAGCCTGCCGAAGTGAGCGCCGGCGATAATCTTCACGTAGTCGCTGTACGGCGTGGTCACAGCCTCTCCCCCTGCATCCTCGATGCAGCGGATCAGATCCTGGTTCATCACCTCGTTGTCTCGCACGTAGAGATCGCCAAAGATGCCGACTTTGGGCCGACGCCCTACCCCCAGCGGGATGTCGCGGAACTCCTGCGCCATCGTGCGCAGGGCGCGCAGCCGGTTGCCGCGGTACTCGAAGAGCGTCTCGAACCGCGACCGCCAGGCGGCGACCAGCTCGTCGGTCCTGCCCTTCTGGAGCTCGTAAGGCCGGGTGCGGCAGGCGATCCGGCGCAGCCACCCCCCGAACTGGTAGGCGAAGTAGGCACCCAGGGTCGCCGCGGGCGTGATATCGGTATAGGCGATGTCGCCCACGTAGACGCCAAGGTCCGGCATCCCCTCCTGCTCGAAGAGACCCTTGAGGAAGCGCGGATAGAGCGGGATGCCGCACGACCATCGCCCGCGGCCCACCCAGAGCACCGTCTTCGCCGGGTCGAGCCGATGATCGCGGACGTGATCCATCGCTTCCTGGGCGATCGCGCTCACGGGAATACACTGACCGCTGTTCAGCCGCATGCTCTTCTGGATGGAGAGCGGTGTCTCGGTGAGAGCGACGGCGTGAATGCCGTGCGCCCGGAGGTTCGCCGCGAGAAAGGGCGCGGTGATCGGGTCCCAGTTGGGCAGGAGCAGCGTCTTCTCGCCAATCTCCCGCTCGAGTTCGAAGGCGGCGGACTCGTGATCGGCGTCCTGTCCGCCGCCCGGGAGGCTTGCTCGCATGGCGTTCCACGCAGCGGTGACGCGCGGACCAATACCGCCCGACGCGACCCGGCGGGACGCGTTCGCCTCCGTCGTGACCGGGGGGTCCACGGCGGCTCCCTCGCGGTGGTGGTTGCGAAAGGCACGGATCGCCGCCTCTATGCGCGTCTCGTACCCGACGCTCGAATCGTGCTCGTCGAGCTGGAGGATCAGGTACGGCTTGTTGCGCTGGTCCATGATGCGGACGAAGGCGTCGGTACAGAAGGCATCGGGGGCGCACTTGAAGCTCGTGACGAACACGGGGTAGAGACCCGGCGTCCGCGCGACGTAGTCGGCCGCGAGCAGGATGTCCGCGGCGTAGCGCCAGTGAACGCTCTCTATGAGCTCGCGATTCGTTTCCGTCGGCAGGATGCGCGGCAGCATGTCCTGGGAAAAGCACCGGGTGCCGTGCCGCCCGAAGATCTCGGGTATCCGCTTGTTCATCCCCGGATCAACGGCGGTATAGGGGCGTCCAAGGAGAACGACGTCTACCTCGTCATCGCGTCTATACTCATCGAACGCTTCCTTCAACCGCACTGCCGCCCGCTCCTGTGCCTCCCGAGCGATCCTCATGGCGCGTCGCACGTCGTTCTGGGTGAGCTCCACATACGGCTCGAGCACACGCATGAACTCCTGCACCGGATCCCGCCCCGCGCCCCAGAGTAACGGCATCAGCAGCCGCTCGTTCTCCTGCGGCGGGAAGGCGCCCTTGACGACCGACGGGGTGAACTGCGTGTAGTAGCAGTAGGCTCGGCGACGACGGTCCGGATCGGGGCGTTCGAGGTGGATGGGCACGAACACGAGGTCCGACCGCTCGAGAAGCTCGGCAACCTGTCCGTGAAAAGCAGCCACGGGGCTGCAGAACTCCGCGCCCTGCAGCTGCTTGCCTCGCGACACGGAGTCGCTCTGCCGGTCCGGCACGACAACCGGTACTCCAATCTCGCGGAAGACGCGCTGCCAGAAACCGAACTCCTCGGCCAGGTGGAGCCCCGAGGGAATGCCGACGGTGGGGCACACGGGCCGCGTCCTGTCCGTCCCCGGCGACGCCGTCGGCGGTGCCTCCGCCGCGATCGCGGCGGTCCGCGCGGCCGGGGGCCCTGCGACATCGCGCTCGAGCCTGCGACGGGTGGCCTGGAGATCGAACCCGCTCGTGTTCGCCGAGACGAAGCTCGGGGTCTGGTAGTCGCGCCCGCAGAGGAAGCCGTAGGCGACTTCGGTGCCGGCTACCTCCGCGATCGTCAGACGACAGTGGTTCGTGCAGAGCGTGCATCGCTCCGAACGGATGGGGATCTCCGAGCCGTAGAGCCCGATCCCGCGAAAGCTCGTAGGTGCGACGATCTCGTCGCGGCAGGTCAGCGCCGCGCCGAGCGCCCCGGTCACGTGACAGTACCGGCTCACCTTGATTGGCCGGCCGAGCCGCTGCTCGAAAGCGGCGACGAGACCGCGGTTCTTCGCGGTCGCTCCCTGGAAGCAGATCGACTCCCCAATCGCCGCGAGGTGGGCGACCTTCTGCAGGTAGTTCTCGCGCACCGAATGCAGAGCCGCGGCAAGGAGCTCCTCGGCGGCGTATCCCTTGTTGATGTAGTGATTGAGGTCGCGCTCCATGAAGACGGTGCACCGGTCGCTTGCAAGCGGCGCGGGGACGCCGATCGCGCGGACCGCGTACTCGCGCAGCGGGACCCCGAGCCGCGCAGCCTGCTCTTCGAGGAAGCTGCCGGTCCCGGCCGCGCAGACCGCGTTCATCTGGGAGAAGGTCACCCGTCCGTCCTTCAGCGTGGTGAACTTGGCATCCTGCCCGCCGATCTCGACGATCGTGTCGATCCCGGGGTCGAGCTCGACGGCCGCGCGCGCGTGGGCGGAGATCTCGTCGATGACCAGGTCCGCTCCCACGACGCCGCCCACGAGCTTGCGTCCGGATCCCGTGCAGGCGACACCGGCGACGGGCGCCAAGGCGGAGCCGGTCGCGTCGATCGTTTCGAGAATCGCCCGGAGCGCCCGGATCGGCGCGCCGGAGGTGCGGGTGTAGAAGGCCGACACGGGCTCCCCGTCGGGGGCCATCAGCACGGCCTTGGTACTCGTAGAGCCGACGTCTATTCCCAGGTAGAGCCTGTCGGCCGGTGGCGCCTGCCCGGCGTCGCGGTAGCGGTCCACCTCCACTACGGGTCCGTCCACGATCTGCGGGGCGAACTCGAACCGCTCGTGCTCCGAGAAGTCGGGGTAGTCGGCCGGTTCCCGCAGCGGCTCGTGGAAGTAGGTTCGGGCGCCCTCCTGCTCGCGAACCACGTCCTCTACAGTGAGCGCGCGCTCGCGAGGGGAGAGGCCGGACTCGAGCGAGGCGAGCCCGGCGCCGATCGCGCCGTAGACCGGCGCGTACTCGTTCGTCTGCACCTCACGATCGAGGATCTCGCCAACGTGGCGTACGACCGCGGCGTTCAGCGCGACGCCACCGGACATCACGACGTCGCCCGCCGGAAGCGTCCCGTTGACCACCGCGTCGATCAGATTACGCGCGAGCCCGTGACAGAGTCCGTCGCAGATCTCTTCGAGCGTATACCCTTCCTGCTGCGCGTGAATGAGGTCGGTCTTCGCGAAGACCGAACACCGCGAGGCGACTCTGGGGCGGTGGCCGGTGTTCGAGGCGGCGAGCTCGGCGAGCTCGGCAGCGCCGGTCAGACCGAGACGGGCGGCCTGCTGGTCGAGGAATCCGCCGGTGCCGGCGGCGCAGCTCGTGTTTCCGCGTGAGCTGCGGTAGGAACCTTCTTCATCAAAGCGGACGAGGGCGAACCGCTCGCCTCCTACGACGAGCAGGTTGACGACCTCCGGGGAGAAGTGCCTGTGCGCCGTCACGAGGCCGGTCATCCAGTCGACCCGCTCGTCCGCGCGTACGAGCAGCGGGGTCGCCTGTGTCGCGACGATCCTCCCCACGTCTTCGAGCGGCCACTCGACGAGCGCATCGCGGACGACCTGCGCGACACAGCCATGGTGAGTACGATAGTCCCAGCGGCGGATCGTCCGCTGCGCGTCGATCTCGACGATCGCAACGGACACCGAGCCGATGTCGACGGCGAGGATGGTCGGCCAGGTCATTTGCATGCATTATACTGGTACATGCCAATGAACGATAGACCCGCAATGCTCGTCCTCCTGGGCAACACGGGAGCGAATTACGCGCGCACGCGCCACAATGCGGGATGGCTCATCGAAGAACCGCTCGCGTCGGCGTCTGACAGCCAGCCCACCGGGATCCAGCAGAAGTTCAAGGCGCTGTGGTGGAAGCAGACATTCACATCCGAGTCGGTGGTCGTACTGAAACCGCAGACGATGATGAACAAGAGCGGCGAGAGCGTTCAGGCCGCTGCACGCTTCTTCAGGTTCAGTCCGCAGGAGATCGCCGTCGTCCACGACGACGTCGAGCTCTCCTTTGGCGAGATAGGGGTACGGTTCGCAGGCGGGCTCGCGGGACACAACGGCCTGCGATCGGTCGCTCACTGTCTGGGCACGCGCGACTTCTGGCGTGTCCGGTTCGGCATTGGACGTCCCCGTCACGGAGAACTGCACGGCTACGTACTCGGGCGGTTCACCGACGGTGAGGAGGCACTCCTGCCGGATCTCACCCGGGCGGTTGCGGAGTTGATCCGACGCGGGTATGAGGAGGGATTCCCGGTCCTGCCAAACCGGACGCGGGTTCTGCCCGCACCGTCATGACCGGGACGTGAGGCGGGTTCGTCCCCTCAGGCTGCGCTCGATCGTCAGGCGGTCCGCGTACTCGAGATCACCACCAACCGGGAGCCCGAGTGCGAGGCGTGACACCGCATACCCGCGATCCTCGAGCATCTTCGCGAGGTAGAGCGCCGTCGTGTCGCCTTCCACGGTGGGATTCGTCGCGATGATGACTTCCGCAACACCCTGCGAGCAGCGAGTCAGCAGGTCCCCTACGGACAGATCCTCCGGGCCCACCCCATCAATAGGAGAGATAACGCCGCCAAGGACATGATAGAGCCCGCCGAAAGCGCCGGTAGATTCGAGCACGACGACATCCTGCGGTTGTTCGACGACGCAGAGCGTTCGCCGGTCACGGCCGGCGTCACTGCAGACCTCGCAGGGGTCCGCCTCGGTATAGGCACCGCAGGTGGAGCACGCCCGGATTCGGTCCTGGAGCGTACGAATCTCCTCCGCGAGGCTCTCGTTATATCCGCGGTCGCACTGGAGCAGGTAGTAGGCCAGCCGCGTAGCGCTCTTCGGTCCAATGCCGGGCAGCCGCGACAGATGCTTGACCAGGCGCGCGAGCGCGTCGTTGCCGCCGGGCATCTCAGCCCTGGCCGAAGAGGTTGGGAGGAAGGTTCAGGCCGCCGGTGACCGAGCTCATCTCCGCCTGTATACGCTCCCGGACCTTGAACATCGCATCGCTGAACGCGGCCAGGACCAGGTCCTCGAGCATCGAGAGGTCATCCGGATCCACCGCCTCGGGCGAGATCGTCACGTTCGTTACCGTGAACTCACCGGTCAGGTCGATCCGCACCATATCACCACCCGCCGAGCCGGTTACGGTTATCTCTTTCAGCTTGTCCTGAGCGTCGCTCATGCGGGCCTGCAGCTGTTGAACGTTCTTCAGAATATCCATTGGGTTCATACGTCACCGTCCACTATTTCTCCGCGAAACACGCGTTTCACCATGTCGACCTGATCGCCGTGCACGGCTTGCTCCGATTCCGCTTCGCCATCTCCGTTCTCGTCCACCTTGATCTTGACGAGCACCGGCTTCCCAAGCACGTCCGCAGCAGCATTTCGTATCACTTCCTCTTCTCCACGTGCGGCATTCGCCGGGTACGCGCTCCCGAAAACGATGAAGAGCTCGCTGTCCGTCAGCGACCAGCGGACCGCCTTCTCGAGCGCGGTGCTCAGGGCGAGCCGGGTCGGGCGGATGCGAAGGATGATGTCCGCGGCCTGATCGGCCCGCAGCCCTTCCGCGGGAGGCGGGGCCACATGGTGGGGCTCCTCATCGTCGTACGGCGGCGCGACCGCGGCAGACCCGGCGGTGGCGCTGGTTGCGCCCTGGTGTCCCGTGTCCGCCGATGATACCGAAAGACTCTCGCGAAGCTCCTGGAGCTCCTGCAGTATCTCCCTCGAGGTCAGATGGTCCCGCAGGCCGGCAAGTCTGCTCAGGGCGAGGTCGAGGTCGAACCGCTGGTTGATGCTGTAGCGAATCGCGCGGTAGAGCCCGAGCAGGAGCTCGAGCGCGTGCTCCGCCTGTGTGTCCGAGAGGTTCTTGAGGATCTTTCCGGAGAACCGGTCCGGGCTGAATCCGAGCAGTGACTCCTTGTGAATCCCCTTGCGCACGAAGAGAATGCTGCGGAAATATTCGGCAAGATCGATCGTGAACTGCTCCACGGAGACGCCACGCGCGATGATCTCGTCGGACAGCTCGACGAGCCTGCGTCCGTCACCGTCGGCGATGGCGTCGGCGATCTCATTGAGGTTGTCCAGGCCGACGAGACCGAGCTTCTCGCGTATCTTCTCGAGAGTGATGTGCCCTTCGGAAAAGCTGACAACCTGGTCGTAGAGTGTATACGCATCGCGCAGGGATCCGGTTGCTTCCTTCGCGATCCAGAAGAGTGCCTCATCGTCGGCCCGGATCGACATATCGGAACTGACCTCTGCGAGCATCGCCTTGATCTCGTCCACCGGGATGAGCCTGAAATTGAACTGCTGGCAGCGCGACCGGATGGTCGCCGGGACCTTGTGGATCTCGGTCGTCGCGAAGATGAAGATGATATAGGGCGGCGGCTCTTCGATCGTCTTCAGCAGGGCGTTGAAGGCGCTGTTGCTGAGCATGTGGACTTCGTCAATGATGTAGATCTTGTAGCGGGAGGTCGTAGGCGCGAAGAGCACCTCGTCCTTGATCTGGCGCACGTCGTTCACCGACGTATTGGAGGCGCCGTCAATCTCGATCACGTCAATCGCCGTGCCCCGGGCAATCTCATCGCTGCCGGGGTATTCCTCGCCTCCGTCGGCGCTCGGGCCGCTCGGAAAGTTGAGCGCACGGGCGAGAATCCGCGCTGCGGAGGTCTTGCCTACGCCCCGCGGACCGGAGAAGAGATAGGCGTGCGCGATCCGACCGGAGAGCAGGCTGTTCTTCAGGCTTGCGACGACGAATTCCTGACCGACGAGCGAGTCGAAGGATCGGGGGCGTTTTCGTGTTGCCGTCACTTCGTAATTCATGGGCGAAAAAAACACCTCTTCAGCTCGAGCCAAGCGCACCGCGGCACCCTGACCGGTCGCGTACCGCTGCTTCCTTCCGGACCTGACGGGGTTAGGCGATAGTCAGTCGCACGGGACCTGACCGTCATCGCTGAAGAGGCGAACGGAGAGAGAGGGATTCGAACCCTCGGTACCCTTTCGAGTACACACGCTTTCCAAGCGTGCACCTTAAGCCGCTCGGTCAT
>SKZO01000094.1 GCA_007127335.1 Spirochaetales bacterium | reverse complement strand
GCCCGCTCGGGGTATCGGTCGCCCGAGAAGCCGATCTCGGCGATGGTGACGAAGTAGATCGCCGCATGGGTCGTGTTCACGATATCCGAGTACTGGCCCTGGTACTCGGCGGGTCGCACCTGGTACTTGATCGTGTCGAGGATGGCATTGCCGAGATTCCACGCTTCGCCAATGCGCACCCCAACGAAGGTGTGATCGAACCCGAACACCTTGCGCTCGGCGGCACAGAGCGGAATCTTCTGACGGTCGGCGGTACTCATCGCCTCGATGTACTGATCGCTGAGGACGTTGTTGAGCGGTATCTTCCCGATCCCGTGCAGCAGCCCGGCGATGAAGTACTCCTCGAGCTTCGACGAATCGATTCCGCGCTTTCGGGCGATGAGCTTCGACGTGACTCCCACCCCGAGCGAGTGCCTCCAGAACGCCTGCGGATCGAGCGCGCGAAACTGGTTCTTGCGCCCGAGCGTATCGATCACGGCGGAGCTGAGCGCGAGATTCTTCACGGTATTGATGCCGAGCATGATGATCGCGCGCACGAGCGAGTTGACCTTCGTCGACACGCCGTAGTACGCGGAGTTGATCAGCTTGAGTACCTTGGCCATGAGAACCGGATCGAGACTGATCACCTGGTTCAGGTCGACCGGGGAGGTAGCCGGGTTGTTCGCGATCTCGACGACCTTCGTAACCGTCACGGGAAGGGCGGGCATCGTGTTGATGTACTTCTCGATCTTCTGCAGATGCGTGTCGCTGCTCATGAAGGAGAATCTCCGGAGACTGGATTGTTCCGCATCTGACGCAACTGTGCAAGCACAGAGCCGACGCGGTGCTGGAGCGCCGTTCCAATGCCGGCATCCGGGTGATAGGTAGCGATGTGACCGATGTAGCTCAGGGTATCACTCAGTCGCTTGGGTGTCAGCGGAACGGAGGCACCGTCTGCGTCGCGCGCGTAACGACTCACACCCCGATGGAGACCCGGCCGACCGGCCAGCCGCGCGCGCAGGTACTCGAGCTTCAGCCGCTCCTCGCTTGCCATGTACTCTCGGCGCTTCTCAGGCGGCAGCGCGCCGGTCATATCGGAGAGGTAGTCGAGCAGGCCCGCGGGATCGAGGGGAGAGGGCTCTGCGTCGGCCGGAAGGTCGACGGTCGGCTCAGGCGTCGGTTCCTCCTCGAGCTCATCGACTCCTTCGGTCTCCCCAAGGAGATCATCGATGGTCGGAACCGGCTCCTGCTCGATGTCATCGGTATCGGGCTCGCCGAACTCGATTTCCGGTTCCTCCTCCGGGGAGAAGTCGCCGTCTTCGATGATCTCGAACTCGTCGGGGACCTCCGCGAGCGGAACCTCGGGTTCCGCATCGGGGGCCTGCTGATCCGGGCCCGGCGGTGGATGGGACTCCGGCGGAGCCGGTCGCGCCGGGATGGGTCCGGCCGCGGCATCCGCCGGCGAGGGCGGCTGGTCCGAGGGGGCTGCGTGCGGCGGAGACCCGGGGAGCGGGTAGGCCGGTGGCGGTTCGGCATACGTCGCCGCCGGTTCGTCCGGCGGAAGCTCCGCCGGAAGCTCCGCCGGAAGCTCCGCCGGCGGCTGCGGCTGCGGCTGCGGCGCGGGACGCGGGGCAGCAAGCCCGCCGTCGCGGTACGGAGATCGAAGCGCTTCGGCGAACTGCTCGCCTCCGCGCCGATGCTGTTCGTCCGGGAGCGTGACGAGCGACGGTGCGAGCTCTTCGGGGGGCTCGACCCCGAGGTACTCATCGTCTTCCTCGTCATCCTCGTCCCGGACCTGGACGTCCCACTCGTCGGGCTCGATCAGCTCCTCGCCGCCGAAGCTGAGAATGGGAATCGAGTCCTCATCCAGGCTGACCTGTTCGTCTACGGCGAGCTCCTGGTCCTCGTCCTCCTCCTCTTCAGTCGTGAGCTCGCCAAGGCGGGTCAGTGTACGATCCCAGCTCAGCTGATACTCCTCTGCAAAGGCGTCGACCGCCTGCTCGTAGAGCTCCAGACTCTCGTTGAGAGCCTCGATGTCCTCCGGCGTCGCACGGCTTCCCTGGAGGTTGATCAGCTCGTCAACCGCCCGAATCGCCTCTTCGCGGTCTCCGGCGCGCTGGTGAGCACTCGCAACAGCGGCGATGATGCGACCATCTCCGGGATAGAGCTTGCGCAGCTCCTCGAGCATCTCGAGCGCCTCGTCGCGTCGGCCCAGATCCACCAGGATAGAGGCCTTGGAGAGCAGCCCGTCGAGATCCCCGGCCTTCGAGTCGAGGTAGGTCTCGATCTCCTGCAGGGCGGTTGCCGGATCACCGCGACGCTGGAACACCCGGGCGCGGTCCAGGTGATGGTCGTAGAAGTCGGCGTTGATCGTCTTCAGGCGGCTGTAACACTTCGCCGCCTTCTCGTCCTGGCCTGATCTGAGATAGATGTCCGCGAGGAGCCGGGTCGCCTCCAGGTGGCGCGGATCCAGTGTGAGAACGCGCAGCAGCACGCGCTCGGCTGCTTCGTGGCGGTCGGTCCGCGAGAGCGCGAGTGCGAGCCGGTACTGGAGCTCTATGTTGTCGCTGTCGAGCTCAGCAAGCTGTTGCAGCTCCTCGACGGCATCGCCCATGTCCCGCTGGTGGTCGATGAGCTGGCCAAGGTTGCCGGCGGCGCGCGAGTACGACGGGTCTGCCTGCAGCGCCTGCCGGTAGAACTGCATGGCGTCCCGGGTGCGGCCCTGAAGCGCATAGTTGGTCGCGAGGTTGTTGTTCGCCCGCGGATCGTGCCGGTTGACGTGCAGAATCTCCTGAAAGGTGCGTTCGGCCTCCTGATAACGCTCCTGCTTCTGGAAGACGATTCCAAGGTTGTTGAGCGCCTCCCCCCATCCGGGCCGCGACTTGAGCGACCGCTCGTACTCGCCCTGCGCCTCCTCGAGTCGGCCCTGCTCCTCGTACGCGAGCCCCAGGTTGTACCGAAGCGTAGGGTGATTCGGGTCGATCGCGAGACCAACGCTGAAGGTCTCAACCGCCCTGTTGAGGTCGCCGCGGCCCTGATAGAGCGTGCCCAGGTTGTTGTAGGCGAGCACGTACCGATCATCCGCTTCGATCGCCTTGAGATATGTGGCCATCGCCTCGTTGATCTGCCCGAGGTCCTTGAGGATATTCCCCTTGTTGTAGAGAATGTCCGCCCGGCCGCCAAAGAGATCCTCGGCCTTCTGTACCGCCCGCAACGCCTCCCGGAGCTTCCCTTCCTGGCGCAGGCTGACGGCGATGTTGTTGAACGCTTCCGCGTTCACCGGATCGAGCTCGAGCGCGCGGCGAAAGACCCGTATCGCCTGCTGGTTCCGCCCGGTACGACCGAGGATGATACCCTTGAGGATGTGGCCGGCAATCGATTCGGGATACTCGTCGAGCATGTCGTCGACGAGATGATCCGCCGTCTCGTAGTCCCGCAGCCGAAACGCGTTCCGCGCGCGGATCAGCAGCTCCTGAACTCGTTCACTGATCATCGGTAGACCTTCGCGGGTCGAGCGGCAACTTCGCGCGAGAACTCAGCGGACGTGTGATCCTCGAACGAGCCGTACGCCTGCACCGCGAAGAAGTAGAGCGTGCCGTTCGCCAGACCGTCGATCGTGACGGAGGTGGCGCGACCAACATCGACAGGCGACGGCCCCAACGAGCCGTCGGTGCCGAAGTATCGACCCGACTGGTCCCCATAGTACACCAGGTAGCCGGCGATATCCGGCTCGCGTGTCTCGGCCCACTCGAGCGTGACCGCCCCGTCATGCGGGATGGCCCGCAGACCGGTGGGCGGCAGGGGAGGGTCGGCCGGTTCGTACGCGATGACGATCTGCGAAAGCCTTGGAGACAGGCCTTCACGGGTGTCAGGATAGAGCTCGAGACGAAGCTGAAGGAAGCGGCCTCGGGCGCCGAAAACGGTCTCCCCGGGGATGACCGGCACCCAGTCTTCGCGGTCTTCGCGAGGCGAGTGATCATCACGCAGATCGACGAGTCGGTAGGAGAGAAAGACGTCGCTGAGCAGCGGGGCATCGTAGATCGCGTCGATCCGGGTCAGCCTGGCACCGGGAGAGCCCAGATCGAGGTAGTCGGTGGAGAACGTCTCGCCGCGGGGAGGGTACTCGTGATCTGCCGGATCCTCGACGAAGCGGGACTCGATGCGCAGCTCGTCGACCGCTCCCACAAACCCGTCGGCGACGACGAGGCCATCTCCACGCAGGGCCGCGATACGCGGGTAGAAGACGGTGCCGTCATGGCGACGGCTCTCGGAGACATGCGTGAGATCCGACGGGACGCCGTCGACGAGGTACTCGATCAGCCCGGTCCTGCCGTTGAAGCGCACCATGTGGTGGGCCCAGGTCCGCGGTATCAGACGCCGGGGACCCTCGAGCTCGAAGGAGATCGGCTGCCCGTCCGGGCGCACGAAGAAGTTCTCGAACCGCGCACGCGTCGTTCCGCGCGCGATCTCGATGGAGACCTCCTGCACACGGAACCCGTGCTCGGCGCCCTCCCGCGCGTGCCACCGCAGAATCGCGCCACTTTCATTGAGGGCGACGGGGTAGAACCAGAACTCGAACGTGAAGTCGGCCCACTGGTGGCCGGGCACGAACGCCGATCCCGCGCGAGGCACGAGCTCGATGCGATCCTCGGGACCGTCGACGAGAAGGGCGCCGGACCCGGTTCGGTGAGCGGTGGTCGTGAGCTCCTGAGCTCCGCCAACGACGTCGTGCCGTGCCGCGGCGTCACGAAGCGGCGTCTCGTCGAAACGGAGGAGGAGCTCGGTCGTGGGTCCGGCCTCGTAGCGGAAACGGTCGAGCGTCAGATCGAGATACCCCCGGCGTCCGGCCTCGAGGCGCGCTCCCGGCTCGTCGCGCAGGGCTCGCCACCCGTCATCGGTCCCGAGCGTGATCGTCCGTTCGGAGGCTGCGGGCACACCGGGAGCGGCTGCCTGGAGCATGAGCGCCAGACCGAGCGCGAGCAGGCGCGCCGGGATTCTCGAGCTCTGGGTCACGGCGGTTCGCTTTCTCATCGAGCCTTGGTATCCTTTATATCGGCACGTATGGAGAAACCATCAATATCCGCGCACCTGAGCCCGCGGGAGTCGGCGGCGCATCTGCCCACCCGACCGGGCGTCTACCTGATGAAGGACGCCGACGACGCGATCCTCTACGTCGGCAAGGCAAAGCACCTGCGCAGCCGGGTGCGTTCCTACTTCGCGAAGGACAACGACGTCAAGACAATCGTCCTCATGAAGAAGGTTCGCACGATCGACACCATCGTGTGCCGCAGCGAGTATGAGGCGCTGCTGCTCGAGAACAACCTCATCAAGGAACACGCTCCTCGGTACAATATCAACCTCAAGGACGGGAAGACCTACCCGGTCATCAGGATCACGAACGAGGAATACCCGCGCGTCTTCCGGACGCGTCGGATCGTCGAGGACGGGAGTTCCTACTTCGGACCGTATGCGAACGTCCACCACATCGACCGGTACCTGGAGGTCATCGAGAAACTCTTTCCGCTGCGAAAGTGCCGGGGTCCGATCAAAAAACGTGCACACCCCTGCCTCTACTACCACATCGGGCGGTGTGCAGCGGTCTGCGCGGGCAAGACCGACCATGACGAGTACGGAAAGCGGATCGAGGGAATTCGCAAGCTCCTCTCCGGAGAGGCCGACGCTCTACTCGCCGATCTCGAGCGCGAGATGCAGGCCGCCGTCGCCGACCTGAAGTTCGAACGCGCCGCGGACCTGCGCGACACGATCGCAGCGATCCGTGGCACCCAGGAGGAGCAGCAGGTCGTCGACTTCGACCCTGACGTACGCGACTACCTCGCCGTCCACGAGCGCGACGGTCTCGCTTCACTGGCGCTCTTCCATATGAGAGGCGGCCGCATGCTCGGGAGCGAGATCTACCACGTCGAGGTGTACGGCGAGCCGGACGAACTGATCCCGCAGTTCGTGACGCAGTACTACACGACCGCGGGAGTTGCACCGGAGAGGCTCATCATCGGGACCGGAGCTCCGATCGGCGAGACCATTGTCGGCGATCTGGCGCGGTTCTTCCGGGACGAGCTCGACGCGGAGGTCGACGTCCTGACGCCGGAAAGCTCGCGCGACGTCTCGGTGACGAACCTCGCGATGGAGAACGCGCGGCGCGATCTGGACAAGCGCGTGCGTGAGCAGGGCAATATCCCGGGACTGGAGGAGCTGCAGAAGGTGCTCGAGTTGCCGCAATTGCCCCTGCGCATCGAGGGATTCGACATCGCTCACGTCGACGGGAAGCACCCGGTCGCCTCACTCGTGAGCTTCCGCAACGGTCGCCCGGACAAGGCCGGTTACCGGCGGTTTCACATGAAGACGCTCGACGGCTCGATCGACGATTTCGCGGCGATGCGCGAGGTGACCGCTCGCCGCTACACCCGGCTGGCCAACGAGGAGGCTCCGCTCCCCGACCTCATCCTGATCGACGGCGGCAAGGGCCAGGTGAGCGCGGTCGTCTCGGTCCTCGAAGCACTCGAGCTCGACATCCCGGTCGTGGGGCTCGCCAAGGCGAAGGAGGAGCTCTTCCTGCCGGGCGGGTCGCAACCCATCCGACTGCCCGAAGGCTCGGATCCGCTGCGGATTCTGCAGGCGGTGCGCGACGAGGCGCACCGCTTCGCGACGACCTTCCGCGCCGGGCTGCAGAGCGGCGACCTCACGCTCGCCACGCTCCAGTCGATACCCGGGATCGGACCGCAGCGGAGCCGACGCCTGCTCGCCAGGTTCGCCAGCCTCGAGGCACTCGCGGCGGCGGACACCGAATCGATCGCCGCGGAGGCGAAGATCCCGTACGCGCAGGCGCTCGAGATCAAGGAGGCGGTCAGGGCGCGCGCTCCTTCAGCATCACCTGAATGATGTCGCGGCCGCTGCGGATGCGCCGCAGACGCTCGACATCGGGCGCACGGTCGAGTTTGAGCGCGCAGCTCGCGGTGGCGCCGCCCTGGAAGATCGTGTTCTCCATTTCCTCGACGTTGACTCCTGCGTCCTTCAGCTCGTCGAGCACACCCGCGAGTACTCCCACGCGGTTGTAGTGGCGGACGACGAGGCTCACGTCCTGCTCGGTGCGGGCTCGTATGTTGACGGCGTTCACCGGTTTGCCGGTCTTCACGTAGGTCTCCACGACCCGGACGACTTCGGCGGCGATCGCCTCGGCGGCCTGCTCGGTAGACGCACCTATATGCGGGGTAGCCGCGGCGAGCTCGCGGGCGAACTCGCTCGCATCGAAGGGAGCCTCGCCCCGGGATGGCTCGTCGCCATAGACGTCGAGCGCGGCCTTGACGCCGCGGTCGCGTACGGCGGCGGCGAGCGCCTGCTGGTCGACGATCTCACCTCGCGACGTGTTGACGAAGATCGCACCTTCGCGCATTGCCGCGAAGAACTCCGCCCCGATCAGAGTCCGCGTCTGTTCGGCAACGGCGAGATGCACGCTCACCACGTCGCTCTCGCCGGCAAGCTCGACCAGCCGCTCGCACCGCTCCACCCCCGCCGCTTCAGCCGACTCCGCCGTGAGGCTGCGCGACCAGGCGACGACCCGCATGCCGAGCGCCTTCGCGCGGACGGCGACGGCCCGCCCGATCGACCCGAACCCGACGATACCGCACGTGCGCCCGAGAAGACCGTACGCCTTGCCGTACTCCTTCTTCTTCCACTCCCCGGCGCGCAGATGGGCAGTGGCATCGGGAATCCGCCTGTCGGCCGCGATCATCAGACCAATCGCGAGCTCCGCGACGGCGGCGGTATTCCGCCCGGGACAGTTCGCGACGGAGACGCCGTACTCGCTCGCCGCCGCGATGTCGATCGTGTTGACACCGGCGCCGGCCCGGACGATCAGCGAGAGCTCGGTGCCGGCCTCGATCACCGCCCGTGGGACCTTCGTCGACCTCACCACCAGCACCTCTGCCTCGCCTATCGCGGCGACCAGCGCTTCACCGTCGAGATCGGGCTCCGTGCGCACCACCGCACCAAGCCTGGAGAGTGCGTCGACGGCCGCGGGAGAGAGCTTGTCGGCAACCAGAACACTGAGCATCATGATCCCTTCCCTTCAGACTCGAGCAGCGAACGAAGCCTCTCCACGCGTCGCCGGTTCACACCCAGATCACCGTATCCGACCCGCGACGCGCTGCGCACATGGATGACCTTTTGCTGACGGTCGAGACGCAACTCGAGATCGTCGACGAACCTGAACACGAGCGACGTGCAGGTGGCGTGCACGTAGTCGCCGTCGGTGGTCACGATCCTCGTCCGTGGCATGGAGGCGAGCGCACGGCGGACTGCCTCGAGCGGGTCGTCGTTCCCGGCGGAACCCGCATCGGCGGGCAGCGGCAGCGGATCCACGTGGTGCACCTCATCGTCGGCATAGCTGGAGACGCAGTTCGGAGAGTCGGGACACGGTGCAAAGCGCTCGATCATGAGACATTCTCCTCCACGGAAAAATCGTCGGCCCGGAACATCAACTGGTAGACGAGCAGGTCGAGGAGGATCCGCTGCAGCCCACCGCCGAGCTCACGAAAGGCGACGTCGTAGTCGATCAGGACCCGCAGCTGCCGCTCGAGCTCCCCGCGGTCAAATCGCTTCGTCGCGGCGCGGTAGTCCGCCTGAATCCGCTTGCCGCGCACCGCGAGCCGCTTGAACGCCTCGTCCGGAGAGAATCCGCCGTCGAGCAGGGTGCGCAGGCCGAGCAGCTTCCTCACCTGGAAGACGAGGCCGCCCACGATCTGGATTGGATTCGTCTCGCCGGAAGCGTCGAGCTTCTCGACGATCTCGAGCACCGCCTGGAAATCGTCTTCCACGATGCTCTTGTACAGCGAGAAGACGCTCTCCTCCCTGCTGTGGTAGATGAAGGTCTCTACCTCGTCGATGCCGACTTCGGGCTTCTGCCCGGCAGCACTGCGCGCACTGACGTAGACGCACAGCTTGTCCGCCTCCGTACGCAGCTCACGAGTATTGTTCTCCACGAGCTCGAGGAAGAGCTCGACCGCCTCCTGCGTGATCGCGACGTTGCGTTTGCGGAAGTGCGAGACGACCCATCCGCGTTTCTGGTTGTCAAAGAGCTCCCAGAAGACCTTGCGTGCCTGAGCCGGGACTGCTTTCTCGAGCCGGGAGTCGAGCCGCACCGCGTCCGAGACCAGCACGAGTGTCGCATCGTGCGGCGGGGATGCGCAGTAGTCGGCGATGATCTCCACGTCAGTCTTCTTTCGTATCTGATCGGCGCCGGCGAGGATCACGAGACGGTGGGAGGCGAAGAGCGACCCGTTCTCGAGCAGGTCCACGGCGTCGGCGACCGAGCCCTCCGGCAGGTAGATGCGGTGCTCGTCCGCCGGCGAACCGCTCTCCTTCTTCACCCGTGCGCGGAGCGCGTCGAGCTCCTCGGAACGCAGGCCCTCCTCGGGACCAAGGAAGACGAGAACGGGGGGAATTCTACTCATACCGGCGGATCAGCTGCGAGAGCTTCCCGAGAACGCGGACGTTCTGCGTGAAAATGGGGGGATAGTCGGGATTCTCCGCCTGAAGCCGAACGCGGTTCTTCTCCTTGTAGAATCGCTTGAGCGTAACCGCGTCCTCGACCATCGCAACGACGATATCCCCATTCGACGCGACCGGCTGCTGGCGGAAAATCGCCAGGTCTCCGTCCATGATCCCGGCGTCGCGCATGCTGTCACCGTGCACGTGAAGCGCGAAATGCACACCCTGGCCAAGCTGGTCGACCGGGCACCTGACCGTCCCTTCACGGTTCTCCTCTGCCAGCAGCGGAAGCCCGGCCGCGACGTTCCCGAGTACGGGAACCTCGATGATCTGCTCCGGGTCGTCATGGCCGATGACCTCGATCGTGCGTGACCGGTTGTTGTCGATCTTGAGGCAGCCCTTGCGCTCGAGTGCCTTGACGTGATCGTATGCACCCTTGACCGAGATACCGAAGTGCTCAGAAATCTCCCGCATCGTGGGGGGGAAGTGATGCTCGTCGATGAAGGCCTTTATGTGTTCCAGAACTTCCGACTGTCGTCTGGTAATCGCCTTCATCGCTCCACCTGGATCCCGTGCTTCTTGATCTTCGCGTGGAGGTTGCTCGGGTAGATACCGAGCTCGGTCGCCGTTCGGGTGACGTTGTAGTCGTTCTCGCGCAGGCTGTGCTCGATGTAGCGACGCTCAAACGCGTCGCGTGCCTCGTTGAGCCCCATGTCGCCGAACTCTTCGAGCACTGGATCGGTCGGCCCGACGCTTCGCTCGCCCAGGAAGAAGTCCACGAGGTCCCGGGTGAGCACCTCCTCGTCCGACATGATAGTAACCCGTTCCACGAAGTTTTTCAATTCCCTGACGTTGCCCGGCCACTCATATTCCTTCATTCGCGACACGGCCGAAGCGTCGAATCGGCGCGTCTGCTCCTCTTCACCGACGAACTTCTGCAGGTAGTACTCGGCGAGCAGCGGGATGTCATCGCGCCGTTCACGGAGTGCCGGGACGTGAATCCAGACGACGTTGAGACGGAAGTAGAGATCCTCGCGGAACCGACGCGACTCCACCTCCTCCCTGATGTCCTTGTTCGTCGCGGCAATGACTCGCACATCCACACCGATCGACTCCTCGCCTCCCACACGTTCGAAGCGCATCTCCTGGATGACACGGAGCACCTTCGCCTGTGCGCTCAGCGACATATCGGCAATCTCGTCCAGGAAGAGCGTGCCCCGGTGAGCCGTCTCGAACTTCCCCTTTCTCCGGGCGATCGCGCTCGTGAATGCCCCTTTCTCGTGCCCGAATAACTCACTCTCGATCAGTGTGTCGGGAATCGCCGCGCAGTTCACCTCCACGAAGGGCCCTTCGCTGCGCAGGCTGCGCCGATGGATCTCGCGCGCGACGAGCTCCTTGCCGGTACCGTTCTCGCCAAAGATCATGACACGCGAATCGCTGGGCGCGCTCTGTCGAATGAGCGCCTGGACCTCCTTCATCGGCTTGCTCTCGCCGATCATCTCGTCGCGGTTCACGAGCCGGTTCCTGAGTGTCCGGTTCTCGCGTTTGAGCTCCTCCATCTCGAGCGCATTGCGTGTGATCGTGGTCACACGATCGAGGCTCAGAGGCTTCTCGAGAAAATCGAACGCGCCGAGCTTGACCGCCTTCACCGCGAGGTCTATGTTCCCGTGGCCTGATATCACGATAACTTCGATCTCCGGCTTCTCACTCTTCAGGTGCTTGAGTACGTCCATGCCGCCCATGTTCGGAAGCCAGACGTCCAGCAGAACGAGATCGATCCGCTCGTGGCGAACGAGCTCAAGCCCCTCGATCCCATCCTCGGCAGTGAAGACGACGTACCCTTCGTCGCTGAGGATCTCTTTCAGCACATCGCGAATGCCCGCCTCGTCGTCGATTACCAGAACGCTGCTCATAGAAGTCCTTTCCGGTCGCGTGCAGCCTCGGCCGCCGGCAGGTCCACGTAGAAGGTGGTACCCACTCCCGGCTGCGTTTCGAACCAGATCTGCCCATGGTGATCGAATACGATGCGCTGTACAATAGCCAGCCCGAGCCCGGTTCCTTTTCGCTTGGTCGTCACATACGGATCGAAGATCCTGCTCTGCTGCTCCCGGGGGATGCCCGGCCCGTCATCCTCCACGCGAATTCTGCAGAAGGTGCTCGAACCCTTCTTCACGGGATCGACATGGACCGACACATTCCCCTGTTCACCAACGGCCTCGAGCGCATTCTTGACGAGGTTCGTCACCAACTGGCGAATCTGCCCCGGATCGGCGAACACAGTGAGATCCTCAGACACACCGTCGGTCTCGACTCTCACCGACGGGCACGTCGAATAGGTCGCAACGACCTCACCGATCACCGAGTGGAGCGCGACGGCTTCCATCTTCGGAGCCGGGAGCCGCGAGAACTCCCGGAACTCGGAGAGCAGGGCACTCAGGTTGTCGACCTCGCCCACGATCGCGCGAACCGATGTTTCGAGCACTTCACCGAAACTCTCGCTTCCGTCCTGGTACCTGCGCAGCGTGCGCTCAGCCGCAAGACGAATAGGGGTCAGCGGGTTCTTGACTTCGTGAGCGAGCCGCTGCGCGATCTCCTGCCAGGCCGCGATCTTCTCTGCCTGGATGATCTTCTCGCGGGTGCGCTCGAGCTCGCCGACCATCCGGTTGAACGAATCGACAAGCAGCGACAACTCGTCGCCACGACGGGCGAGGATGCGGGTGGAGAAATCTCCGTCCGCCACGCGCCTCGTCGCATCCTCGAGGCTCACGATCGGCCTCATGATCTCGTCGCTGAGGAGGAAGCTGACGAGCAGGCTCAGCAGGACGAGCGGGACCGAGAAGAACCCGTAGAAGAGGCTGATCGCAGTCACGAAGTTGTCCTGGAAACGGTCGAGCTGAATGAAGAATTCGAGCGACTCGGTCAGACGGCCCGCCGCCTCGTCGAAGCCTGACGGCAGACGGGAGGCCATGATGATCGTGTAGGCTCCCGGCAGGCTGGTCTCCCCGATCGTGGTGCCGGGAGAGCGGACATCGGGGAAATAGCTCAGGCGCACCCGGAGGAAGCTCACACCCCCCGCGCTCTCGCGGGCAACCTGACCTTCTCTCGCGGCGGCTGCCTGCAGGGGGGTGAGATGGAGCTCGGCAGCTCCCCCGGCATACAGCTCCTGAAAGGCCGGTCCAAAGACCTGAAAGGAGTCGAGTGTTGGATTCACCCCCTGAACGCGCTCCCACACACGCCCCGGCTGACGTTCGACGCCGTCCATCAGGCTCATCGCCCAGGGACTCGAGGCAAAGGCCGTGAGATCACGTTCGAGCTGGGTGAAGAACGAGAGCGCGATCTGCTGGCCACCGCGAATGGCCTCGCCGGTGTCCTCCGAGAACCACGCGCGAATCGCCGTGCGGATGAAGCTCACCGAGAGGATCCCCTGGGGGACACTCGCGAGAAGGACAATGACCAGGAAGAAGGTCAACAACCGTGACTTGAGCCTCGCACCCGGACGCCTGACGGCCCGGTCATGGACGAGACGCACGACATTGTAGACGATCAACGCGCCAAGGAAGAGAGGAAACATCGTCGCGAGAACGAGAACCACGACGGTCGCGCTGCTCCCGGTGAAGGAGAGGTCGGTCAGTACCTGCTGAGCGAAGACAAGGACCAGCACGATGAGGACGAGGTAGAGCACGATCAGACTGAGCAACCCGGTCACGGACGTGCCGGGCATTCGTCGCGGCGTCATCGAGGCTCCTCCAGGTAGCTCCGCTCCCACAGGCTCGACTGACGGGCGTGCGGAAGGAACACCGACAGGATACTCAGGCCGGGCACGAAGACGACCGGCTCGTAGACAACCTGCGTGTCAACCTGGTACCGCGAGGGCGTCGCGGGATCGCCCGCACCAATCCCCTGCCACGGGATTCGGTAGTGCGGCAGGGTGAAGAAGAATCGCCACAGCGCGGCTTCATCGCGAAAGGTGAACAGACCACCGTCCTGCGTGCTGATCGTATAGCGGTCCCGAAACGGGTCCCACCGGGCATGGTAGATGACCCGATACTCGCTGAGCAGCCGCGATCCGAAGAGACTGAGCGGTGGATTGCGTGGATGCGACACACGTACCGCGTACTCGAGCCGGGCGGTCAGCCCTTCAGCGAGATTGCCGAAGAGAAGATCCGGATCGGCGCCGTTGACGGAGATGCTCACCTCGAAGTAGTCCCGCAGCGCGATCACCTGCGTCTCGTGTTCGATCTGGGCGGGCACGGCGACCGGGACGACTAGTATGAACGGGATCAGCAGGACAGAATTACGCAGACTCTTCCTGGAAACGGTTCTCGAACAACGCGGCGAGCGCATCGGCAGCCTCCTGCTCGTCGGGCCCGTCAACCCGCATCTTCAGAACGGTATCGTAGCCGGCACCGAGCGTGATGATGCCCATGATCGACTTGGCGTTGATCTCTTCGTTGTCCTTGCCGAGCATGATCTTGGACTCGAACCGGCTCGCCGTCTGAACGATCATGGCTGCCGGGCGCGCGTGAATCCCGGCCCTGTTGGTCACGGTGATGTCTTTCTCAATCATGCGTCATCCTGATCGATTTCGTTGTGTACGCCCCGGTGCAGAAGATCGGTGTTCTGGAAATACGCGTTGCGCGCGTGTTCACTCTCGAGCCATTTTAACACACTTTGGTTGAACTCCCGCGCGGAAAAGTAGCCCATCTTCTTCAACCTCTCGTTCATCGCAGCCGTCTCGATGATGATCGGGACATTGCGTCCCGGTTTGACCGGAACCTGCAGGTACGGAATACTGACACCGAGGATGTCCCGGGTACGCTCCTCGGCGCCGATGCGGTCGTACTGCTTGTTGGAATCCCAGAGCTCGAGCTCCACGATCATCTGGATCTGTTTGCTGTCGCGGATCGCCCCCACACCGAAAAGGTGGGTCACGTTGATGATTCCGAGCCCGCGGATCTCCATGTGGTGGCCGAGCGCGCGGTTTGCGCCGGCACCGAGCAGGATGTTTCCCGCAACGCAGCTGATATCCACCGCATCATCGGCGACGAGACGATGCCCGCGCTCTATCAGCTCGAGCGCCGCCTCGCTCTTTCCCACGCCGCTGTCACCAAGGATGATGACGCCAACCCCGAAGACCTCAACGAGCACCCCGTGTATCGTCTCGTGCGGGGCAAAGATGTTCGACAGCGCCCGGATCAGTCGGGAGGAGAACTCGGATGAAGGGAGATCCGTCTGGAGTATTGGACAGCCGGCTCCTTCGGCGATCATCCGGAAGTCGTCGGTTGGTCCAAGACCATGGGTGAAGATCACGCATGGGATACTCCTCTTGAAGATCTCCTCTATCGTATCGGTCTTCTTCTCGTTCGCGAGCTTCCTGATGAACGCGGTCTCGCCACGCCCGAAGATCTGGATCCGGTCGAACCCGAACTTGTCGTAGAAGCCTCCAAGCGCGAGCCCGGGGCGATTCAGGTCCGGTATCCGGATCTCGCGCGAGAGACCGGGGCGCCCCCCAATGCACACGAGATCGAGCGCGTTGTGTTCTTTCAGATCAAGGCTCAGCAGGTCGAGGACCGTGAACTTCTTCATGTCTCACCGATCATCCCGACTTGTGATCGGTGATCTTGTCCCGTTCCTTGCGGACCTTGTGGTCAAGCTTGTCGATCAAGGTGTTGATGCCTTCGTGCAGGTCAAAGCTGTGGACTTTGATGACGGACTGATGCCCCCACTTCAGGTGAAGCTTCGCCTCTGCCTCGAACTCGGGATTCTCCTTCGTGAGGGTGAAGTCGAGGTCGACGATGTAGTCGCTGGCAAAATCCAGCTTCTCGAGCTTCGCCTCGATGAACTCCTTCGTCTCGTCCTTCACGTCGAAATGCACACCCTTGATACCAAGCTTCATGATTCCTCCTATCGTTTGTACGACGACGATATATCGAGCTCCTTGCGGTACTTCGCTACCGTCCGCCGGGCGATCCTGATCCCCCTCGACGCGAGCCTGTCCGCAATGCGCTGATCCGACAGGTGCTCGTCACCTGTCTCCTCGTCCAGAATTTCCTTGATGATCTGCTTCACGCCCTCCTTCGAGAATCGCGAGCCGCCCGATCCCGCGCCCGAGATCGAGTTCGTGAAGAAGTACTTCAGCTCGAAGATTCCCCACTCTGTCTGCATATACTTGCCGTTCGTGATGCGCGAAATCGTCGCCTCATGCACGCCGACTTCACCGGCAATGTCCTTCAGCGTAAGCGGCACGAGGTACTTTGCCCCCCTCACGAAGAAGTCCCGCTGAAACTCGACGATAGCGCGAGCCGTCTTCAGGAGCGTCTCGTTCCGCTGACGAATCGAGTGGATGAACCACTTCGCGTCCTTCACCTTCGCCTTGACGAACCGTCGGACGTCCTTCTTCGCGTCGGTACCGGCCATACCGCTGAACGAGTCGCTTACCCCGAGAACCGGAATCTCCTCATCGTTCATAATGATCACGAACTGCCCGTCGCGGATGACCACCATCAGATCAGGAATGACGTACGTTGGCTTCTCCGACGAGCAGAGACGTCCCGGGAAGGGCGTGAGGCCCCGTATGTACTCGAGCGCGTCCTCAACGTCCTCCACGTCAATCTTCAGCCTCTTCGCGATGTCATCGTACTTTCCCCGGTCCAGCAGCTCGAGGTAGCTGGTGATGATCGCATCAGTGGCCGGAGGCCGGGTCTCGTCAAAACTCGCCTGGACGAGAAGTGATTCGCGGTAGTCGGCGACGCAGGTACCAACGGGCTCGAAGCTCCGGATGATCTGCACCATCCTGTCGACCGTCGGTTCGTCCTGTGGCTCGAAGAGTGTTTCGATCGGCTCACGATGGAATCCGTTGTCGTCAAGGTTCAGGATCAGGATTTCGCCGACGGCAAACTCATGCTCCGGGATGGGCTGCAGACGCAGCTGCCAGAGAAGGTGTTCGTGCAGCGACTCAGGCGTCGAGAGCGCACCTTCCATGAACCGGTGCTTGTTCTCGCTCGCCTCATCATCGTAGCCGCTCTGCGTGTACCCGGGATCGGAGCTGTTCTCGAAGTAATCGTACTCCTCGGAACGCTCGCCGGACTCGTTCTCCTCGATCGAAACAGTGGAGTTGTCCTCAACGACCTCGAGAGCCGGATTCGCCTGCAGTTCCTCGTCAATCCGGAACTTGAGCTCCTGAATCGGCAGCGCCATGAGCTGAATGCTCTGGAACAGCTGCGGATTCATCCTGAGCTGCTGCCCCTGAACCAGGGCAGGCCGTTGATACTGCAAGCGAACCTCCACCCTCAATTATTGGGCCGGGCGAGAGCCTTTGTCAATGTACACGGACCGATTGGCCGATGAGCCGTCAACCGGTGAGCCATCGGCCGGCGCCAGGCCGAGGGCACGCGCACTCTCTTCGAGCGGAGCGGTGAAATCGAGACTCAGGGGGGTCACCGCGACCGCGCCGTCCACGGCAAGCGTATGCACGTCGTCGCCCGGACGGATGAGATCGATGTCCTCGTCGACTCGAGTGCGGCCCGCCCCGATCGGGCTCTCGGCGGTCGGCGCGTCGATCGTGAAGAGAAAGTAGTGCCGACGCGCAAGCCGTGAGATACGCTCGGGCGTTCCGGGCGGGCAGTCGGCAGGCGCGTCGATTTTCAGCACGTCGAACGGAAAGGGGCGGGGCTCGGAGAGACGCAGACGACCGCTGGGTGCGGCGGGAGGCGGGAGCGCCGAAAGAGCGTCGATCATCCGCTGGGCATACGACTGCACGACCCGCGTGGAGCCTTGCCAGTCGACCTCTCCGTACACATAGTGGTGTGCGACGTCGACCTGCTGCGAGGCGGCAATGGCGGGTACGGCGTAGGCGGCCGCCTGGAAGGCGGCGCCAACGGTGCCCGATATGGTGATGTCGATCCCGAGGTTCTCGCCGTAGTTGATACCGGAGACAACAAGGTCAGGCCATCGCTCGGCGAAGATCGTGTTCATCGCGTGCTGCACGGCGAGCGCCGGCGACGCGTCAATGTGGTACACCTCGCACCCGTTGAGCCCGGGCAGGGCGGTGAGATGGAGAACGTCGGCGAAATCGCCGATCATGCTCCTCCCCCGCGAGGTCTGCTGCGTCGTTGGGGCGACCACGATCACGCGGCCAAGATGGCTGACCGAACGAATCGCGGCGATCAGCCCCGGTGACTCGACGCCGTCGTCATTGGTGACGAGAATGAGCGGCTCCTCAAAGCCGCGAAACAGGCGGTTCAAATGGAAAATGTCTCCCCGAGATAGACGTCGCGCGCCATCTTGTTCTGCATGATCTCCTCGCGCGAGCCGGCCACGACGATCTCGCCGTCCTTGATGATATAGGACCGGTTGGTAATTTCCAACGTGTCACGAACGTTGTGGTCCGTGATCAACACGCCGATTCCCTTGGCACTGAGCTCAGCGACGATCTGCTTGATCTCGTACACGGCAATGGGATCGATCCCGGCGAACGGTTCGTCGAGCAGGAGGAACCGCGGCTGAATCGCGAGCGACCGGGCGATCTCCGTGCGGCGACGCTCACCCCCGGAGAGGGTATACGCCCGCTGTTTCCGCTTGTGCGTGATCCCCAGTTCGTCAAGGAGCCGGTCGAGCGTCTCACGCTTCTGGCGCCGGGTGAGATCGCTCCGCGTCTCAAGAACCGCCCAGACGTTCTGTTCCACCGTCAGCTTCCGGAACACGCTGGCCTCCTGCGGCAGGTAGGCGATCCCGAGTCTCGCTCGCTTGTACATGGGCCTCCGCGTGATGTCGCGACCGCTGAGAAGGATCCTTCCGCTGTTCGGTCGGATGAACCCCACGATCATGTAGAAGCACGTCGTTTTTCCGGCGCCGTTCGGACCAAGGAAGCCCACGACTTCCCCCTCGTGCATCTGGAAACTCACGCCGCGCACGACCAGTTTCCGGCCATAGCTCTTCGTGATATTGCTGACGGCAAGCTCCACGAGATCACTCATCGTTCGACGGCTCCTCGTCACGCCGACGAACAACGGCACGGACGTCGCCAACGAGCTCGATCTCGTCGCGTGCCAGATCTATCCGGATGCGCGTCGCGCGGTACTCATCACCCTTCCAGAAGACTTCCGGCGTGCCTGAGAGCTCGAGTGTTTCGGTATTGCGTCGGTACCGGGCGAACTGGCTGCGTGTCGTGTAGTCGTCTCCAAGAATGCGCACGTTGACCGAGATCTCCGTGAGATCGAGATCGTTCCAGTTCTGGATGGTCGCTCCCTTGACGACGATGTCATTCGCCCGGTCCTCCATGTATGCATCGCCCGTAGCACGCAGATAATCGGAATCGCGGTCGAGGAAGAAGTGGTCGCTCGTCAGATAGAGGTCGTTCTTGAGATCGAGTACCACGACCGCGCCGGAGCTGCGGACGTACCGTTGCTCATCACCGAATATCTCGATCTCAGCGCCCGTGATGACGAACTCCTCGCTCTCGACTCTCGCATTGCCCCGCAGTACGATCCGTTCGCGACCCTCAGCGAAGACGCTCTCCGTGCGATCTGCGGAGAAGACCAGCGTAGTACTCGCGGCGAGCCTGGCACCGGGAAGGACGAACAGGGAAACGCAGAGCGCGAGCGCCGCGATACGTGAGATACGATGTACGCTATTCCGGACGATCTTCTTCAACGAGGGTACCCGACACGCCGTCTTCAAACCGTAACATACTGCGTGCCATCTCCGCGACAAAGCCCCGTCCCCGGATTTCGGCGCCGTCCCCCCGCTCGAGAACGACGGTCTCCTCCGGACGGCTCGTGAGCGTGCGGGTCTCGTTCTCCCAGAACAGGTACTCCGCGGTGAGCCACGCGTCCTCGGCTGCTGAGTAGAACCTGAGGTTACCGCTGAGATCGAAGTCCTCAGTGTCCGTTCGGTACTCTGCGAAGTCCGCGACACCAAAGGTCACGGAGCCGCCCTGCGCGTCAATCTCCTCGAACTCAACCCCGTAGAGATACTGTCGTCGCTGCTGTCCGAAGGCCTCGATACGCTGCGACCGGACGATGAACCGCGGGCGACCGTCCCGGACGACGGTGTGCGTCACGCGAAAGAGGATCGAATCGGCGGTGTCCTCGGAGATCTCGGTGGCCAGGTCGGTCTGACCGTAGTCGAGACTGCAGCCGGCCGCCAGTACGGCCAGCACGACGGTCGCGAACCCGATTCTCATGCGGGGGCTTCGACTTCGACGCGGGTTCCACGTCGCACCTGGTGGGCGATGCTCTGCTCGACGAACCCTGCGAAGAGCGGATGCGCGGCAGTGGGCTTTGAGATGAACTCCGGGTGAAACTGCACGCCGATTCCCCAGGGATGATCTGCCCACTGCACCGATTCAACGAGCGAATGGTCGGGCGTGACGCCCGTCACCATCAACCCGGCCTCTTCGATCATCTGCCGGTACCGATTCGACACCTCATACCGATGCCGGTGACGCTCGCGAACGACCGGTTCGCCGTAGGCGTCGCGTATGAGACTGCCCGCGAGCAGGTGCGAGTCGCTCGCGCCCAGGCGCATCGTCCCGCCGTAGTTGCGCACGTCGACCTGCTCCTCGAGCAACGAGACCACGGGGTGCGGCCCGTCGGGCCTGAACTCGGTGCTGTCCGCCTGGTCGAGCTCGAGCACGTTTCTCGCGAACTCAATCACCATCACCTGAAGACCGAGGCAGATCCCGAAATAGGGCACTCCGTTGCGGCGGGCATAGCAGGCGGCACGAACCATGCCCTCGACCCCCCGGCTTCCGAACCCGCCGGGCACGAGAATACCGTCGACACGCCCGAGCGCGTCGGCGATATCGTCGTCGCTCTCCATCCGCTCGAGGAGCTCGCTGTCGACCTTGACGAGCTCGACGCGGTGGTCGTTCGCGATCCCGCCGTGGTAGAGCGCTTCATCCACGCTCTTGTACGAGTCATTGAGCTCGATGTACTTGCCCACGACGGCGATGCGGACGGTCCGCTCGCGCTGGCGGAGGACATCCACGACACGCTCCCAGGGCGCGAGATCGCACTCGCCGTACTCGAGGCCAAGCCGATCGAGTGCGATCACATCGAGATTCTGACGCGCAAAGATGAGCGGTATCTCGTAGATCGTAGACTCGACGTCGCAGGCGCTGATGACCGCTTCAAAGGGAACGTTCGTGAAGAGCGCGATCTTGCGGCGCACATCATCCTCGAGCGGGCGAGGCGCACGGCAGAGCAGGATATCAGGCTGCACGCCAATCGCCCGCAGCTCCTTCACCGAGTGTTGCGTCGGCTTGGTCTTCAGCTCGGTACCGGCCACCTCGGGGATGAGGGTGAGATGAACGCTCAGAACGTTCTCATGGCCGAGCTCATGCATCATCTGGCGGGCTGCTTCGAGGAAGGGTACCGACTCGATGTCTCCGACGGTTCCGCCCACCTCGACGATCGTGACGTCGACCTCCGGGTGCTCGCCAACGGCGAGTATGCGCTGCTTGATCCGATCGGTGATGTGCGGAATCACCTGCACGGTGCGCCCGAGATACCTGCCTTCACGCTCGCGCTGGATGACTTCCTGGTAGACCTGCCCCGTCGTGATCGAGTTTGCCCGCCCGAGCGGCGAGGTAGTGAACCGGGCGTAATTCCCGAGGTCGAGGTCGGTTTCTGCTCCGTCGTCAGTGACGTAGACCTCTCCGTGCTGATAGGGGCTCATCGTGCCCGCATCCACGTTGATGTACGGATCGATCTTCGCCATGCGAATCCGGAGACCGCGCAACTCGAGCAGGCTGCCGAGCGATGCCGCTGCGATCCCCTTACCCAGACTCGAGCACACCCCGCCGGTCACGAAGATGTACTTCTTCATGGGGCTTCAGTATCCCGGTGCCGCGCTCTTCTGTCAATGCTCCGGTCAGCGGTGCTCCGGTCAGCGGTGTCGTCTGCTGAGGATGAGCAGATCGCCGCCTTCCAGGACTCGCGGGGCCGCGGCCGTGGTCCCGCCCTGGATAAGCTCCATGTCCGCGTAGACGGGCGCACCGGTCTGCACGGAGAGAAGCAACCCGTCGATCGGGCGAACCTCCATTCGGTAGCGCTCACCTTCGTAGGCGTACTCGAGCTCGGCGGCGATCTCACCGGTGCGGGCTTTCGACAGATCGATCCGGGCAACTGAGACGCTGTGCCGGACGAAGAAACGGTAGAGCAGCGTCTGAGACCGCTCCTGCAGAACCCCCTCGAGCTCCGAAATGATCGCACCGGTCACGGCCGGGTCGGCGGCGACGGCGATGATCGCGCTCTCGCTGAGATCCTCGAGCAGCACGCTGGGGTCTCCCGTCATTGGATCGATCACTACCCCGCGAATGGTCACTTCCGTCCAACCGTTGCCCATCAGGAAGAATGGTAGCACATCCATCCACGAATTCCCGACGACGATTTCGGTGCGCCCGGCGGGCGGCAGCGGATCGGCCGGGGGCTGGTTGACAGCGTCTCAGGGAAGGCGTAGTTTGGCTCGAAGGTGTCCGGGATCGATTCATGTCTGCATTTCTCACCGACGAATACTTCGAGCGGTTCCGCTCGCTGATCTACGACGCAAGCGGTATCCACTTCTCCGAATCGAACCGATCCATTCTCGAGAGCCGCCTCAAGGAGCGGGTGCGCACGTCGTCCGCGACCGACCTTGCCGAGTACTACCGGTCGATCAAGGCCGACGGCACGGAGCTGGACGCTCTGCTCGATTCGGTGACGACCAACCTGACGAGATTCTTCCGGAACACGGCGCATGTGCAGACGTTCGAGTATCACGTCGTACCCGAGCTCGTAAGCCTCAAGCGCGCAGCTGGTTCCCGGTCGTTGCGGATCTGGAGCGCGGGCTGCTCAACGGGCGAGGAGCCGTACACCTTCGCGATGATCCTGCGCGAGGTGATGCCCACCGACTTCTCCGCCCAGATCATCGCGTCGGACCTGAGCCTGAAGTCGCTGATGATCGGCCAGGAGGGGTTCTACGCAGACAGCCGCGTGCAGGGAGTCCCCCCAAGGTACCTGACGAAGTACTTTGAGCGGAAGCAGGGCGGGTACCGGGTCTGCGATGAGATCCGCGGCATGATCCGGTTCGACTACCACAATCTCAAGAACGACAGCGGGCTGCGCGACCTCGACGTGGTGATCTGCCGCAACGTCCTGATCTACTTCGACGAGACGGCGCAGAAGGCCGTCGTCGACCGCTTCTGGCAGGCACTCGCGCCCGTCTCGTTTCTGTTCATCGGGCACTCGGAATCGCTGTTCGGCATGAAGACCGGGTTCGAGTTTCTGAGAACCGACTGGGCATGCATCTACCGGAAGAAACGGCCGGTGAATCATGATAACTGACCCCTACTCCGTGCTGGTCGTCGATGACTCGGCGATGATGCGCAATCTCGTGGGACGTATCGTCGAATCGGACGACCGTCTGAGGCTCGCCGGCACGGCGATGAACGGCAGATTCGCGCTCCAGAAGATACCCACCCTCGATCCGGATGTGATCGTGCTCGACCTCGAGATGCCGGAGATGAACGGCATCGAGTTTCTGCAGGAACGCAGATCGCGGAGGATTGATATCCCGGTCATCGTGCTCTCGTCGGTCGCGACGAAGGGCGCGAGGATCACGATGGACGCGCTCTCTCTCGGCGCCTCGGACTTCATCCTGAAGCCCTCCGGGTCGATCAGCACCGACATACACGTCGTCGCCGATCAGCTGCTCGAGCTCATCGCGTCGCTCGGCGCCGAGTACCGCCGCCGCAGGGATCGCGTACCCTGCACTGCGGAGCCACCTGCCGGCCAGCGCGATACCGGGGTGCCGGGAAGGCCGGTCGCGGCGACCCGTCCGGCAGTGCACCCGGGACCTATCGACCTCATCGCGATCGGTGTTTCGACCGGCGGCCCGAACGCGCTGCGCAAGATGCTCGCGCTCATCCCCGGCGACCTGCCGTGTCCGCTCGTAGTGGTGCAGCACATGCCGCCGGGCTTCACTACCGAGTTCGCGGCGAGCCTCGACCGCGTGTGTCAGCTCACGGTCCGTGAGGCGAGCGACGGAGACCGGCTCACGCCCGGATACGTCTACGTCGCTCCGGGCGACCACCACGTCACCGTCGCCTGGTCCACCCATGGAGGGGAAGTGCGCCTTGGCCGCGAGCCTCCGCGGAACGGCCATCGCCCGTCGGCGGACGTGCTCTTCTCCTCAGTGGCCGGAGCCTACGGAAAACGCGCAATGGGGGTCATCATGACGGGAATGGGTCGGGACGGCGCGAAAGAATTGGGCGCGATTCTGCGCGCCGGGGGCATCACGGTGGGGCAGGATGAGCGCACATCGATCGTCTACGGGATGCCGCGCGTTGCCTGCGAACTCGGGCATGTCGAGCGGCAGGTGCCGCTGTCAGAGATGGCGCAGACGATCACGCGGCTCGCGCGGGAGCATCGCTGACCCATGGGCACACGGCTGAAGCTCGAAGTGATGGACGCGGGACGGATGCCGTACGGCGAGGCACTCGATCTGCAGCACAGGCTCGTGGACGCGCGCCGCGAGAGCTCGATTCCCGACACCCTCATTCTCGTCGAGCATCCTCCGGTGATCACCATGGGTCGCAAGGCCACGGAGACGGATATCGTCGCTCCGCGTGCCGAGCTCGCGGCGGCCGGCGTGGAGATCCACCGGATCACCCGGGGAGGTGAGGCAACGTATCACGGACCCGGACAGATCGTCGGCTACGCCATCATCGACCTGTCCGCTCACCAACGGAAAGTGAGGCTCTTCGTCGAGCGGATGGAGGAAGTGTTCGTCCGGCTCCTCGACCGGCACTACGGGATCGAAGCCCATCGCGACGAGGAGCACCGGGGCGTCTGGGTGGGGAACGAGAAGATCACCGCGATCGGCATCGCGATCACGCGGGGCATCACGATGCACGGGTTTGCCTTCAACGTGTCACCGGACCTGTCGCATTTCTCCTGGATCGTCCCCTGCGGGATCCGTGACCGGGGGGTGACCTCGCTCCACGAGTTGACCGGGACGACGCTCGATCTTGAGACGGTCAAACACCAGGTGGTGGAGTCGTTCCGGTCGGTGTACGGCTACCGGGAGTCGTGACGGGCTCGCAGACCCTGATCACCCGCGGTGCGGCTTCCTTCCAGACTCGTGCGACGATTACCGCAAGGAGCAGCCCCGCCGCAAGCCCTACGAAGCCCGTGACGGCGCGCATCGTCTCTGCTAGGCCGTCGCCCGGAACCAGATACCCGACGGTAAACAGAGCGAGCGGCATGACAAAGAGCAGCAGCCCTTTGCCGAGCCCGGACCCGGATGGACCGATCTCCACGCACGTTCCCGGAGCGACACCATCGGCGAGCTCCGGGTCGACGGTCGCCTCGTAGGTACGAACACGCGGCGCACAGAGCGGACTCGCGCAACTCCCGCATGCCTCTGCCGGTCCACAGCGCACGGTAATGCGGCGTCCGTCCACGGCGACAACCTCAGCTCGTTCACTCATTGACCGGCCCCGCGCACTCGCGGCGGACCGCGCTGATCCCGGTAGCCCGGCCGTCATCGCCTATGTCGATCACCGCGCCCTGCAGCTCGAGGCCGACCCAGGTATCCGAAGAACGCTCGGGCACGCCGGTCATGAACTTACGGATTTCCGGACCGGGGTCGAGCCCGGCAACGCTGTCGCGGCTGCCTGTGCGCCCGAGATCCCCTATGACCGCAGTTCCCCGTGGCATGACTCGAGCGTCGGCGGTCTGCACGCGCGTGCCGGTCCCGGCGATCGCGGACACATGACCGTCGCCGTGATGGAACATCGTGTACTTCTCCGCCGTGGTGGTCGCATGGAAGTCGACGATGATATACGGGGTCTCCTTGCGGGCGCGGCTCGCGAGCTCGGGGAGAAAGGTAAACGGATTGCTCGCGTGAACCCGATCGAACCCGGACTGACCGAGCATGCTGATCACCACGATCTTCCGGTCGTCGGCCAGTCTGTAGAACCGCCACCCGCGGCCCGGCGTCGCCGGAGGATAGTTGGCCGGACGCAGCAGATAGTACGCCGAGTCTATGTGCGGGACCATATCCTTCTTGAAGTAGATCTGGTCGCCTCCGGTAATGACGTCGATCCCCAGCTTGCGCAGGTAGACCGCGTGATTCTTCCCGAGTCCGAACCCGCCGGTCGCGCCGTCCGCGTTGGCGACGACGAAATCCACCGAGAGCTCCGTCTTCAGTTCGCGCAGCAGCGATTTGACCGTGTAGACGCCGGCTTTGCCGACTATTTCACCAATAAACAGTACACGCAAGTGGACCCTAAGGTAGCAGAGGGACACCGAAATGTCACGGCCGAAAAACTGTGCGGATCTCCGCTCCTCCGGGTGACACGGGAAGGGAAATTCGGTTCTATATAGCTATGGGCGCCGAAGAGGGCCCATGCCGTCGCGAAAGGGCGGCGCCTTCCCGGTACGGGAGGGTACCCGCAGAGCGGGAGCACGGCCCGAGGGGCCACAAGGAGGCATTATGAAATGCCACGATTTCCCCGATCTCGGCAAGGTGATGGACGAGATATTCGCCGCAGCCGAAGACTTCACCAACGCGTTCACCGATCGAATGCAGTTCATCCCGGGTGACAAGGCCTGGAAGTGGAACCGGGAGTTCTACGCCGGGTACAGTTACCCGCCCTCGAACATCTACATGACCGAGGACAAGACGCTGATCTTCGAGTTCGCGGTCGCGGGCTTCAGTGAGCGCGATGTGAGCCTCGAGTTCAAGGGTGACTACATGGTCTTCTCCGGAACGCTTCCTGAAGAGATGAGGGAGCCGGACGGCGCACGCTACTTCAAGCGTCGCCTCAAGCGCAAGAGCTTTGGCGAGCAGCGCTACTACGTGCCGGCCGACAAGTTCGACCATTCGGCAGTGAGGGCGGTGTACCGCAACGGTATCCTTTCGGTCACGATTCCTCCGCGTGAGGAGGTAACGACCGAGCCGGGCGTCAGGATCACCATCGTCAGCGAAGACGAGGGTGCAGGAAGGGAGGAATGAGCCATGCTGTTCTGGATTATCGTGGGAATCGCACTGGGGTACTTCTTCAAGCCGCAGATTGACCGCGGTGTACAAAAGGTCATCCGGATGATCCGCGATGACCGTGAGGACAACTTCTAGAAGAGCCTCCGATGCGGGGACGGTCCACCGTCCCCGCCCATTGTCAGACCGAGTATGCCTGTTCGCGACCTGGTGGAGCAGGCCTTCCGCCACCTGGGGAAGGCCCGCGTCATCCTTCAGATACACGACTCGAGCTTCCCGGCGACGGCGTCCGAGGACATCGGTCAAGGTACGCCCTACGGGACCGCCGGGTACGAGCTCATCCGGTTCGTCCACGACCTTGGATTCGACGGCGTGCAGCTTGGACCCCAGGGCGCAACGTCACGCGGCAACCCGTCGCCGTACGACGGTACCGCCTTCTCGCGAAGCTTCCTCGCGCTCTCCTTTCCGCGGCTGCGCTCGGATCCCGAGTGGGGGCACCTCGTTGACGAAGAGGCTCTGCGGGCGGCGACCGAACGAACGACCCGTGACTCTTCGCCGGCGGTATCGGACGAGCCGTCGGGGGTACGAACCCGATACGCAGCCGCCTTTGACTCGCAGCTCGCGCTCTGCGAGCGCGCCTATGAACGGTACCGCGGCGCCGACGGAGCGATGCGGGACAAGGTGGCCGCATTCGTCGAGGAGAACCGGGTCTGGCTCGAGGCGGACGCGATGTTCGAGGTGCTTGCAGGCGAGTATGGAACCGGCGATTGGCACCGCTGGACGGGGGCCCGCGATGAGATCGATCGTGTGCTCTACTGCCCGCCGCCGGAGCTCGAGGCGGACGCACGCCGCAGGCGCGCCCGGCTCCGGAACTCTCACCGGGACGCAATCGACCGGTATGCGCTTATCCAGTATCTCGTCCACCGCCAGCACCACGCCTGGCTCGAGGAGGCGAGACGCACGGGGCTCTCGCTCTACGCGGACCTGCAGGTAGGCCTCTCACCGCGGGACAGATGGCGGCTGCAACCGCTCTTCCTGACGGACTACCTGCTCGGCGCCCCGCCGAGCCGGACGAACCGACAGGGTCAGCCGTGGGGCTATCCTGTGTTCGACCCGTACCGGTACCACGGCGGAGGGCTCGACTATCTTCGCGCCCGCACGCAGAAACTGTTCAACGAGTTCGACGGGGTGCGGATAGATCACCCGCAGGGAATCGTGTGCCCCTGGGTCTACCGGTCCGACGACGAGGATCCGTTCCATGCCGTGCAGAACGGGGCACGCCTCTTCTCGTCGCCCGACCGTCCCGACCTGGCACGGTACGCGATCGCCCGCCGCGACCAGCTGACCGACGGCGTTCCGCGGCATGCCGACGACTGGGTCCGCGAGCTCGACCCCGAGCAGGTGGACCGCTACGCGACGATCATGTACATCATCATGGGCGCGGCGCGCGATCACGGCCTCGATCCCCGGTCGGTCGCCTGTGAGACGCTCAGCACACAGCCGTATCCGCTGAAGCGCGTGATGGAGGAGTACGGCCTTGGCCGGTTCCGGGTCACCCAGAAGATGGACGTCACGAACCCGCACGATGTCTACCGGACCGACCGGGCGGCACCGCCGGACTGGGTCATGATGAGCAACCACGATACGCCGCCGATCCGGGCGAAGGCCCGCGAGTGGCGCGAGCAGGGGACGCTCGCGGAGCGCGTCTCGTACCTGGCAGACAGGCTCGCAGCCGGCAGCGAACGGGAAGCGGTGCGCCGCAGGCTGCTCTCGGATACCGGCGAGCTCGTCCACGCGATGTTCGCCGATCTGCTGCTGAGCGAGGCGCAGAACGTATCAGTGTTCTTCGCGGATCTCCTGGGCATGGAAGAGACCTACAATGCGCCCGGGACCGTAGGGCCGCAGAACTGGAGCCTGCGGATGCCGTCCGACTACGCGCAACGCTACGGTGCGGATCGCGCCCGACTGAGGGCCCTGGATATCCCGTACGCATGCGCGCTCGCGCTCCGCAGCCCGCTCGGGCGCCCGAGTTCGGAGAGCCTGCGAATCGCGGACGAGCTGCACAGGCTGCGCGACCCGAGGTGAGAGCTGGAAACCGCGCCCGGTCCCGAGTACCTTCTATGTATGAGGTGGCAAGAGGTTTCCAGAGAGACGGCGGAGCTCACGAACCTGGGCGACCTGGTCACGGCGAGCGTTGCCCGACACGCCGCGCGCGACGCCCTGATCCTTCGCGATGGAGCGTCGTTCACGTATCGCGAGGTCGGGGAGTCGATCGCGCGTCTGCAGAACCGGCTCGCGGCCGCGGACATCGCGCGGGGAGATCGCGTCGGCCTGCTCGGCGAAAACGGCCCGGCCTGGTGCATCGCCTATCTGGCCGTCGTCGGGATGGGGGCGGTCGTCGTGCCTGTCCTGCCCGACTTCTCCGCTGAGGCGACGCGCTCGATCCTGAACCACGCCGGCGCCTCGGGACTGATCGTCTCGGAGTCCCATCGCTCAAAGGCGCCGGAAGGGTTGGGAACCCGATGTGTGCTGCGCCTGGAGGAGATTGCGGACCTTGGCGACCCGGACGACGCGCCTCGCCCCGCGATCGACGAGGACGATCTCGCGGCGATCCTCTACACCTCGGGCACGACCGGAGACCCGAAAGGGGTGATGCTCACCCACCGGAACCTCGTGCAGAACATCAAGAGCTCGATGGCGGTCATCGACATCCGACCCGAAGACCGGTTTCTCTCCGTGCTGCCGCTCGCGCACAGCTATGAGTGCACGATCGGATTTCTCGTTCCGTTCGCCGCCGGCGCCTGCGTGACCTACCTCGGCCGGCCTCCGGTCCTGTCGACGCTGTTGCCCGCGCTCAGGGAGGTGCGGCCGACGATCATGCTGTCGGTGCCGCTCATCATGGAGAAGCTCCACGACGCGCGCGTGAAACCGGTCTTCGCGAAGAACGCGCTCACCCGGGCGCTCGCGAAGATCGGGCCGCTGCGAAGGCTCATCCATCGCGCCGCCGGCAGAAAGGTCTACGAGGCATTCGGCGGATCGCTGCGGTTCTTCGGAATAGGAGGCGCTCCGCTGACACCGACGACCGAACGATTCCTGAGGGAGGCGCGGTTCCCCTACTCGATCGGCTACGGACTCACGGAGACCTCCCCGCTCGTAGCAGGGACCGACGCCGAACACACGCGCTACCGGTCCACCGGACCGGCGATCAACGGTGTGGAGGTTCGCATTGACGGGGGCACGCGACCGGGCGACGAGGGGGAGATCCTCGTGCGCGGCTCGAACGTGATGCGCGGCTACTACCGGAACGACGAAGCGACGCGAGAGGTCCTGACCGAAGACGGGTGGCTGCGGACGGGCGACCTGGGATCGATCGACCGCGACGGCTATCTGTATATCCGTGGTCGCCTGAAGAACATGATCCTTGGCCCGGGCGGCGAGAACATCTACCCGGAGGACCTGGAGAACGTCATCAACGAGCACGAGCTGGTGGTGGAATCCGTGGTCCACGAAGAGGCCGCCGGGCTCACCGCCCGAGTCCACATCGACATCGAGCAGCTCAAGGACCGGTTTGCCGCTGCAGGCGAAGAGGCATCAGCGCTTCAGGAGCGGGCCGACGAGATACTCGAGGAGATACGAAAGGACGTGAACACGCGCGTCAGCAGACACGCCCGGCTCGCCCGCATGATCCTCCAGTGGGAACCATTCGAGCGAACCCCGACGCGCAAGATCAAACGGTTTCTGTACGGGCACTCGTGACGCGGTTCGCCGCCTCGAGCCACTCTGCGCGTGGACGCACCCCCCAACCGGGCTCGTTGTTCGGCATGAGTAGCTCCCCGTCCCGTACCTCCAGCCGCGGCTCGTAGAGCTCACCGAGCTCACCCGGCTCCTCGATCGAGAGCTCGAGGAACGGACCGGGGTTCGCGATCGCGCGCATCAGGTGCAGCGTGAAGACGGTCACCATGCTCACGTTCGCCGAATGGGGCGTGCACGGCATGCCGGCCTCGCGCGCGAGCGCGGCCACCTGCATCGCGCGGCTGATCCCGCCTATGTAACAGACGTCGGGCTGGGCGATATCGACGACGTGGTCGCGCACCATGCGTTCCCAGACGGGCATCCAGTTGTCCTGCTCGCCGCCGGAGACATCGCCGTCGAGCGCCTGGGTAACCTCACGGGTCCACTCCATCTGCCAGTACGGACACGGCTCCTCGAAATGCCCGGGCCCGCCACCGTGGAGACGCCGGCCGATCTCGATCGCACGCGCGGGACGGTACGCGCTGTTCGCGTCGGCGTGGATGACGAAATCGGGCCCGAACGAAGAGCGCATCGTCTCGATGAGCTCCTCGCTGCGACCCGGCCATCGGTCGCGGTCCTCTCCCTCGCCGTCGCCCACGCGCACCTTGCAGGCGCGGAAGCCGGAGGCGTCACGCAGCGCGAGGATGCGCTTCGCCTCGTCGGCGGGACTGATGTCGCGCCGCATACTCGACGCGTACGCCGGCCACGGTCCCGGAGTGGCTCCCAGCAGCTCGCAGACGAGCTTGTTCTCGCGTCGGCCCAGAAGATCCCAGAGGGCGGTCTCCACGCCGCAGAGCGCTCGCAGCATGAAGCTCCCGGGGAACTTGAGATTTGCGGCGACGACACGGTCGGCGAGGGTCGCCGGATCGGGATCATCGAGGCGCATCGCCACCGGCGCGACCATACGGTGCAGCACCGTGGCCGTGATATCAGCATTGAAGGGCGCGGTCTGACCCCAGCCGAACTCTCCGGTATCGGTGCGGATTTCCACGAGCGTGACCCCGCGTGTGGACCAGGTGGTGACGGATGTGATTCGCATGGCTTTTCCTTTCCTATACCCCGTCCTGCCGGGGCATGAAGAGCGGCAGCGGGCACCAACCGTCGAGCACGGACCCGGTGATCGCTCCGGACGCCCACGGCGGAAGGGGCCCGAAGAGCGTACGCATCGCAACCGCCGCGCTCATCTCGACCGCCGCTGCCGCCTCCGTCCGCTCGCAGACGGTTCCCTCGGCCGACACGGCAAGCCGCAGCTGCCCGTAGCCTTCAATGCCGACGATGATCTCGCCCGGACTCAGCCCGGTGGCCCGGTGGCGCCAGGCAAGCAGCGCCCCAAGGACCGGCTCCCAGTCGAAAATCCGCCAGTTTCCTGACGGCCGAACGCGGTACCCCTCCGCGACGCGACCGAGCTCGTCAGCAAGCGGCGAAGGGACCGGTGGAATCTCGAACCGGACGGAGTCGTTGTTCCGGTGCCGGACCCATGCGGGAACGAGCGCCCGCGTCGTCGCCTCCGACTCACCCGCGGCCTCGAACACCATGCCGGAGCGCGGGTCCGCGATCAGATACCCCACGGCGCGCGAGTCGCCGTCGAGCGCGACGAAGAGGTCGTGGTACCAGCTCGTCGCGACGGCTAAAAAACCATCCGCGGAGCGCGAACACCGAATCGGGTGGTGCTCGTGCCACCCGGCAATGGCGGAAATCCGCTCATCGTCGGCGGAGACCACCTTCTCGAAGGTGAGTTCGGACGGTGACGCATAGCTATGGCGGACGTTCGCCCCGCTCACGGTGAACTCAAAAACCGACCCGCAGATCTCGTACCCGAAATAGCCGTACCTCTGGCGCTGGCCGCCGAGCCAGGAGATCTCGTACGATTCCTCGCGCATCTGCTCGATCGAGGCGTCCATGAGCTTCCTCATGTAGCCACGCCCCCGATCTCTCGGATGGACCGAGACCGCCCCAACTCCGGCGGTCCTGAACACCGCCTCGCCTGTTCGAAGCTCGATCGGGTACACGCCGACGACTGCCCGGATGCTTCCGTCACGCTTCACGGCCAGGTGTCTGGCCATCGCCTCGTCAGTCTCCCGGTAGAGCTTGGGCAGAAGCCGCTCGAAGTCGTGCGGCTCATGCGCGGAGAAGACGAAGTTGATGAAGTCAACCGCCTCTTCGAAGTCGTCTGCGTCAAGGCGCACGATCTGTTCGGCCATGGATTCCTCGCCTCGCGTGGTTGATGTCCGCAAGTGTAGGCCGGGATCGCGCGCTCGGCAAGCACCCGCAGAGGACTATCGTACCCGTGCGCCGAGCGTGGGCGAAAGCGTGCTCAGGAAATTGTCCGTGAACCCGTCGCGTGACTGTGACCAGAAGGTGCGGTTCTCCGGAGGCCGCGTGCCCATGGCGCCACCGCCGAACGCGCGGACATTGGCGAACAGATCGAGTCGCGGCGTGGGCTCGAATCCGGCGCGGACCGCTCGAAGGCAGGCGGGCCATTGACAACGGCGATGGACGGTGCTACTTTTCATCTCTGCACGAGCCCGAGTGGCGGAACTGGTAGACGCGCTAGGTTCAGGGTCTAGTGTCCTTACGGACGTGGAGGTTCAAGTCCTCTCTCGGGCAGCGTAGAGCTCTTTGGAGCAAGGATTTGGGGCATCGCGATAGCGGTGCCTTTTTTGTGGTCGGGTCGATCAAGGTCACTGACGCCAACTGGAATGTGGAAGAGTTTCCGGATACGTGTCGGTAGCGATCTGCGGTCCACCGTTGTCACCGAAAGCCTACTCCGTCAGCCGCTTCAGAATGCGCTTGGCCAGTATCTCGTTGATCTCTCGGTGACGTGGAACCGGCTGCGACATGCCGGTCGACGGATTGCGGTACCAGTCGTGTCTGCTACCGTGCCGAATCATCACGCACCCGGCTATTTCGAGCTGCTTAACGAGATCCCTTCGCTTCAACCGACTTCCAGCTCTGCGGCGCGCCGAACCTCTGGGATTCGGTCGTGAGAAAGATCCTCAAAGAGGTCCCGCAAGTGTTCCTTCAGATCATCGACCGTCTCCCCTTGGGTCCAATAGTCAGGGAACTCTTCGAGATACCCGAGCCAGTGGTCGTTTTGTCGCCAATAGACGTACCGTACCGTCATTATTCAATCATACGCGCGCTCGACGGCAATGTAAACTTCCGACTGATCGGGGGCGATTTCGGGAATCACCGCCGGTGATGCCCTTTTTCTGCGGCCGCGGACGGACAGGCGACCGCAGACAGGCAGCGCCCTCACCCATACAGCCTACTCACATGACAAAGGCCTGCACGTACTATTGAGCGGAGGGTTGTATGTGGGAAAACAGGCGTGTCGTCATTGCTCTTCTCGTCGTCGGTTGCACGGTGGCGGGGTCTCTCGCCGCGCAGAGCGCTCCGGGCGCGGCGCCCCTCTCTCCGTACGGTCTTTCCGGGCCCGGCTCGCGCGCCTACGGCGCCGGGTTCACTACCCGGGAAGCCCCCTTTGTCTCGCCCCGAAATCCGGCGCTCGACGCCGCTCTTTCGCGGGTCAGCCTGGGGCTCTACGCGACCGGGCTCTTCGGCGTCCGGGACGCTTCGGGTGCGGGGATGATCGCCGGGATCGGCTCTTCACTCCCAACCGACCGGGGCGTTCTCACCGGCTCGGTCGACCTGACCCTCCTTTCGGACGCACTGCCGTACGAGGGCGCCGGGTGGCATTCAAGGACCCGATTGGCCTTCTCGAAGGCGCTCTACCCCGACCTCTTCGCCGGCGCCGCCGTGAATGCGGAAACTGGTCGTGGAGAGCAGCGCGACTGGGGAGCATCCGCGGACCTGGGCGTCTACCAGCGGCTCGGTGACTGGTTCGTTCTGAGTGATATCTGGTGGGACGCAGGGCTTCACGGTCTGGGCAAGGGGTTCTTCTGGACCGACGCCGGAACACATGCGCCCGAAATGCCGACGCCCAGACTCGGGTTCGGCGCGAGGCTCCTGGAGACCGATCAGGCCGAGCTCGACCTGGCGCTCGATGTGAGCTTCCCGCGATTCGGGAACGTGCGACTGCTCGCCGATCTCGATCTGCTCATCGATCCGGGAATCACCGCGGGCCTTGGATACTCGTTCGACCTCAGACGCGTTCAGGACGGAACCGGCTCGTTGCCCCTCCATTTCTCGGTGGGGTACCGCTTCACCCCGCCGTACGACGAGCCGGACGCAGCCGCAGCCGGAGACCCCGGGGCCCATGCGGGGCTCCCGCGGGAAGGCGGCCACGCGCACCTCTTCGTCAACCCCGCTCACCGCGATCTCTTTGCGGTGGGCGCGTCCGCCTCGATCCCGGTCGACGCGCGGGAGCGGCGACCGCTGGACATCACGCTCGACACGGAGGAGGTCGAGTACTTCTCGCCGTCTGGCGGGAATCCCGGCGACGTGTTCGAAGTACGACTGAACGTCACCTCGCGCTACCGGATCATCGAGTATCGTTTCGTCGTCGAGGACGAGGCCGGTATCCCGGTCCGGACCATGGGTGTTCGCGCGGAAGCGGGCATTCCTCCATTCGAGGTGACCGAGCCGACGCTGGTTGAACGACTGCTTGGTCGGCGTACCGGGCTCGAGGTGCCGGAGCGCTTCGTCTGGGACGGCCTTGACGACGAGGGTGAGCTCGTTGCCGACGGTCCGTACCGCTACTACCTCGAGGTTACCGACGAGACCGGACGCGTCGCGCGCACCGTGCCGCGAACGATCGTGGTGGACACCGTAGCGCCGGTCGTCCAGGTATCGGTCGCCTATACGGCGTTCTCCCCCGACGGTGAAGGAGCCCGCAATACCCTGCCCATCGAGCAGAGCGGAAGCGTCGAGGACCTGTGGACGGGAACATTCTTCGACGCGGAGGGTAGACCGGTACGCACCTTCGTCTGGGAGTCGAGCGAACCCGAAGACTTCGCCTGGGACGGACGCGACGACGAGGGTGAGCCGGCGCCGGACGGCAGGTACGACTACGAGATATCGGCCACAGACAGGGCCGGGAACACGACCGTCGAACGCCTGGCAGGACTCACGCTCAACACCGAAGACTACGACGTCGCTCTCGTGCCGGAGATCCGGTACTTCTCTCCCGGCACGGACGCACCAACAGACGAAGTCCTCTTCTCGCTGGACGCGGAGGCTCCTGAGAGCGTCGTGACCTGGGACTTCGGAGTCAGGGATGCCCGTCAGCAGATCGTCAAGCGATTGCACGGAGCGGCTCCACTGCCCCCGACGCTGTCGTTCAGCGGCCGGGATCGCGACGGCGTCGTCCTCCCCGAGGGACCGTACCGCGCCGAGCTCTCGGTGCATTATGACCACGGCAAGAGCGCGTACGCCGAGTCCGAGCCGGTGATCCTGGACGTCACCGCGCCGCAGGCGTCGGTTCGTGCGGAGTACCGCCTCTTCTCCCCCGTGGGAGACGGTCGCCGCGACACGGTCACCTTCTTCAACGAGACGACGCAGGAACCGGAGTGGACCATTCGCATAGAGGACGAGGATGGAAGACCGGTACGAAGCGAACGGTTCGCGGATCGAGCGCCGGCGCAGTTCGTCTGGGACGCGACCGACGATGAAGACCGCCCGGTCCCCGACGGCGTCTACGCGTACGTGATCGAGGCGGTTGACGAGGCGGGGAACCTCGGGCGGTCGAACGTGGTGGAGGTCAAGGTTGACACCCGCCCCACCCCGGTGACCCTCACGACCGATCTGCGCTACTTCTCCCCCACCGACAGCGGCATCCAGGACACGATACGCATTGAGCCCGCGGTCGAGATCCCCGAAGGCATCACCCGCTCCACGCTGCGGATACTCGACGAGGAGGAGACCGTGGTCCTGCGGCGTGAGCACGCTCGAACTGCTCCCGCACCGTTCGTCT
>SKZO01000145.1 GCA_007127335.1 Spirochaetales bacterium | reverse complement strand
TTCTGCCACAACTGGCACCTCTCGCAGCGCAGCCTGGAGGAGGTGCGGCATGCGCTCGACATTGAGCCTGGCGCGATGACAGGCCGGGCGCGGAGTGCCGCGGTTCCGGCGGTCTCGTTCACCTACAACGAGCCCACGGTTTTCTACGAGTACATGTACGACATCGCCGCGCTCGCGCACGAGACCGGACTGCGCACGATCATGCACACCAACGGGGGCATGAACCCTCGGCCCCTGCGCGCGCTCCTGCGGCACATGGACGGGGCGACCGTCGATCTGAAGGCGTGGAGCAAGGAGTTCTACGCGGACATATGCGGCGCTCGTCGCGACCCGGTATTGGAGACACTCACGATCATACGCGAGGAAGGCGCGTGGCTCGAGATCGTGAACCTCGTGCTGCCCGACCACAACGACGCTCCGCACGAGATACGCGCCATGTGCCGCTGGATCCGGCGGGAGCTCGGCGGGGCGACGCCGCTCCACTTCAGCCGCTTCCATCCCACGTACCGCATGACCCATCTCTCCCCGACCCCGGTCGCCACGCTCGAACGCTGCCGGGAGATCGCGCTCGCCGAGGGGCTGCACTACGTCTCCATAGGGAATGTCCCCGGTCACCCGGCGAACTCGACCTACTGTCCGGGATGCGGAGAACAGATCATCACGCGCCACCACTTCACCGTTACGCGGATCGCCCTGGACGACGGCTGCTGCGCGCACTGCGGACGCGCGATTCCCGGCGTATGGAGCTGACCGACCGATCGGTTCGATCGCTCGCGGTGCCGGCGATCATCATCGGGATCGGCGCCGGCGGCATGACAGGACAGCTCGTGCTGCTGCGAGTGCTCATGGTCGTCTCCTACGGCACCGAGCTCGTCATCGCCTTCCTGCTCGCCTTCTGGCTCGGCTTTGAGGCGATGGGCGCCTGGATCGGCGGAAGAGGCGCCTTCACGCGCCGGGCGCGAGCGCTCGTCCCGGTCGGTCTCGCGGCGTACTCCGTTGCCCTTCCGGCCGTGATCGTCCTGACCCGGCTGGTCGCCGCGGGACTGTATCGTCTGACCCCCGGGGAGGCAATGGGGCTTGGCCAGACGCTGCTCGCGGCGGTCCTCGTCACCCTGCCCACCGCACTTCTCCATGGCGCGCTCTTCCCGCTCTCGGCGCATCTGCTCGGGAGTGCGGAGGCCGGACGAGCGACCGGACGCGCCTACCTCATCGAGGTGATCGGATCAATCGCCGGCGCCACAGTCTTCGTGTTCGCACTCGCGCCCCGACTCACGGATCTGCAGATCGCATGCGGCCTCGTAGCACTCCACCTTGCGCTCGCGGCATTCGCACTCGCTGCACAGAACGGCGAGATGCCTCGAACGTCGAGCGGCTCCCGGGCCTCATCCGTGACCCGCGGAACGGCCGCTGCGGCTCTCGCGCTGACCGCGACCGCGGCGGCACTCCTCGCACCCGCGGCCGCGGAGCGTCTGCACACGGCCACCATTGGCAGGCTCTTTGCTACCGGCGATGTCGTGAGCTACCGAAACTCCCCGTACGGCAACATCGCGGTCGTGGAACGGGAGGCCGAGCACACCGTCTTCTACGACGGGCGGCCGATCATCTCGCTCCCCTACCCGGATACGGCGCGCCTCATGGACTACGCCTGGCTCGCGGCGCTGTCGCACCCGGACCCGGCGGAGGTGCTCGTGCTCGGCGGTGGCATGGGCGGGCTCCTGTTCCATCTGCTCGAGCATCCGGTGGAACGACTCGTCTACACGGAGATCGATCCCCTGCTGCCGGAAGTCGTCGCGGCAATCGACGCGCCGATCGTACGTGCTGAGGCGCAGGACCCGCGGGCCCACGTCGTCCCGGCGGACGGCAGGCTCTACCTCAACCGAACGCGGCGGTCGTACGACCTCGTCGTGCTCGGCGATATGGAGATTGAGACGCTGCAGGCAAACCGTTTCTTCACGGTGGAGTTCTTCCGGCTCGCCCGCGACCGGCTCGGCCCCGGCGGCGTCCTGGCGTTCTCGCTTCCGGGCTCAATGACCTACCTGGGCGCGGAGCTGGGGGCGCTCAACGCCTCGATCTACGCGAGTGCCGCGTCGGTCTTCTCCCACCTGCACCTGATCCCCGGCGACCGGAACACCATTCTTGCCTCCGACGAGCCGCTCGATGTTCAGCCTGCAACTGCGTTCGCCCGGCTCGACGACCGGGGGCTTGGCGGCGGGATGTTCACCCGCGGCTACCTCGAGTACCGCCTTGATCCCGCGCGAAGCGAGCGGTTCACGGCGACGCTCCACAGGATCCCGGCACGGCTCAACCACGACTTCAGACCCGCCGGGCTCATCTACGGCCTGCGCTACTGGGGCAGGGCGTTCGCCCCGGGTATGCTCGCAGCCTTCACGCTGCCGCCGGCGGCCGCAGTCGCGCTGATCGCCGGCGGGCTCGCGGCCGGAGCACTGGTCTTGCATGGTCTTCTGCTGCGTTCGCGGGCCTCGCCGGCCAATCGGCTCAGCTGGACGATCGGCACGACGGGGGCCGCCGCGATGACCTTTGACCTGTTCACGCTCTGTGCCGTCCAGAGCCTGCTCGGGTTCATCTACCAGTTTACCGGCCTCTTCGCGGCGGCTCTCCTTGGCGGTGCCTTCGTGGGGGGGCGAATCACGATCGCCCGCACGCATGGCAGGCGGGCGCTCGAGGCGAAGCGAGTCGCGAGGCTTCTCACCCTGCTCGACGTCGCTCTCGTCCTGCAGCTCGTCGCCGTGATCGGGTTCGTCCACGCGCTGCGTGCGATGATGCGCCTGCCTCATGCGGAGGTGCTGGGCACCGTCGCCGCCGTCCTCATCGCGGCGCTCTCAGGCGCGCTCGCGGGAGCGCAGTTTCCTGTGGCGGTTGCGCTGATACCCGAACCCTGGCGCAGTTCGGTGGGCAGGAGCGCAGGCCGACTCTATACCGCCGATCTCGCCGGCGGGTGCATCGCGGCCGTGGTGGTGACGCTCCTGCTCTTCCCGCACCTGGGCATGACCTGGACCCTGCTCCTGCTTGCGACCCTCAAGCTCACGAGCATCGTTTTCCTGGTCTCGTCTTAGAGACTCAGCTCCCGCGTCGTTACCTCGCCGGCGGTGACCGTGACGCCGGAGGCGACGACGGCTGCGCTGACATGGTCGCCCGTGTCCGGGTCGTACTGGGCGACGACCAGATCGTAGTCACCCGCGGCGAGGAAGGCGAGTACGTAGTCGGCCCCTTCAGGATCATCCTCCACCTTCGCGCTCGTGACCGCGTTCGGGAAGGGATTGTCGCCGCCTGGCTCGCTCGAGTCGAACTCACCCGCTTCGTAGGCAAATACGACGAGATCGTTCCCGGTGGTGTTGGTGACGTCTCCCCGGATCGTACCGGCCTGATCGTCCACCACGAGGCGGATGACCGGCTTGAGAATGTAGAAGCCACCGGCGGCAACGACGGCGCGGCGCAGGTCGAAGTCCGCGGTGATTGACACGGTTCCGTTCGCTGGAACGGTGAACGGCTCATCGGCGGTCGCCTTGTACCCGGTCTGTGCGCCGCTCGGGACGAAGAGCGGATCATCCACATCCGGATCGTAGGTGTCGTTGTCGTCACGGTTGATCCATGTGCCGGTGTTCGAGGGAGGACCGTTTCCCTCCCGCTCGCCGGCGACGATGAAGCGGATCTGCGTGTAGGTGCCGGCCCGGAGACTGAGCGAACCGAGCAGTTCCGATTCTCCCCCGGTGAGCTCGAGGAGATTGATCGTCCGGGGCCCGTCGAACCCGCCCATCGTCTCCCATTCACCGTTGACGTG
>SKZO01000351.1 GCA_007127335.1 Spirochaetales bacterium | reverse complement strand
TCACCGAGATGTGGCGTGTTCACGTCTTTGGCCGGACGATACGGAACTTCTCGGAACGCGCGAAGGAGCTCGTCGAATACGAGCCGTTTCTGACCGACCCGCAGACCCGGTTTGCGACGATAGGTATAGGTACCTCGCTGCGCTTCTGATGCGTGCTCGCCGCTCCCTCGGGGTGAGATACCCCCCGTGAGCGACGACCCGTTCGTCGCTCGCATGGTCGAGGGGCTCAGCCGTCTCGGCGTCGGTGCCGGGGCAGTGATCATGGTTCACTCGTCGCTCAAGGCGTTCGGTGTCGCGGACCTCACGCCGGAGACGGTGATCTGCGCCCTGCACCGGGCGGTAGGGGAGTCCGGGACCGTGTTGATGCCGGCGCTCAGTTACGAGCAGGAGCCACCGGACATTCACGAGACGCTTCGCACGCGGTCGAACGTCGGCGTGATTCCGGAAACCTTCAGACTGCAGGCGGGCACGATCCGGTCGGTCCACCCGACCCACTCCGTCTGCGGCGCGGGGCCCCTCACCGAATCGCTCCTCGCGGGGCACGAGGATGACACTACGCCGTGCGGGCCCCACTCGCCGTTTCGCCGGATCCTCGACCTGGATGCGAAGATCGTGATGCTCGGCTGCGGGCTGCGGCCGAACACGACGATGCACGCCGTGGAGGAGCTCGCTCCGCCTCCGTACCTGTTTGGCGATGAGCGCACCTACACGATCACCCCGCCGGACACCCCTCCATACGAGAAGACCTACCGCACGCACGGTTTCGACGGATGGATCCAGCGCTACGATCGCATAGCCGAGCTCGACGATGGGTCGCTGCTCGTGAGCGGCCGCGTCCTTGACGCGCCCGTACAGGTGATCGACGCCCGGGCGTTGAAGCGTCTTGCGCTTCCGGTGCTGCAGCTGCGGCCACTCCATTTCGTCGACCGCTCAGACGGCGGCAGCGGATAGATTCGCGTCGGACCTGCTTCGTTCTACCACCAGCCGCTGCGGCTCGTTCGTCTGTCTGTCCGCAGGACGGTACGTGGGTGTGGCCTGCCGTCCCCGGCGTAATCCGCTGAGCCCAGGACCCCTCGGATCGCCTACAACGACTCTGCGATCTGCAGAAGCTCATCGTGCGCCGACGATTCCACGCTCACGGGTCTATCGCGCGCAGTCGTCAGGCTGAGGAGCGCGAGGTACTCCTCTGAGAACTCGAGCCGCTTGATGAGGTCCGCCAGGCCCTCGACGGGCGTTCCGGAGAGTTCAGAGAGCGCGACCCATGCTGCGCCCAGCGGTTCCCCACTGGCCGAGATTAGTACGAGCGCCACCGACGGCGCTGCGAGATGGGGTATGCCGGCTTGCGACCAGATGCCATCTGCGCCATCGCTCGTGGCGACCCAGCGAAAGAGCGCTCGGTTTCCACGGGGCGAATGGAAGAGGAACACCAGTCGGCGCGATCCGGCGGCATAGACCTCGATTCCGGGCTCGTGCGGGCCGGCCGAAAGACCTTCCTCCGGCCGCGAGTGCAGCGACGTCCAGCGCGCCTGAGGATGCGTCGCGAGCCACTCCTTGACTCTGAGAACCGCAACCGCAAGAACATCCTCGTTGTCACGCTCCTCATGCCGTAGTCGCTCGATCATCACCTGCGCCTTGATCCGTCGAAGCGACGTTGCCGTCGAGTCGTCGGCGGAGCGTACCGTGCCGGGATCCGGATCGCTTGCAGCTTCTGGTTCGAGTCCTGGTGCGGACCCGGTTCCGGAGTCGGCACGAACGGTCTGGCCCAGTTGGGCGCTCACTGATGCATCATCGTTTTCACCATCGAGGTTCGTGTCCGGCTCGTTGGAGCGAGATGCACCATCGCCGGCGTCGAAACACTCTCCGGAGATGGTGACTCCGTAGTACTGCTCAGGACTCAGAACATGGACGATGGCCGCTCGCTGTTCGTCGGTGAACTGGTTGGGTGCTCCTTCGTACGGAAGGTCGAGCATCCTCTCGAGCAGCTCCTCCATCGTGAAGCGCAGTGGGTTACGGTCGGACCGCAGCGCGAGAAGCTCCCCCGCCTCGCGGCTGTGCACGTCCAGCTCGCCTGCGATACCGGACAGCTGATCGAGCTCGACGCGTTCGAACTCCTCCCGGTTGAAGTCCGAGTAGTGGCGAATGTGGGCGAGCCCGGACCGTTTGGCGAGCCGATCAAGGATGCTGGAGAAGCTCTCGTGCATCCGACCGACCGCAGCCGGGTCCGCCTCGCTCGAATGGAGCAGCCGCAGCTGAAGCTCGAGGGCTCGGGTAAGTGCGGCAACCATGCGATCCCGTGTCTGAATCAGTTTCCGATTCACGGCAGCGTCCTCCGGCCGAGGGTAGCACGTGGCGGCCCCAGAGGCAACGGCAGGAGGAGTCTTCAGGGCGGACGCGTGGCGCTACCAGCCCTCCCGGGGCCGAGCCTGCGGCTCGGTCGGCGCTCACACTCGCAGGCCGGTTCCTGGGGCAGCTTCCGGCAGAAGGAACGGCGCCATCGGTTTCCACGAACCCTTCCAGACGATCGCGATCAGGAAGCGAGCCACGAAGCCGGGGATTGGTTTCACGAACCCAGCCTGATCGTCCTGATCGAGATGGTAGTAGATGAACGCAGCGAACCGTGACATCGGTTTGAGAGCCTGCTGGCCATGGCGACTGAGTTCGTGGGTAAGGCGGTCCCGCTCACTGGCGGTCAGACACGTCATGGCGAGCTCACACGAGAAGCAGGTCTCCTCCGGTCCTACGTGCGCTGTCCACAGACTGGATAGCTGCCCAATGATCTCGCGCAGGCGCGCGTCGTCGTCCTGCGACACCGTCGATGTCCGCCTCAGAATCTTCTCGGCGATTTGCTTGCCCTCGAGCAATAGCGGATGCATCCTGTGATGATCCTGCCTGAGGGGTTCAAGGTCGAACTCCCTGCTGCGGGCCTCAAGAGCCGGGAACCCGATCGTATCCTCACCGTGATGGTGGGAGACGAACAACTCGAACAGCGTCATCAGATAGAGTGCGAACCCGACGTAGGTGGGGGCGTCGTCCTCCTTCGCCGCGATGACTTGATCAAACCGTGCACTGGAGGCTTCCAACGCGCGAGTGATCGCTTGGTGGATGCGACGAAGGTCGCCAAAGAGCAGATCCTCTTTCGTATTCATGACAATTTTTATAGCCAATTAGGCGGTCTGCTGCAAGCACTTCCTGTATACGGAAGACCGGACCCGTTCCGCAGAAGCACCGAGTCTCAGGAGTACTCTGCCCTTTCGAACTCCGCCGACCACGATGTCCGCCTGGGTTCACTACGCATCTGGTCGCCGAAGGTCTGATGTGCTGTGATGATCCCATCCAGTAGGGTCTGCCGGCAGCAGCCTGTAGAGCTCCGTGGTCATCACATAGATAGTCCGGAGAATGGCTCGCGGCTGTGCTCGTTAGTCTGTCTGTCCGCAGGACGGTACGTGGGTTTGGCCTGCCGTCCCGTTCACCCCGTGTTCGCGAGCTCGCGTCCGTCGCGTATGAGGCGCGCCATCTGGAGGTAGACGCGGCTCGCCCGCATCCCGCACTTCTCGTAGAGGCGCGTTGCGTTGGTCAGGCTCTCCGAATCGACGCCGAGTCCGGCGCGTTTCTTTCCCTTCTCATAGAAGATCCCGAGCGAGCGACGCAGGAGCGACTCGCCGAGCCTTCGCTTGCGGTGCGCGGCCTCCACGCCGAGTATGCTCACCCATCCCATATCCAGGTGCGCGCCGTAGTCAGGTCTGCAGACCGATCCGCCAACGATCGAGCCGTCTGAGGCAGTCGCCACGATCACGAGGTC
>SKZO01000015.1 GCA_007127335.1 Spirochaetales bacterium | reverse complement strand
CGGACTCGGTACACCATGCGATTGCTCGCTGGACGAAGCCTCGCCGGGGTGCACTCACAGGAGATCCGAGTCCCGCGCAGTGACGGCGGATCGACGATTCGCGTTCGAGTCATGAGCTCCCCAGCGAAGAATCGGCGAGACCGAGCGGTGCCGGGCGTCCTCTGGATCCACGGGGGCGGCTACGCAATCGGGGTGCCCGAGATGGACTCTCGGGTCCACCGGATGCTCGTGCAGGAGTATGGATACGTCGTCATCGCCCCGGACTATCGGTTGTCGATCGACGCGCCCTACCCTGCGGCGCTTGACGACTGCTACGATACGCTTCTGTGGATGAGAGACCATGCCGATGAGCTGGGGATCAGGAGCGACCGGCTCATCGTGGGCGGAGGGAGCGCGGGAGGAGGCCTGACCGCCGCAGTCAGCCTTCGTGCGCGGGATACGGGCGATGTGAAGATCGCACTCCAAGTGCCGCTCTACCCGATGATCGACGACCGGCGGGAAACCGAATCGGCGCGTGAGAACAATGCTCCAGTCTGGAATTCCGAGACGAATCGATGGGCCTGGCGGCTCTACCTTGGGGAACTCTGCCGAGGCGACGTGCCGGCGTGGGCGGCGCCTGCCCGCGCAACGGACTTCCGCGGGCTCCCGCCCGCAGTGACCTTCGTAGGCGATCTCGAGCCCTTTCGCGACGAGACGGTGCGCTACGCCGAGCGGCTCAAGGAGGCGGGTGTACCCGTACGGTTCCGGGTGTTCGAACGCTGCTTTCACGCGTTCGATATCGTCCACCCGAACGCCGCCGTCAGCCTGCAGGCCCGACGGTTCTGGACCGCGGCGCTGCCGACAGGCGATCGCCGGATAATTATGCGCCATCGTTGACAGCTTATGCACGAGCCTCTATGATGCCGCATCCGCTCTGCCGTTGAGTTGGGCGGCTTCCGACAACGACGAAATGTGAGGTCCCTCGTGACGATGCTCTACGTGGATTTCGGGCTCTATCTGCTCCTGATGCTGGTAATCGGCTACGTGTCGATGAGGCGCACGAAGACGAATGAAGACTTCATCATCGGCGGACGCACGATGGGATCGTTGACGACGGCGATCTCCGCCGGTGCCTCCGACATGTCGAGCTGGCTGCTGCTGGGCCTGCCAGGCGCGGTGTTCGCCAGCGGCCTGATCGAAGGTGTCTGGATCTCGGCGGGGCTCCTGATCGGCGCGTACCTGAACTGGCTGATCGTCGCGGGGCGGCTGCGCGTAATGACGGAAAAGCTCAAGGCCGTCACGCTGCCAACCTTCTTCTCGAACCGTTTCGACGATCGGTCGGGCGCGATCAAGATCGTCTCGACCCTCGTGATCCTCGTCTTCTTCACCCTCTACGTGGCCTCAGGGCTCAAGGGCGGCACGCTGCTCTTTGCCCACACCTTTGGCGCGACCGAAGAGGTATCGCTGATCGTCACGGCGCTCGTGGTCGTCGCGTACACGTTCCTTGGCGGCTACCGGGCCGTCTGCTGGACCGACCTGATCCAGGGGCTCCTGATGCTCGCGGCGCTGATGTTCGCCGCACTCCTTGGGTATTTCGCCTACGCCGGCTCGGACGCGTCGATCACTGCGGTCAACCCCGACGCGTTTTCGTTCTCCACCGGCTGGATCACGGCGCTCTCACTCATGGCCTGGGGCTTCGGTTACTTCGGTCAACCCCACATCCTGGCCCGGTTCATCGGGATCAAGGACGTTACGCTCGTCCCGCGCGCGCGGCGCATCGGCATCAGCTGGATGGCGCTCTGCCTGATCCTCGCAACGGCGATAGGCCTGATCGGGATCGGCGTAGACGCGGCGATGCCGCTCGAGGGACTCACCGGTGAAGGGGCGAACAGCGAACGCATCTTCCTCGCGATGACGAGCGCACTCTTCCATCCTCTGTTCGCCGGAATCGTGCTCGCGGCGGTGCTTGCCGCGGTCATGTCGACGGCCGACTCGCAGCTGCTCGTTCTCACGTCGGCCCTGACAGAGGATGTGCCGGCGATCGCGAAGATGGACGATCGCAGGAAGGAGTGGATCAGCCGGTTTGGTGTCGTTGGGTTTGCCGCAATCGCCTTTCTCATCGCCGCAGGCGACACCGGCACCATTCTGAACATGGTGGGTTACGCGTGGGGCGGATTCGGGGCGGCCTTTGGACCCGTCGTCATCCTCGCGGCGGTGTGGCGCGGGACGAGCAAATGGGGAGCGCTCGCGGGTATGATCGTGGGCTCGGTCACCATCTTCGTGGTGAAGAACTACATCTCTATTGAGGGCGAGTACTTCTACGAACTGCTGCCCGGGTTCATCCTTGCCTTCGCAGCCGTCGTCGGGGTGAGCCTGCTGACGCCCAAGCCATCCGAGGAGACACTGCGAAGCTTCGCGGAAGCCGGAGACGCCGTGCGGGGGATATAGCGGCGCCGGGCGCCCGCCGGTCGTCTTTCCACGTATCTGCTATACTGGATCTATGGACCGTGGTGTGCTGCTTGCCCACCTGCGCAGGACTCACTTCGCCCCGGGAGACCGTGACCGCGCAATCGCTGAAACACGTGCGATCGCTGACTTCCTGAAGCGGGAGTACGGCGCCCGCGTGTTCGGCATAGGCTCGTTGTTTGAATCCGACCGGCCGTTTCGTGTCACATCAGACATCGACCTCGTAGTGGAGGCGCTGCATCCGGAGCGTTTCTTTGAGGCATCCGCGAAGGCCGCCTCCATGACGGACTTCGAGCTCGACATCATTCCGCTCGAGGACGCGGGTGACCACATACGGAGGCTGGTGGCGGAGAAAGGGGTAGAGCTATGAGACCCGACGAGGTGCTTGCCCGACGAGTGGCAAGCGAGATCCAGATAGAGCTCGAGAGCATCGAGCGTCTCGCCCGGGAACTCGCAGGTGCTCCGGCCACCGACGAAACGTTCGCGCTCCGCGCCCGGGGGTCCATTCTGCATGACTTCTATACGGGAGTAGAGCGCGTCTTCGTTCGCCTCGCCGAGGAGATCAACGGCGGCGTCCCACGGGGCGATCACTGGCATCGGCAGCTCCTGCAGGACATGGCGATACCCATCCCCGACGTGCGACCGGCAGTCATATCAAACGAGCTCGAGCAGGAGCTCGCCGAGTTTCTCAGATTCCGACACGTGTTCCGCAACGTCTACGGCTTCGTGCTCCAGGGCGACCGTTTGGGTGCACTGCAGCAGAAGTTCCCCGCCGTACTCGAGAAGTTCCTGAGCGAAACCCGACGATTCCAGGCCTGGCTCGCGGGGCAGTAGTATCTGCAGCAGGGCAATCGGCTCCCACCAACGTGCTGATGGATCGACCTCAGCGTTCCAGTCCGGACCGAACGGGCAGCTCCTGCTGTTCGGCGGCAACACTGAGGCAACCCACTCGAACAACGATCTCTGGCACTTCACGGAGTGATTCGGCGGGTCGCTCACGAGACGCCGACGAGATAGTCAGACCTGGCATCGAACTCAATGCTTGACTATATATTGCTCTTACTATATAATACGGATTATATTTATCAAGGAGTCTTGAGATGACAAAACAGACGATTGTGGTTGCGGGTGGAGCATTGGTTGCCGGCATCGTGTTGACGGCGGTAGTCGGATTCTTCAGTCTGCCGCGGCTGATGATGCTCGAGGACGCGAGCCCTCACGGTTTCGACGAGACGGTGACGGTCTTCGAGGATACGGTTCGCTCCGAAGGGTGGAGCGTGCTTCAGGTGCATGACATGCAGAGCATCCTGTCGAGACACGGGCACGACGTTGCGGCGGTGAAGATCTTCGAACTCTGCTCGTCGCAGTACTCGGCGGAGATCCTCAAGCTCG
>SKZO01000342.1 GCA_007127335.1 Spirochaetales bacterium | reverse complement strand
TCTCTGCGTCCTCCTTCGTGATCCGGCCGCCGGGGCCCGAGCCGTCGATCTGCCGCGGGTCGATCCCGTGCTCGGCGACCACGCGCCTGACGGCCGGCGAGAGGGCGACCGCACCGTCCTGCGTCGCCGTCGTGTCGCCGCCGCCGGGGGAAGCTTCCTTGACGGGGGAAGCCTCCTCGCCTGCGGGCCCGGCCTTTCCGCCGCCGCCCTCACCTTGCGCGCCGTCCGCGTCGACCTGCCCCACGACCTGCCCCACCTCGACCTCGTCACCTTCGGAGGCGCTGCGGTGCAGCACCCCGGCGGCGGGGCTCGGCACGCCGAGCGTCGCCTTGTCGGTTTCGAGCTCGAAGATCTCCTCGCCCTCGTCGACCTGCGCGCCGTCGTCCTTGAGCCAGGCGGCGAGAATCCCGCTGGATATGGATTCCCCGATCTCCGGTACCTCAATGTTCGTCTTCATGAACGTCCCTTTTCCTTATCCTTGGCGAACGCGGATGCGAGCAGCAACTCGCGCTCCTTCTCGTGGCGGCTGTGCGACCCGGTCGCCGGGCTCGGGCACGGGCCCCGTCCAATGTACTCGAGCCGACGCGATCCCGTCTGCTCCTGGATGAGGTCGCGGATATACGACCAGGGGCCGTGGTTCTGCGCCTCCTCCTGGACCCAGCGCACCGTCTCGGCGTCGCGGTACCCTTCGAGCACGTCGGTCAGTCGCTCGCGATCGAAGGGGTAGAGTTGTTCGATCCGCACGATGCTCGTGCGGTCGTCGCCGATCTCGGTCCTGCGCTGGATCAGGTCGTAGTAGACCTTGCCGGAGCAGAACAGGAGGTTGCGAGTCTTCTTCGCCGGCAGCGGGTCGTCCATGATCGTCTGGTAGCTGCCTTCGACAAAATCGCCGGTTCGAGACACGCAGGCCTTGTGACGCAGGAGACTCTTGGGGGTCATCACGATGAGCGGCTTGCGGAAGCTCTGCCGGATCTGCCGCCGCAGCACGTGGAAGTACTGCGCGGGAGTGGAGGGGTAGCAGACCTGCATGTTCTCCTCTGCGCAGAGCTGCAGGAACCGCTCGAGATGGGCGCTCGAGTGTTCGGGGCCCTGCCCCTCGTATCCGTGCGGCAGGAGCATGACCAGCCCCGACTGGCGGAACCACTTGCTCTCCCCGGCGGCGATGAACTGGTCAATGATCACCTGGGCGCCGTTGACGAAGTCACCGAACTGCGCCTCCCACATCACGAGGATATTCGGTTGGGCGAGCGAGTAGCCGTAGTCGAAGCCAAGGACCGCGAACTCGGAGAGCGGACTGTCGTAGACGCTGAACGCGGCCTGGTCGACCGACAGGTCGCGCAGCGCCACGTGAGTTCGCGGCTTCGAGGTCTCCACGTCCCACCAGACCGCATGGCGCTGGCTGAAGGTGCCGCGTCCTGAGTCCTCTCCGCTGAGGCGGATCGGGTGTCCGTCCATGAGGAGGCTGCCAAAGGCGAGGCTCTCCGCGAACGACCAGTCGATCGTCGTTCCCTCCTCCCACCGTTTTCGCCGGTCGGAGACGAACCGCTTGAGCTTCGGGTGGATGTGAAAATCGTCCGGGATCGTCGTGAGGACCTCGCTGATGTGGTCGAGGCGGTCACGAGGCACGCCGGTCGCAACCGGCTCAAAGGTGTAGTCGTGGCGATACGCCTGCCACTCGCCGTACTCGAAGGCGTCGTCTATCGGGGGCTTGTACCCCTCCTTCGCCTTCTTCATCTCGGCCTTGAGCACCCCCACGTACTTTTCCTTGAACGCCTCCTGATCCTCCGCCGGGAAGCTCCCCTCGTCCGCGAGCCGTTCCCCGTAGAGCTTCGTCACGCTCTTGCGGTTCTTGATCAGGTTGTACATCAGCGGATGGCTGAACGAGGGCTCGTCGGCCTCGTTGTGACCGAGTCGCCGGTAGCACTGGATGTCCACCACCGCGTCGTAGCCGAACTTCTGCCGGTAGCGCATCGCGAGATCGATCCCGCGGACGACCGCCTCCGGGTCGTCGCCGTTGACGTGGAAAATGGGGCAGGGCAGGCTCTTCGCGATGTCGGTCGCGAAGAAGGTGCTTCGCGAGTCCCGGCTCGCGGTGGTGAAACCAATCTGGTTGTTCAGGATGATGTGCACCGTGCCGCCGGTACGGTAACCGCGGAGCTGGCTCAGGTTGAACGTCTCGGCGACGACCCCCTGGCCGCTGAACGCCGCGTCTCCGTGGATGAGCACCGGCAGGACCTTCTTGCGGTTCCGGTCACCCCGCAGCCGCTGGATGGCGCGCGTCTTGCCCTCCACGACCGGGTCGACCGCCTCGAGGTGACTCGGGTTCGCCACGAGGCTGATGTGGATCGTCCGCGTCTCGTCGACCCGCAGGTCGAAGCTGTGTCCCAGGTGGTACTTGACGTCGCCGCTGCCGCCGTAGGTCTGCGGCTGGTAGTTGTCCTCGAACTGGCTGAAGACCTCGACGCCCGGCTTGCGCAGGGCGTTCGTGAAGAGGTTGAGCCTTCCCCGGTGCGCCATGCCGACGACGATTTCCTTCAGACTGTGCTTCGCCGCCGAATCAATGAGGTAGCGCATTGCCGGGACGAGCACCTCCGCGCCTTCGAGCGAGAACCGCTTCTGCCCAATGTAGTTCGACTGCACGAAGTGCTCGAACGCTTCCGCCTTGATGAGGTCCTTCTGGAACCGACGCTTCTGCTCGCCGCTCCACTCGCGGCGGGCGTCCGGGCTCTCGAGCTTCTCGATGAGCCAGCGCCTCATGGGCTTGTTCTGGATGTGGAGGATCTCCACCCCCATCGTCGAGCAGTAGATGCTGCGCATCTGCTCGAGGATGTTCCGCAGGCTGTCGCGTTGCGGTCGCAGGTAACGGCCGGCGGCGAACTCCGTATCCAGGTCCGCTTCTCCAAGCCCGAAGTTCTCCGGAGACAGCCCCTCGTAGGTGCCCTCCATCGTGTAGAACATGTAGTAGAGCTCGGGGGTGCTGTAGTCGCGAAGCGGATTGATGTCCGCGTGGATATAGCCCACGTCACGGAATGCCCAGAGGAGACTGTCCACCCGGCTCTGCTTCTGCGCGAGCTCGGTCGCCGCCTCGAGCGGAACGGCGCCCGGCCCGCCGCCGCCCCCCGCGCCCGGCCCCGCAGCCTCGTCCCGGCCACGTACGCCGCGCAGCTCGAGACCCGACTCGGCGACCCCGCCGTTCTCGAGCGCTTCAAAGTAGGCGCGCCACTCCGGCTCCACGCCCGCGGGATCTTCCTGCCACGCCTGGTAGAGGTCGTCCACGAAGCGGGCATTTGTCACATCGAGTTGATTTGCGTCCACGGATCCCCTCTGGATCTGCATAGTATAATGAAAGATCGACTCGCCTTCGATCACAAATGCCTGATAATTGTTGTCAGAAACTGCCTCTCCGGGTACCTTCAGCCTGGAGGCTCCCATGAACAGACGAACGACGGTTCTCATCGCGGCGTCGGCCGTGCTCCTCATCGCGATCACGGCTACGGTCGTCGGCGTCGGGCGCAGACGACCGGGAGATCTCATCTCGCCGCGCGACGCCTACGACATGATCATCGACCGCACTGCCGTGCTCGTGGACGTGCGCGACCGCAGCTCCTACGAGGAGCTCCACCTCGCGGGGGCCATCCTCGTTCCGCTCAACCAGGTTGGTGCGAACGCCGCGCGTCTCGCCGAGCTCGACCGAACCCTCATCATCTACTGCAGCTGCCCCGCCGAAGAAACGAGCTCCGCCGCGGCGATCGAGCTGATCTCGCGCGGCGTGGAAGACGTGCTCGTACTCAGGGGCGGTGTGCGCGGCTGGGTCGAATCCGATCTGCCCGTGCGACTCGGTTCCCGCCGGTAGCGCG
>SKZO01000275.1 GCA_007127335.1 Spirochaetales bacterium | reverse complement strand
GAGCTCGAACGCACCGGTCGTGCGACCGGTCTGATCACGCAGAACGTGGACGGCCTGCACTCCGCCGCAGGCAGCCGACGGCTCGTGGAACTCCACGGCGCCCTGCGATCGGTCATCTGTCTCGAATGCGGCAGGAGCGAGAGCCGGACGGGGCTGCAGGAGCGGATCATGGTGCAGAATCCCGGATGGCTCGGCAGGGCGGGGACCGTCGCCCCGGATGGCGACGTTGATCTCGAGGAGGAGCGAACCGATTCGTTTCGGGTACCGGCCTGCCTGCATTGCGGAGGCACGCTCAAACCGGACATCGTGTTCTTCGGCGAGAGCGTTCCGCAGCCGCGGGTGCGCGCCGCCTTCTCCATGCTCGAGTCCGCGAGCCTCCTGCTCGTCCTTGGAACGAGCCTCACCGTCTACTCGGGGTACCGGTTCGTTGCTTCGGCTGTGAAGTCGGGAAAGCCGGTCATCGTTATAACCGACGGGCCGACCCGGGCCGATCCCGTCGCGACGGTCAAACTCACCACGCGCCTTGACGGGGCGCTCCAGGCCCTCGCGCACGCATTCAGCCTGTCGTGCGGCCCGGTACCGACCCGAGATTCACGAGGTGCGCGTCGCTGAACAGGGCCGCGTGTTCCGGGTGACAGGTGAACAGCAGTACCTGCCGTGACCGTGCGTACGAGACGATTGCACTCGCGGCGGCCTGTCGGCGGCGGGGGTCCATGTCCACAAGCGGATCATCGAGCAGAAGCGGGGCGTCGGCATCGCCGAGCGCGGTCTCCGCGAGCGCCAGACGCAGAGCAAGCGCAACGACGTCACGCGTCCCCTGCGACAGCAACTCGTAGGCGAGCTGCGGTCCGCCCTCTCTCGCGTATCGCGCGGGTATCAGCGGGTCCGGTGGCGGAGAGCCCGCGGCGCCATCGGCACCGTCGGGTGGATCACCGGATCCAATCACCGAGTACTGCCGGTCCGAGGCGATCGCCAGATACCGGCCCACGAGTCGCGCGAACGGCTCGAACGGATCGCTGCGTTGCGCGGTACGCTCGGCGCTCACGGCGGCCTCGAGCCGCGTAACCGCATCGGCACGGCGACGAACCTGCCGGTACTCGCGCTCAACCTCTTCAAGCGCCGCCGTGACCTCCTCAGCGGTGCGCTCAGGCAGGCGCGCAAGCAGATCGGCCTGTGCGACCCTCGCCTCATGGTACGCCTCGCGCAGCGAAGGAACCTCAGCCTGTCGCTCGGCGTAGGCCTCGAGAAACTGTGCGGTCGTCTCGAATCCGGCGGGGGTATCGGACGCCTGGTCTCGCTCGCGCTCGAGCGCGGAGAGTCGGCTTCGCACCTCCACGAGCCGGTCCTCCAATGCGTCGAGCGACGCGTGACGCTCAACGAGCTGCGCCTCCTCCTGAGCGAGACTGCGTCTTTCGACCTCAGCCGCACCGAGCCGCTGCTTCGCGTCGGCAGCGGCGCGCGCCCAGCCGGCCTCGTCGAGCTCGTCGTCGTGGGAGTGCGCGTCGCCCGAAGCAGCTGCCTCGGCGGCGAACTCCTCACGCAGCGCCTCGAACGGCTCATCCGCAAGGATCTCGTCAAGACGGCGCTGAGCGGCGCCCCGCTCTCGCTCCAGGGCAGTCCGTTCGCTCTTCCTCGCCGCAGCGTCCTCAGCGGAGGCGACTCCGAGCTCCTCCGCCATCGAATCCCGCGCGCGCTGCGCTTCGACCAGGCGAGAACGAAGATCATCGTACGGTTCGTCGCCGCTCTCCGCCTCGAGGCGTACGACATCGGACCGGATCTCGATGCGGCGATGTGCTTCCGCCTGCAGTCTCGTACCGGCGTCGGCCTCGACGACGGCGGGGGGACCGTCATCGCGTGTGACTTCGAGGACGGTTGGCTCGTCGAAGGTCATGCCAAGACGGAGCGTGCCCGCGGACAGACGCGCACGCAGGTCGGCGCACCGCTGTTCGGCGGCGCGCATATCGGCGAGCAATGCCTCTTCTATACGGGGGATCCGCTGCAGACGTTCCCGGATCTCCTCGATCTCCCGTCGGGCAGCCCGGGCACGCTCATACCGGTCGCGACGCGCCGACCGCGACCGCCGTTCCATCGCGCGGGCGAGCCCGGCCTCCCCGGCTTCAACGTTCCGAGCCGCGACGCCATGCTGATCCTCGGCCCGGCGCAGCTCCTCCCGCAGGACCGGCCATCGGCGCATGGCGCCACGCAGCTCATGCAGCATGGCCGACTGCGCGTCGATCTCGCGCTCGAGCGCTTCCGAGCGTAGAAGCGAGTCGTACGCCTCACGATGATCGGCAACGAAGCCTTCGGCCGACCGCAGGCGTTCCTCGGTCGTCGCGATCGCAGTGCCGGCCGCCTCGAGCGCCTCTTCCGCACGCACGGTCTCCTGGAGCTCATGCCGCATGCGCTCGCGCTCGTACCAGAGGCGCAGGAGCTCGCCAACTCCCTTGCTCCACGGCCGCTCGATCCCGCGTCCCCCTTCCGGACGATCGCGCTCACGATCCCATCGTCCGAACAGACGCTCCGATCGCGCCTGGAGCGCGCGTTCAAATGACTCGACGTGGACGCCGCCGGTTTCTTCCTGCGCGCGCCTGAGAACCCCGACGATTTCGTCACGGCTCCCGTCCGCCGCGGCGAGCCGGGCAATCGTGGCGTCGAGCTCCGCCTGCCCAACGAGGAAGAGCGTGGTCCAGGTTCCCGCCCGGACCGGCAGCATCGCCTCCACACGACTGTCCACCTCAGCGCCGCTCACCTTCGTGCCGTCCGGCATCGTGAGCACGGCTCGTGGATCGGGGCCCCACCGCTTCGTCAAGACGACCGCCCCCGGGGCGGCGCGATCCACCGTGAACGTAAGTGCCGCCTCGATCTCGTTTCCGTCGGGACGCGGAACGTATCGTCCGAGCTCCCGCTCAAAGCGGTTGCGGGTCAGCTGAGCGGGGGTACGCAACACGTGACGGATCGCAGCATACAGCGTCGACTTGCCGGCCTCGTTCTCACCAACGATGAGATTGAGGTGGGGGACAAACTCGACCTGCAGGTCGCGAAGAGCCGCGAAGACGGCGATCCGGGCACCTGAGAGCGTCATGCGCCAACCTCGTCAATCAGAGCGAGCGCCTCCGCGAGCCCGTCGCGATCGTCCTGTTCGAGCAGACGTGAGAGCAGACGGTGGGCGAAGGACCCGGCGGCAAATCGTCGGTCCACATCATCCTGCGTCAGGACTCGTACGAGCTCGTCATCGGAGATCCGGACGATCCGCGGATCGTCTGCCAGAGACCGATAGGCGGCACTCCATCGCTCAAAGGCTTCGCTCGCAAGGGTGCCCCGAACCGAAACACGGACGAGCACCTCGCCGGCAGGGAGCGTCGCGAGAACCGCGTTGCGCAGATCCTCGGCGGTGGATGCACCAGGCGCGTCGTCGAGCTCGACCGAAGCATCAACGAAGCGGAAACGTCCGGTGGGCACGGTCTCGAGCTCATACGCAGCATACTGCCCGGAGTTGGGCGGGTCCGCGGGGAAGTGCACGACCACGGCGCCGCCGGCGACCGGGCAATCAAAGCCGTCCGGTTCGGGAGCCCCCGGGACGACCAGCCGTGCGTCGCGCACGTCGTGGCAGCGATGGGTGTGGCCGACGAGCCAGAGATCGGCGGGCAGTGAGGCGAGCAGGCGTCGGTCCATGGGGAAGTAGTGCCCTTCTGCGTCAAGGGTCAGACCGTCGATGCTTCCGTGAGCGACTCCGATAACGAGATGCCCGTCAGGACGTGAGACATCAGCTGCCCACTCGAGACGGTGCCCCGGGCTGTGACGGGCATCGCACGGTGCGGCGAGAATGGTCACGGGCAGGTCGTAGAGCGAGAGGTCAACCGGT
>SKZO01000067.1 GCA_007127335.1 Spirochaetales bacterium | reverse complement strand
TTGCCCTCCTGATCCGGGACGATCACGGAGCGGGGGAGAACGGTATTCCTCGTCGCGCTCCCTGCCCTGCGATGAGCTCGTTCCGGTTTGCCCGGGTTGGGGAAGACCTTTCGCGCCTCGGTCTCGGGGGCCGGCTCGCCGGGACGCGGTTCTCCCGCCGTGGCGCAGCCCGAACTTCACCGTCCGGATCAATATCGTGCAATCATGCCCGCAAAGATGCTTGAATGACCGGGGTCCGCGGCCGTGGTAGAGATAGGCTTGAGCGAAGCAGTTCGCAGCGGAGGTCCTATGGTATCCACGGAGCAACTGGTACATGCCACGAACCCCCGGGCCGCTCTGTCCCCGACCGTGAAGCTCCTCGCGTTCACCGCGCCGGCGCTCGTGTTCTACATCGCGCTGGTCCTCGTCCCGGCGGCGGGCGGCATCTGGTACAGCTTCACGAACTGGAACGGGCTGAACCCCAGCTACCGCTTCGTCGGGCTGCAGAACTACGTGGAGGCGCTCGTCGAGGACGAGTACTTCATCGCCTCGCTCCTGTTCACCCTGCGGTACGTCGGGGTCATGGTGGTTCTGCAGAACGTGTTCGCGCTTCTGCTCGCGCTGCTCGTGGAGGCTCGCACGCGCGGCCGGCTCGTCTTCCGCACGCTGCTCTTCCTGCCCAACATGATCAGCATGATCATCGGCGGGTTCATCTGGCTGTTCATGTTCACCCGCGTCCTGCCGCGACTTGACCCCGCGGGAGTGCTCGGCTTCCTGAACCAGTCGTGGATTGGGAACCCCTCGTGGTCGTTCGTGGCCATTCTCACCGTCTCGCTCTGGGCCGGCGCAGGATACCTCATGGTGATCTACATCGCCGCGCTCCAGGGCGTGCCGCGACAGCTGATCGAGTCCGCCCGAATCGACGGCGCCGGCCCCCTTCGCGTCGCCCGGTTCGTGACCCTGCCCATGATCCTGCCGGCCGTGACGATCGGTGTCTTCCTCTCGCTCAACATGTCGTTCAAGGTCTTCGAAGTCGTCTACGCCCTGACCGGCGGCGGCCCTGGACGCGCAACGCAGGTTGTGGCGCTCAACATCTTCGAGGAGGCGTTCAACATGAGCTACCGGTACGGGTACGCGAGCGCGAAGGCGACGCTGCTCTTCCTCGTCGTGTTCGCCGTCACGCTGGTCCAGCTGCGGGTTATGAAGAAGAGGGAGGTGGAGGCATGACCGGAGTCAGGGTCTCAGTGCGTGAGTCACTCGCGGACCTCACAGGTCTTGCCGTCCTCGTGCTCGCGGCGTCTATCGCCATCGTGCCGGTCCTCATGGCATTGCTCAACTCGCTGAAGACCGACGGTGAGATCATCACCAACATTCTCGCACTCCCGGCATCGCTGCAGTTCGGGAACTACGCAGTCGCCTTCGAGCGCACCCGCTTCCTGCGAAGCGTGTGGAATACGCTTATGGTGCTCCTCGTCGGCCTCTCGGGGATCGTGGTCTTCGCCGCAATGGCCGGCTACAAGCTCTCGCGCACCCGTGGCGTCGTGAGCGGGATCATCTTCGGTCTCTTCGTCATGTCCATGCTCATCCCCTTCCATTCGATCATGATCCCCCTCACCCGTGTGTCGCGGACCCTTCACCTGCAGGGATCCACGGTCGGTCTCGGCATCATCTACGTCGGCCTGGGGGTACCGCTTGCCATCTTCCTCTACCACGGATTTGTGAAGTCGGTTCCTCGCGAGCTCGATGAAGCCGCGGTGATAGACGGATGCGGCGAGCTGCGCTACTTCGCCACGATCGTCTTTCCGCTGCTCGCGCCCGTAACGGTCACGATCATCGTGCTCAATACACTCTGGATGTGGAACGATTTCCTGCTCCCGCTTCTGATGATAACGGACATGAACCGCTACACCGTGCTCCTGTCCACCAACATGCTCTTCGGACGCTACGGCAACCACGAATGGTCGGCCATCCTCGCAACGCTTATACTCGCCATGCTTCCGGTCGTCACGCTCTTCCTCGCGCTTCAGAAGTACGTGATGCGGGGGATCGTGGACGGCGCCATCAAGGGGTGACCATGGGCGGGTATCTCAGAACGGCGGGCCGGCATCTGGTGGACGAAGACGGGAGCACCGTGCGGCTCCGCGGCGTGGGAATCGGGAACTGGTTGCTGCCTGAAGGGTACATGTGGCGGCTCCCTGCGCCAACGGACAGACCGCGCCGGATCGAGCGGCTCGTGGACGACCTCGTCGGCGAAGAGGAGGCGAGTCGGTTCTGGCAGTCCTACCGGGACCGCTTCATCGGCGAGGAGGACATCGCGGACCTCGCGGCCGCCGGCTTCAACTCGCTTCGTCTGCCGCTGAACGCTCGCACCATTCTTTCGAACGCCGGCGGAACCGCCGCGAACGGTGCGCTTCGTTTCGACGAGGCGGAGATGGCACGCGTCGACAGATTGATCAGCTGGTGCCGGGAATGGGGGGTCTACGTCATTCTCGACCTGCACGGCGCACCCGGCGGCCAGACGGGCACGAACATCGACGACTCGGAAAACGATCAGCCGGAGCTCTTTCAGCGTGACACGCATGCGGACCTGACCGTGGCGCTGTGGCGCGAGCTTGCCCGGCGGTACGCGGACGAGTGGATCGTCGGCGGCTACGACCTCCTGAACGAGCCGCTCCCCGACTGGTTTTCCCGCTACAATCCCCTCGTCCTCCCGCTCTACCGGCGGATCACTGAGGCGATCCGCTCGGTCGACCGTCGGCACGCGATCATCCTTGAGGGCGTCCACTGGGCGACCGACTGGTCGGTCTTCACCGAACGAATCGACGACAATCTCATCCTCGAGTTTCACAAGTACTGGAACAATCCGGACCGCGAGAGCCTTGCGCCCTACCTCGCAAAGCGCGATGCCTGGAACCTGCCCATCTTCATGGGCGAGGGCGGTGAGAACAATACCGACTGGTACACCGGGGCCTTCGGGCTCTACGATGACCTGGATATCTCGTGGAACTTCTGGACCTGGAAGAAGATGGACACCACGAATTCCCCGCTCTCCGTCCGCCCGCCTGGCGGATGGTCGCGCGTCGCAGAGGCGGCGGCCCTGGGCGATGCGCCGGATGCTCCCTGCGGCGCACGCACGGCCGTGCTGCCACGCGACGAAGCGGTCGATATTCTCCGCGAATACGCGCAGAACGTCGCGACCGCACGCTGCGACCGCCGTCCGCACGTGACGCGATCGCTCTTTCGCCGGCCGCCGCTGCGCCTGCCGGCGATCTTCTACCTGAACGCGGATCGGGGCGTCGGTTTTGACACCCCGCAGCCGGTGCCGCAGGAACAGACGCCGCGCCTCCGCGCGGGCGACCGACTGCCCATGGCCTTCATCGGTCGCGAAGGAATGCCCACCCTCTGCGACGAGTCGCCGGACTTCCGCCACGGCGGCGGGGAGCTCTGGGGGCAGGACCAGTGGATCGGCGTGCGCCTCGATGCCGGGGCATGGACCTCCTACGTCGTTGAGATCGAGCCGGCCGGCCTCTACCGCTTCGAGGGCGCCTGTCGGACCGACGAGGCCGCCTCGCTCCTCGTCTGCGCAGACGGGCCCGGCGCCGAGGCTGTCTGCGAGATCGGTCCCGGTGACCGCACATGGGCCTGCGCACTCCAGCTTGCAGCGGGCTCCCGCCGCCTCACCGTGCTTTGCCGTGAAGGGTGCCTGTACCTGGTCGCCATGACGGTTTCCGTGGCGGTTGGCGGCCGCCCGCCGGAGGTGTAGTATCCGAGGAGTGCACCGTCACAGCCTGCGAGTCCGCCTGCTCGCGCTCATGATCGTCCTCACGGTCGTGCCGGTGCTCGTGCTGACCGTGGTCGCCACGCGAAACACGCGCGCATCCGTGGAGC
>SKZO01000044.1 GCA_007127335.1 Spirochaetales bacterium | reverse complement strand
GATCGAGGTGATGTGGATGATCCGTCCGCCGTCCCCCATGAGAGGCACGCAGGCGCGGGTCACGCGCACCGCCCCGTCGAGCATGATGTCGAGCGGTCGCCGCCAGTCGGCGATCGGCGAAGCGACGACGTCTCCCGGAAGGAACACCCCGGCGCAGTTGACCAGGACGTCGAGCCGGCCCCAACGGTCGCGGAGCAGGTCATCGAGCGCCGCGGCAGTCACCGGATCGCTGTAGTCGCCGGCAACCTTGAGATGGTCTGCTTGCGGGAAGGAAGCGATCAGGCGGTCGAGCTCGTGCCCTCGCCGCGCGATGAGACACACCTCCCATCCCTCGGCGGCGAAACGCTCAGCGGTCGCTTTGCCGATGCCGGATGACGCACCCGTCACCACGACCTTCCTGCGACTCATGACGCTTCCCCCGTCCATCACGTTCCCCCGAGGGCCGCGTCGATCGACCAGCTCACCGTGGTCTCGATCCTGTCTCCCGGCTCGAGACGGGCGCACACACCGCCACCGGCGGCCTCGTTCACGCTGATCGGCATAGTGGTGCATGGCTCGAGGATCGCCGTGACGGCCCCGTCAAGACCTCCATGGGAGGCGAAGTACCAGGCGCACGGGAAGACCGCCAGATCGAAGTCGCACTCAATCCTCGCTCCGTCGGTCGCGTGAAGCGCCATTCGACCCTCGCTGAGATCCGAGAGATAGAGGAAGTCGGTCGCGCCGTCTGCCGGAGGCACCAACGAGAAATCCAGGCCGTCGGCGATCGGCCAGCCGAACGGCTCGGTCGATGTCCGGCGGGACCACTGGGGATCCGCGACACGGGCGGTAGAGGCCGGGCAGACGACCCGGTCCCCCGGCCGCACCGCAAGAGCTCCGTGCAGCTTCCACAGGAATGCCCGCGCCTCGTCATTGGGATTCCCGATCGAGTAGTCGCTCACCAGTCGGTTCGCTTCGAGCCTGACGGTGCGCGCATACGTGAGCCCACTCAGTGGCAAACGTCCGGCCATCAGCAGCCGCTCCCCGGCAATCTCGCGGTCGAGCGGCAAGGTCCAGAGCTCTCCGTGATCCGGATACTCTATGCCGTCGATAGTCTCCGGGATGTCGCACGGCAGAAGCTCATCCATACCCCCGTAGAAGTTCGGGTCGTACTCCGATCCGGGAGCGCACCGCTCGAGTTCGAGCCCGGGATTGCGCCAGAGAAACTCCCGGCCGGAAGGCCGATGGACGAGACTGACGACGCGCCCGCCAATACCCGGCGCCACCACGGCCCGAGCCAGATCGTTCTCCAGGAGCACGAGGTCCACCGCTCCTTCGCGTCTGGGTACGACCACGGCGCTACCGCTCCTGCGCTGGAACGCGCGGACCGAGGAACGGTGCGCGACGGTTCGGACAGTTCTCACGGTCACAGGCATGGCAGTTCACGTAGCCGGTCGTGGAGGTGAACATGACGCCGGAGACACTCTTGTCCGGGACCATCAGGTGACTCTCGGTGAGTCGCACGCCGATGTCATCGGTCGCGCCGCCGAAGAGCGCAAAAAGCGGGCGCTGCTGCGCGATCGGCCAGACGTCGTAGTTCGCCGACCCCGGGTTCATCTGACTCAGGTCCGCAAAGCCGTGTTCGTGCTCGACCGCCTCGTACAGACGCGCGGTAACGGCGCGAAGGGCTCTTTCCTTGAGGATCGAATGCCAGTACTCAGACAACGGGTCATAACCGGACAGATCGAGCCCGGCGATCTCCGTGCCGCATGTGGCGACATAGGCGATTACTCGCTCGGAGTCCCTGAGATTCTCCCCGAGCGCCTCGCTGCGAAACGACTGCCCGTCCATGCTGACTCTGTCACCGGCGGTGTCATCCACAGTAACGATACGGTAGACTGCCTTTGGCCGCGCCACATCCTGACAGCGCCTGCAGAGGTCGCGCACCTGCTCTTCGAGCTCCGGGTACGCGTCGAGCCGTATCTGCTCGGCGATCTCGCCAAGATTCGGCTCGAAAGGTACGTCGTCAATCAGGTGAAGTTGCACGCGGAGGCTCCTTACAGGTCAGTCTATGGAGCCCCTGTCGGTGGGTCAAGTGTGCGCGTCTACCGTCTGCGCGTTTACATAGTACTGCCACTCACCCCGCCGGTCGCGCGAACCGGAGATCGAGCAACGCGTACTGCCTGAGCGCCGGACCGATCGTCCTCTGGCCCTTACGCCAGTGCACCGGCGGGGTGGCAAGCCGACCCAGCCAGACCTGTCTCATCGACTCCGGCACTTGCAGTCTGCGCAGAGAACGCCTTCGGCTCATGAACTCCCGCTGGAGTCGGGTCACCAGCGCAACCCTTGCTCCCGCCTCGATCGCGCGGCAGCTGCAGTGCCGGTCGTTCACGCGGTAGGGCTGCCTGACGTTATGGTCCCAGGCAAAAATCCACATCCGCAGCATCTGCATCGTGGAGTTCTGCCCGAGAGCGATCGACTCGCGCGTGTGTTCCCTCATCCGATGCCGGATCATGCGGTCGACGTAGTTCACCGGGAAGAGCGGATTGCTGGTTGTCCTTGGCACGGTGCTCGGGGTCTGGACAACCGTAAGCTGTTGAGTCTGCCGGTACCACCGCATCGCGAGATCGGCGTTGATTACCGAGGTGTAGAGCCGGTTCTCGTCGGTGTCGATCCTGATCTTCCCTCGTCCCACGAAGCGTGGTAGCTCATTGACCAGCAGACGGATACTCTCGCTCAGCGCCCCCGGCTGCGGTCGCCATAGCGCGCGTTTCTGTTCGATCCGCTCGCGCTGTTTGCCCGTTCGCGGCCCTCCGCGCTCGCCGACGTAGTGCGTCATCGCAAGTAACAGCTCCGCCGATCGGTTGACGAGCGTCTGGATCTGGGAGGGGTAGTCACGACTGGTGACCGCGCTGACAAGCCCGTCGAAGACGAGTTTGCCGGGGAGTTCGAGCGAGCTCAGGAGGTCGACGTGGCAGGCCATCGCCTGGCGTCCGAGCCGCACCACCGCGTTGGCCACTGCGGTACGTGAGCAGCCGAGCTCTCGTCCGATGTCGCGCAGACTCGATCCGCCTCGCACGCGGCTGAAGATCTCATCGAGATCCAGGTGCCGCTTGGCATAGTAGTGCATCGACTCTGTCTGATCGCCCATACCCTTGCCGCAGCGTTTGCAGGCGTAGCGTTGTACCGTGCCGTGGGCGCGCGTGGCGTAGGTTCCGGCGCGGGCGAGCCACCCGGGAGGCGGGTCGTAGGCGCAGGGGCAGGCGGGATTGCGACAGTATTGGGGGCGTGGCATGTAAGTCACTACGCACAAAAGGGGTGTCGTGCTTCGTAACTGTCATCGAGATTGCAGGTGAGATACCAGTAAGTCTTGCTGCACGAGGGACTTGACCCCGGGGCATGTATTCGGCGGGTACCTTCCCTCTATCCTTTTTAGCGAACGTGAGTTGCGCCGACTCGGCCTGCAAGGTGGATGACAGTATACGGCTATCTCAGACGAACCACGTTCGCCGTGATGAGCCGCGCGTAATCGGAACACAGGAACACGACCACCTCGGCGACCTCCTCCGGCGAGGCAATATGGAAGTGCTCCGACGAACGTTGCACGTACGTGCGGACCGATTCGGTGACCCATCCGGTATCCGTAACCGGGGGATAGACGATGTTTGCGGTGATGCCGTAGCCCGCGAGTTCGAGGGCGGCGGACATCGTGTAGTTTTCGAGCGCCGCCTTTGCCGCTCCGTAGGAGACCTCCGTCGGGAAGCCTAGCGGGCCACCTGATGTCAGACCGACGATCCGGCCCCACTTCGCGTCACGGCTGATATGCCGCCGCGCGAACTCCGCGATCACAAGCGCGCCGGCCCGCGCATCAACCGAGAAGACCTCGTCGTGGGTTG
>SKZO01000202.1 GCA_007127335.1 Spirochaetales bacterium | reverse complement strand
TTCGCCGTCCGCGGCGGTGGCTTCGCCGTCCGCGGCGGTGGCTTCGCCGTCCGCGGCGGTGGGTTGCACGGGTCGCCCCGCGAGCACCGAGAGCACCGCGTCGGCCCCGTCGGCAAGCCCGGCCATATCGTATCCTCCCTCGAGCACATGGACAATCCGACCTTCGGCGCTGCTCTGCGCGATCTCACGCAGTCGCGCGGTAATCCAGGAGATCGACGAGGGGCCGAGCAGAGTCCCCGCCAGAGGATCGCGTTCGTCGACGTCGAATCCGGCGGAGACAATGACGAGCTCGGGCCGATACTGCGCAAGGACGGGAAGCGCGACCTCTTCGAAGGCATGCGCGTACTCGCGATGGCCGCTTCCGGCAGGCAGCGGAAGATTGACGGTGCGGCCGGCGCCGGCGCCCCTGCCCACGTCGGAAGAACGCCCGGTCCCCGGGTAATGCGGAGACTGATGCAGCGAGACATAGAGAACCTCGCCACGGTCGGCGAAGGTACGCTCCGTGCCGTTGCCGTGGTGGACATCCCAGTCGACGATCGCGACCCGCTCGAGACCCGCGGCAACGGCGTCGGCCGCGGCAACGGCAACGCTGTTCAGCAGACAGAACCCCATCGCACGGTCCGGCTCGGCATGATGGCCGGGCGGCCTCATCGCGACGAAGGGCAGGACCGGATCGCCGGCGAGAACCGACCGAACCGCCGCGAGCGCGCCGCCGGCGGCAAGCCGTGCCGCGAGAAAGGAGTGTTCGTTCGCCGCCGTATCCGGATCGAAGACGGTGTGCGGACGCCGACTCGACCGCTCGAGCTCCTCGAGGTACTCGGCGGTGTGGACCCGCAGGAGGTCGTGCTCCGCAGCCGGTTCCGGCGAGACGAACTGCACCGGACACCCGTAGTCGGTCTGCTCGATCCGGGCGCGAATCGCGGCGAGGCGCTGCGGGCGCTCGGGATGACCCGGGCCGTTCTGGTGGGACAGACACCGTGGATCGTAGTAGACGGTCAGTTCCATGCCGGAGAACCTACCCCGGCGCAGGCGTGGCGACCAGCAGCACGAGCAGGAGCCCCGCGTACCAGCTCAATGCCGACGCCGTCACGAGCCCTTTGAGACGGCGCAGACGCCACTCCGGTCTCGGATCGAACAGCGAAAGCCACGCAAAGAAGGCCGCCATGACGGGCACGGGAGTCGCAAGCAGCGCGAGCTCCGGATCGAGCCCCGGGCCGGCTCCCGCAAGCACGAGAGCGATCGCGGCCGTGAGCGCCGAAAGCGACAGGAGCACGACAACGGTCACCGGAACGAAGCGCCGGAGAGTCGGTCCCGGAGCGAGCGAGCCCTCGTATGAGTCGGTGACGAACGCCGACGACGAGGAGGCAAGAGAGACACAGAGTGTGGCGGCGATAAGCGGCCAGGGCACCGCCCAGCCTCCTGTCACGGCGGCGTACCCGAGCGCGGGCAGTATCCCGCCCTCAGCGAACGTGATCCCGACCTCAACGGGTACGCCCCGGACGATCGATACGGGCGAATGGAAAAGGAGCCACTCAACGAGACAGAGGATGACGAGGACCGCGACTGCGGGCCAGTTCGCAGTCAGGATGAGCACAGCGAGCGCGCCGCCGCCGGCGAGGCCGGCGAGGCCCAGCACGATGCTCTGATGCGCAGCCGACGCCACACCCCGGAGGAGCGTCGACGCACGGAGCGCCGACAGTGCGACAATCGTGAGCAGGCCGGCCGCCGCGAGCGCGCGGAATCCGCCGGGGAGGCGACCACCGTGAGCCAGCGCCAACGCGCCGCCGGTCAGAAGAGATGCGACGGCCCGGTGGGGAGCGGCAAGACGGATCGCGCGCAATGCACCCGGTAGCGCCATCACTCCCTCCAGAACCCGGGCGTGAGGAGCACGAGCACCGTGTAGATCTCGAGCCGGCCAACCATCATGATGAGGCCCAGATACCATTTTATGTAGTCCTGGAAGAAGGCGTAATTCTCGACCGGCCCAATGCGACCGAAGCCGGGGCCGATGTTCCCCAGCGTCGCGAGTGCGGTCGTGAAGCTCGTGACGATATCGTTCCCGCCGGTCGCCACCACGATCGTCGTGATGACGAGCAGCATCAGGTAGAGGAAGACGAATCCAGCGATGGAATAGACGATGTCCTTGCGAATCACCTGCCCGTTCAACCGAATCGCGAATACTCCGCTCGGATGGACGAGATAGCGCATCTCGTTGAACCCCTGTTTGATGACCGTCACGATTCGAACGACCTTGATACCCCCGCCGGTCGATCCTGCCGACCCGCCGACGAACATGAGCGCGAAGAGCAGCGCCTGCGCGAACGCGGGCCACTGCGCGAAGTCGGCGGTCGCATACCCGGTGGTGGTGAGGATGCTCGCCGCCTGGAATCCGGCGTAGCGCAGGCTTTCACCCACCCCGTCATAGGCCCGTCCGTGCAGTGCGAAGGCGATCGCCACCGTGGCGGCCACGAACACCAGGAGATAGACTCTCACCTCCGTGTTCTGCGAGATGACCCGGAAGCGGCCAAGGAGCAAGCGGTAATAGAGGATGAAGTTGACTCCGGCGGCGAGCATGAATACCGTGATGACGACCTGGACGAAGGGACTCTCGTAGTGCCCCACACTCGCCGCCCTTGGGCTGAACCCACCGGTCGCGAGCGTGCCGAACGTATGGGTGAGTGCGTCGTAGAGCGAGAGCCCACCGACCATCAGGAGCGCGGTCTCGAGGACGGTCAGGCCCAGATAGATGAACCAGAGGATCTTGGCGGTCTGGGTAATCTTGGGCGTCAGCCTGTCGACCGAGGGGCCGGGAGCTTCAGCCTTCATGATCTGGTATCCGCCCACGCCAAGAAGCGGCAGAATCGCCACGGTCAGCACGATGATACCCATACCGCCAAGCCAGTGTGTGAGCGAGCGCCAGAAAAGCAGCGACGCCGGCAGCGCCTCGATGTCGGTCAGGATCGTCGCGCCGGTCGTCGTGAACCCGCTCATCGTCTCGAAAAAGGCGTCGGTCACGCTCGGGATCCACCCGGAGACGACGAAGGGCACCGAACCTATCGCAGCGGCGGCGAGCCAGCTCATCGTCACGAGCAGGAACCCCGACTTCGTCGACAAGCCGCCTCGCTGCCGACGTGTGGCGAACAGGTACACGGTGGTGAGCGGAACCACCACGGCGATCGGGACCAGGAACGCCGCAACCATCTCGTACTCGGCGTAGAACAGAGCAACGATGATCGGCGCAACCATGAACCCGGCGACGAGCAGCAGCAGCACGCTCAGCACGCGGAGGATCAGGACGGTGTTCATGCGGCGGAGGTGAAGACGCCCTGGATCTGCTCGATGTGCTCCAGGCGCGCGATAACGATGATGTGATCACCGGCCTGCAGCCGGTAGGTACCGTGGGGAACGAACGCTTCCTCGGCCCGCAGGACGCTCACGATCAGTGACGACTGCGGGAGCTTGATCTCCCGTATTTCGCGGCCGACCGCGCTGCTGCCTCCGTCAACCACGATCTGGAGGACCTCCAGATCACCTTCCGGTATCGAGTGGATGCTCTTGACGTTTCCGCTGCGGATGAGCTTGAGAATCGAGTTGACCATGCTGTTCTTGACGCTTACCGGGACGTCGATCCCGAGCTGGGAGGCGATACGGGTATAGTTGGTCTTGTTCACCAGAGCAATCGTCCGCCTGACGCCAAGGGATTTCGCGTAGACGGCGGAGACGATGTTGAGCTCCTGATTGCCGGTGACGGCGATCACGAGGTCGGAATCGGCCATGTGCTCCTCTTCGAGCACCCCCTCGTCCGATATGTCGGCGTGCATGACGAGCGCTCCGGGCAGAAGCTGCGTCAGCTCCTTGCACCGCGCGTAGTCCCAGTCGATGATCTTGACACTCCGGCGGTGCTCCTGCTTGAGCGCACCGAACAGGCGGCGCGCGAGCGAGGTATCACGCCCCCTTCCCTCGAGCAGGTACGAGCCGATCATCTGTCCAATCTTGCCGCCGCCTATGATGACGATGCGGCGCATCTGCGCAGGTCGCATCCCAAGCCGCTGGTACAGCTTGCCGAACCCGTCCTGGGTCGCGACGACGTAGAGGATATCGCCGGCCTGAATCACGGTGCGACCTGAAGGAATGATGTAGCGATTCGCACGGAGCACGATCGCGACGAGGAAATTGAGCTCCACCATCGCCCCGATCTGGCTGAGGCTGCGGTTCGCGAACTCCGACCCCGGGGCAACGGTCAGATGCCGCATCTGGACGTTCGACTGCTCGAACAGGACGATGTCGCTGACCGCTCCCTGCTCGATCGAGCGGATGATCGTGCGCGCGGCGACGGTCTCCGGACTGAGGATGTAGTCGATCCCGAGGAAACGGTTCTCCACGACTCGCGAGGTCGTATAGTCGACGTTCCGTACCCGCGCGATCTTGCACGCAACGCTGAACTCGCTTTCCACGAGCGCGCACGAGATGAGGTTGACCTCGTCGCTGTCGGTCACGGCGATGAAGAAATCCGCGCCGTCGGTACCGGCCTCGCGCAGCGCGTCGACGCTGTTCCCCTCGCGCATCAGCACCATGCAGTCGAGTCGATTCGAGGCCAGGCGCGCCCGGTCCGGATTCGGCTCGATCAGGACAACGTCCTTCTTCTCGTCGATCAGCTGCCTGGCGATCTGCATGCCCACCGCACCGGCGCCGACGATGACCACCTTCATGACCGGAAGCGTACCCCCGCGACCTCCGCGGTGTCAAATCGCCGTGATCCGGTGTAGGCTCACGGGACAAGGAGGCCCTGTGAGAAGCAGCGCATCGTCTCTGCCGCGCATGGTGTTTCGGAGGATCGTGCCGGTGAGATCCCCGGCGTGAAACCGCTCCATCCCACGCCGGCGGTCCTTGTCGTCCTCATCGGTCTCGGTCTCGTGCTCGGCTCCTGGTGGCAGGTGACCCGACCGTCGCGCGACCTTGAGGTCGTACACCTGCGCGCACCCGACGCGCAAGGCGCGCTGCCCATGACGCACGTCCTGCCGCGGGCGACCGACGTGGTCGCGCGCCGGTCGCCCGTGGACAGAGGGATCCCCGGCGTCCTCATCGCCCACGGGTTCGGCGCCTCGCGGCGCATCATGCTCGGCTACGCATACCGGCTCGCCCATGCGGGGTACGGCGTGGCGCTCTGGGACTTCGCCGGACACGGAGCGAATCCGGCACCACTCGACCCGTCGCGCGAGGGGCTTCAGGACAACATTGACACGGCGCTTGCATCGTTGCTCGAGCGGGACGAGATCGACCCGCAGCGTATCGCCGTCGTGGGTCACTCGATGGGGAGCGCGGCCGCCATGCGCGCCGGCATCAGACGCCGCGACGTCTTCGCGGCGGTCGTCGCGATCTCGCCAACCGGAGCGCTCTTCTCCGAAGCAGCCCCGCGGAATCTCCTCCTGCAGGCGGGCAGCCTCGAGCCGCGGTTCGTCGCGAACGCGAGACGCCTGCTCGACGAGGCGGGCGGGAGCGACGACACCGCCGAGGCGTTCGCCGTGGGAGTCGCGCGCGCGATGGAGATCGTCCCCGGGGTCGAGCACATGACGATCCTCTTCAGCGACCGCAGCCAGGAGTCCGTCGTCGAGTGGCTTGATTCGGCGTTTGCGATAGAGCGCGACGACGAGCCGGTGTACACCGACCGAAGAGGCCTGCTCTACGCGCTCCACTTCGTCGCCTGGCTGCTCATCGCCCGCGTCGCCGGTCCCTGCGTCCGCAGGCTGATTCCCCGGGGCGCCGCTCGCGGACGCGGCGGCCTGCCCGCCATCCGGGCGCGGTGGTGGGTCGCCGGCATGATCGGTGGGCCCTTTGTCGCGACCGCGGCACTCGCGGCGATCGCGACAGTCGTCCAGGTTGCCGAGCTTGGCGGGATGCTCGTGGCCGGTGCCGCGGCGCTCTGGTTCTTCATCTCCGGGCTCATATGGCTTGCGCTCGGGTTTCGCCCGTCACGGCCGCGGATCGCCGGCGTCGTCCTTGGCCTTGGTCTCTTTGCGGTTCTCTGGGTCGCGGCAGGGATCATGGTGCAGCACCTTGCGCTCCAATGGGTCCTCATCCCGGCGCGTCTCGCGCGCTGGCCGGCAGTGGCGCTCGCGATGCTTCCGTGGCAGCTCGGAGCCGGGTTCGCCCAGGCGGGAGCGCCGGGGAGGTACCGCGTCGGCCTTTTCTTCGCCTGGACCATTCCAGTTCTCGCGGCGCTCGCGTTCGCCGGAATCACGGTAGACGGGCTGTTCTTCCTGACGCTCGTGCTGCCGGCGCTGCCGGTCGCCTTCGCGGCCACCGCACTCCTGGGAGGCATCGCGGACGATCCCTGGGGGTATGCGATCGGGAACGCGCTCTTCCTTGGATGGCTCGTTGTGGCGATCTTCCCGCTTGCCTGAAGCTACGGGCCGAGGAACGCAGTGCTCAGCCACGGCCAGTAGGTGATGACCAGAACGATCGCGAGCTGAATCAGGAAGAATGGCGCGACGTTCCGGTAGATGCGCGCGAGCGGCATCTCGAACCGGTACGCGGCGAGAAAGAGGTTGAGACCCACGGGCGGGGTAATGAAGCCAATGCCCATGTTCGCGATGAAGATGATCCCCAGGTGCACCGGATCGACGCCGAAGACCGTGCCGAGCGGGATGATCAGCGGCGCAACAATGAGGATCGCCCCGAAGATATCCATGAACATGCCCGCCACCAGGAGCGCGAGGTTGACCAGGATCAGAAAGACGAACCGCGAACCGATCGCGGTCTGCACCCAGTCGCGCAGCATCGTGGGCAACTGCGTGTCGACGATGTAGTAGGAGAGCGCTCGAGCGAGCGCAAGAATCATCAGCACCCCGCCGACGATCGTCAGAGCCTTGAGCGAGACATCGACGACCTGACGGTATCCGATCTCCCGACGGATCACGACCTCGACCACGATCACGTAGGCCACGGCGACCGCGGAGGTCTCCACGAGCGTGGCGATCCCGCTGAAGTAGACCACGACGATCAGCACGGGCAAAAGAATCTCCCAGATCGACTCCAGGAGCGAGGCCCATGCTTCGCGGCCGTCAAACGGCACCGACGGCACGCCCCGCCGGATCGCGACGACGACTCCCACTGTGCACATCGCGACGACCAACAGGAGCCCGGGGAGAATACCGCCAAGGAAGAGGTCAAAGATGCTGACCTGCGCGATCGAACCATAGACGATCAGCGCGAGACTCGGGGGAAAGAGCAGCCCGATGCTGCCGCTGCCGGTCAGGACGCCGGTAGAGAAGCGCTCGTCGTAGCTTCCGCTCCCGGTGAGCACATAGTACAGAAGGCCACCGAGCGCGAGAATCGTCACCCCGGAGGCTCCGGTGAACGTCGTGAAGAAGGTGCTCACGAGCACCGCCGCGATCACGAGTCCTCCCGGCATCCACCCGAACAGGGCGCGGAAGAGCCGCACGAGGCGCTCCCCCGCCCGGCTCTCGCTGAGGAAGAATCCGGCCAGCGTGAAGAGCGGGATCGCCGGAATCGTCCCGCCGGTCAGCATCTCGTACCCTTCGTTCGCAACGACCGCAAGCGCGCCAAAGTCGCGCGCAAAGAGCAGAAGCGCGACACCGCCGAGCACGATGAAGAGCGGCACGCCAAGAAAGGCGGTGATGATCAGCAGGACAATGAGCGGCAGCGAGACGACCGGCACGACGCTGTACCACAGATCGACGATCCGGTCGACGAAGCCGGGGATCTCCATCGCGTGCAGATAGACGATGTCGGCGAGTGACTGCGATGCGAGAAAGGTCCCGGCGAGCACGCCCAGCGCCGCGACAACGCGGGCGCTCACGGTTCGCGGCCCCCGCAGGATAAACCGCACGGTCATCACCAGGAATCCGAGCGGCATCACCGCGGCGAACAGGTGCACCGGCACGAACCCGACGCGCGCCAGCGGCTCGAACCCGATGATCACGAAGGTCAGCGACACCCAGAAAAACGCAAAGCCGAGCATGGCTGAGAAGAACACCCGCAGGATGCCGGCCGCATCACTCCAGCGCTGCGGGAGCGCATCAACGGCAACGGTAATCGCCAGATGCCGCTCTTCGCGCGCGGTTATCATCCCGCCAAGGAAGGCGCAGTAGAGAACGAGATGTACGAGGTAGGCGTTGTACCCGGAGATGCCGCCTGCGACCACGATCCTGACGATGATCTCGAGCATGGGAAGGAGCGCGAGGACGAGCAGTCCCAGCCCCCCCGCCCACGATTCGACGGTACGGAGAGTCCCGAGCAGACCGGATCGAGAAACCCTCATCAGCGGCTTCGGTACTCGTCGAGAATGCTCTGGATCCGGGCGGTCATCTCGGCGTCGAACACCTCCTGGATCGCGTCGCGGTGCCGTTCCACGTCGGCCTGCCACATCTCGTGGGTCTCAGGAGTCAGCTCCTGAACCGAGAGACCGTGACGCCGCATCATCTGAAGCGCCTCCGCTTCCAGACCGCGGATCTGGTCGTCGATCTGGTTCGCGACCGTGCTGGCCGAGCGGAGGAGCTGGTCCTTTATCGCATCGGGAACGCGCCGCCAGGCGGCGTCGGTGATGACGATCGCGCCAAGGAAGGGTGCCACCTTGAGATCGAGCAGGTTTGGAGCAAGGGCGAACCACTGGTACCCGGCGGCCACGAGCGGCGAGGTGTAGAACGCATCCACCATGCCGCTGTTCAGCGACGTAAGCAGATCCGGCTGCGGCATGGGGATGGGACGGTACCCCATGATGCGGAATGCCTGCTGGAGCTCCTGGTCATTGGGGTTCGCCGCGAGTCGCTGGCGCTTGAGGTCGTCCGGATAGGTGACGGGCTGTTTGCTGAAGAAGTGGATCCAGCCGGCGTGCGACCAGGCGAGGACGTGGAGCCGGTTGCGCTCGAACTCCGCGTTCAGCTCCGGCTCGATCCGCTCCATGACGTACTCCAGCTCGTCCTCCGAGCCGATCATGAAGGGCACGCTGACCGAGAAGACCTCCGGTACGACGTTCTTCATCCCCGCGCTCGTGAGCACGGCCGCCTGCAGCTGTCCTATGCGCATCTTGCGGATGACATCCGCCTCTTCACCGGCGATGGAATTGTGGTAGACGCGAACCCGCACGCGGCCGTTGGAGATCCTGCTCCACTCCGACGCCATGCGGTTCAACGCCTGTCCCCATGGCGATGCTTCCGGTGCGACGCTGGCCAGTTTGATCTCCTGCGCGGCCAGCGGGGCGGCACACAGGATTACCAGGAGCAGTGCCGACAGGAGTCTGCCTCGTCTCGTCAAAACCCTTCTCCTTCATCTTCCGGCCAGTCGAGCAGGAAGAAATCTTCGATATTCTGAAGGTACCAGCGCGCCTTCCGTTGCGTCAAAATATTCACCAGGCGGGCCGGCGGATGGTCGTCGGGGTCGACGGCGAGCGCCGAGTTCATCAGGTCGACGAACAGCTCGGCGTCCTGCCTGGGGATGACGACCGCCTCCGCGTAGCTCAGATACGGACCGGCGAGCCGCCCGTCGGCGATCTCCAGAGCTCGGGCGTGATGGTATTCGGCCTTCTCCTTGTTTCCGCCCATCGAATCGGGCAGCCCGGCGTAGTACTGGACGAGAAAGTCGTGGATCGCGCCGTCGTTGAACTCCTCGTCGAGGTCGAGCGCGCGCAGCATGAGCGGTTCGGCCCTGGTCACGGTGAATGCAAGGTCGAGATCGAACGGATCGAGCGCAAAGGCGGCCACCCAGCTCGCGCCTATCCAGTAGAGAAAGGGAACGTCGTCCCGGTTCATCCTGCCCAGGTAGGCAAAGACGGCCTGCCGGTCGGTGTCGAACAACGCCTCGCGGAATCCGTCGTACCGGGCGTCGAGCCCGCGCACGAGGTACTCGCGCCCGCGCAGATAGAGCCGTTTCGCGCGAGCCTGCATCGCCTCACGGCGATCCCACTCCTCGAAGGGGAGCATGGTCGCCGGTGTCGCCACGAAGGCGTTCGCGTACGAGACGAAGCCGCTGCCGGTCGCAAGCAGGAGCGCTTCGTGCTCGGGGGTCTGCTCGAGAATCGACTCGTAGAGCTTCAGGGCGAACGGCAGGGCGTCGCCCACGAGCTCAGGGTCGTCGTCGGCGGTGAACACCGACACCCCGTCACCCTCGCCGCCGGCGAGGGTATTCGCAAGCACGTTCACGGCAATCTGGTTGATCGAGCATCCGGAGACGAGAAGTACAAGCGAGCCCGCGAAAACTACCATGATCGGCCGGCGAATAATGCGCATAGCTGGTTGGGGAGTCTACGTGTATGCTGATCGCATGTCAATCTGTGAGGACCGCGGCTACTCGAGATCGAGCAGGTCTCTGATCGCCTCCCAGGCCGCGCGCCGGTAGCGGAACCAGTCGTCGGTGTCGTCCTCGTCCTCGACGTAGGCGATCAGACCCCATGCCTGCGCGATCAACAGCTCGTGCGCGTGGATCATGCCCTGCAGCAGCTCACGATCGCCGGCGGCGATCGACTCGTCGGCGACGATCCGCCCGAGCGCCTCGATCGACGACTCGCTGAGCCCGATCACGTCGCGCGCGATCTCGTCGGTAAACGAGGAGGTGTAGGCGGCCGTGGCGTAGCCGTCGGCGAGGGTCCCAAGCAGGAAGTAGCTCGTGTAGAGGCTCGAGGCGCCGAGCGCGCCAACCGCGTAGAGCGCCGGATCGTCCTCCTCCGCCGGAAGCTCCGCCGGAAGTCCCATGACGACCGGAAGGGCGACCAGAACGCAGATGAACCGTGGCGGTACTCGTCTCATTGTCCTCCTCCTATACGGGAAGATGCATCTGATGCGTGGCGAGGTCGGGCACCTCGCCCGAGGCCTCTGAGATGCCGCGCGCGCCGGCCATGACGACGACCCGCGCGTCATCCATGGACTCAAGCAGTCCGGCGGCGGCCCGGCGGACATCGTCGGGCGTGGTCGCGAGCAGTGTCTCGCGATTGGCCTGTCGCATCGCGTCGGTCACCCCGTACAGGTGCCGGCGAAGCGCGACGATTCCCTTCTCGCCGGGTGAGAGCGGCCGGATGTGATGGCCGGTGACCCCGATGACGGCGAGCTCGAGCTCGTCGTCCGGCACCGGTGATGCGGCGAAACGTTCGAGTCCCGCCCGGAACGCGGTGAGCGTCTCGATGATGCGCGGGTCGCGGTACGACCAGAAGCCGAACACCCCGTCGAGACCGCGGGCGCTCGCGCTCGCCCCGTACGCACCGCCCTTCATGCGGATCGCCTCCCAGAGAAACCCGGTGCGAAGCAGATGCGCGAGCACCTGTTCGTGCACGGCGCGTGGAGAACCGTAGCGCGCTCCCCGGCACGCGGCCGCGACGTAGGCGACATCCGAGGGTACGAGCAGCGACTCGAACTCAGGCGTCACGGAGTGGCCCGCGGCGTGCTCCGCCGCGGGCGCGGCGTCCGGGACACGGGACGACACGCCGCGGGGTAATCCGGGGGGTAATCCGTCGACAAATCGCTCGAGCAGCCGGGTCATCGGCGCCACGGCGTCGGCCGCGCAGGTGAGGTTGAGCGTGAGCGTCTCGCGGCGGATCACGCCTTCAGCGATCCGGGCGAGCGTCTCGCCGCACGAGCCGACGCTTGCGCCGGCGCGCTCGTGGATGAAGAGCAGCTGCGTGACGCCACGCCACTGTTCCTCGTGGCGGTCGGCGTCGGAGAATGAGCGGGCCGCCCGAACCGCGGCGAAGTGGTGGCCGGAGGGAAGCACTGCGCCGCTCATCCCGCTCTTCGCCTCTTTCACGAGATCGTCGAGCCGATCACTGTTATCGAACGGCGACTCGAGGAGCAGCTTCAGCACGAGCCCGAGCGCCTCTTCGGCCGTCGACTCGAGCACCTTGATCCGGAACACGACCGAGCGGCCGGCACTCGCCGTTTCCCCTACCGCGAGCCCCGCCTCGCAGTAACTGCCGAATCCGCCCATCCTGAGCCCGATCTCCGTGGCAACCTCGTCGTAGCTGCGCCCCGGCAGCCCGAGCTCACCGATCACATCGACGTAGAGCGGCACGAAGGGCAGGAGCTCGCCCGGCAGTTCCGAGATGTCGAAGACGAGGTCGAGATAGATCACACCGTTGGCGAATACGTCGTGGCAGACGAGCGGGACGCCGTTGACTCGCCTCGTCTCGGTGGGAATGGTCTCGATCTCCCGCGGCAGATCGTTCACGCTCAGGAAGGGGATCCTCTCGATCGCCTCCGGCGGGTCGGGCTGCGACTGCAGCCGCTCGAGCGCGGCCTTCTCCTCCTCGAGCCGTCTGCGTTCCGGTTCGGTCATGCCGGCGGCGAGGTCGGCAAGCCGGGCGGCAACCACGGCGCGCTCGCGCTCGGCCTGCTCCGGGTCTGGACGCACGGTGACCGTCGCGCGGTGCGGGTTCTGCAGCAGTGAGCCGGCGATCAGGTTCTCGAAGAACCTCGCGTCGGCCTTCGCCTCGCGCCGCAGGGTCTCAAACGGCTCTTCGAAGCACATGGTCACCTCGGGCGCGGCGCCGTGCAACCAGCCGCGCAGCGCCCGGCCCATGAGCCGCAGCCCGTTGGGACCGCCGCCCTTGATCTCGCGGTTGCGGAACTCGACCGTGCGAAACGCCGCCTCGACGATGTCCGCGTGGATCCCCTCGTCGGCGATCCGCTCGAGCGAGTCGAGCACGAGCGACTCTATACCCGCCTTCCTGTCCGGACTCGTGCCGCGCAGCCCGACGCCGAGGACCATCTCCTTCAGATCGGTCTCCAGTCCCGTGGGCGCCGACAGGTCCTCTCCGAGCCCCGACTCGATCAGCGCGCGCCGCAGCGGCCCGGCGCTCGTGCCGAGCAGGATGTAGGAGAGCAGTTCGTGCGCGATCAGGTCCGCCGGCTCGGTCACGGGCCCGAGCAGCCAGCTCATCGTCACCGACGTCGGACCGTCGGGACCGTCGGAGGGACAGGTGACCACGAGGTCCCGCGGGCTCGCCCAGCGCGGCTGATCGGGTACTGCCGGCGCGATGTCGAGCTTCCCGAAGTGGGAGAGGAAACGGCGGTCGAGCAGCTCGAGGTACCGATCGGTCGGGATGTCGCCGTAGAGGAAGATGCGTGCATTCGACGGATGGTACCAGGTCCGGTGGAACCCCAGGAAGTCCTCGTAGGTCAGATCGGGGATCGCCGCCGGATCGCCGCCCGAATCGAATCCGTACGGCGTGTCCGGCAGGAGCGCACGGTGCGACCAGCGCGCGGCAACCGAGTCATGGTTCGCGTAGTTCCCCTTCATCTCGTTGTAGACGATGCCCGTCAGGTCGAACCGCCCGTCCGGGGTGATCTCGATGCGATGTCCTTCCTGACGGAAGAGCTCCGGGTGCAGCAGCGGGAAGAAGACCGCGTCTCCGTACACCCGCATGATGTTGAACAGATCCTGCTCGACGGTGCTCGACGCCGGGTAGATCGTCTTGTCCGGGTAGGTCATCGCGTTGAGGAAGGTGTTGAGGCTTCCCTTGACGAGGAGAATGAAGGGGTCCTTCAACGGATAGTTCCGCGAGCCGCAGAGCACCGAGTGCTCGAGTATGTGTGCGATCCCGGTGGAATCCCGCGGGAGCGTCTTGAACGCGAAGGCGAAGAGGTTCTCGCGATCGTCGTTCGCGACGTGGAAGACGTCCGCGCCGGTCGCTTCGTGCCGGAGGCGGACTCCGGTCGCCCGGTACTCGGGCAGCGGGATCTCGTCGATCAGCTCAAACCCGTGTCTGTTCATCTTTGCCTCTCAGCGCGTCGAGCATGCCGCTCACATAATGCCACGAATTCACCGCCCCGCGACAGAGGCCGACGCCTCGAGGAAACGCACCGCCTTCTCGAGGCGAGAGACCCCGTCGGCGAGGTTCGATCGTGAGGTCGCGAGGTTCATACGGAAGAACCCCTCGCCGTTTTCTCCGAACTGCCGGCCGTCGCTCAGCCAG
>SKZO01000119.1 GCA_007127335.1 Spirochaetales bacterium | reverse complement strand
GGAGTCCCTGCCCACGCCCCACGGGTTCGACGGCTACTACGGGATCCCCTACAGCAACGATATGGGTCGGCAGCCGGGCAAGGCCGACTATCCGCCGCTGCCGCTGCTGCGCGACGAAGAGGTGATCGAAGAGCAGCCCGACCAGGTGGGGGTGACCGAACGCTACGTGGAGCGCTGCGTCTCCTTCATCCGCGAGAACCGCGATACGCCGTTCTTCCTCTACTTCGCGCACATGTACGTCCACCTGCCCATCTACGTTCAGGAACGCTTCCTGCGCGAGAGCCGCAACGGCGCCTACGGTGGGGCGGTCGCGGCGATCGACTGGGCGACCGGCGTCATCATGGCCGAGCTCAGGCGGCTTGGGATCGACGAGAACACGATCGTTCTGTTCACCTCGGACAACGGCAGCCGCGGCGACTACGGCCCGTCCAACGGCCACCTTCGCGGCAGGAAGGGCACGACCTGGGAGGGCGGCCAGCGCGTCCCGCTGATCGTCCGCGGACCCGGGCGCATCCCGGCCGGGCGCGTGGAGGAGGGGATCGCCGCGTCCATAGATCTGCTGCCCACGATCGCCTCGCTCGCCGGGGCGGCCCCGCCGGTCGAGCGTCGGATTGACGGGATCGACCTCTCCCCGCTCATGACCGGCGAGCGCAACGAGAGCCCGCGCGATCACTTCTACTACTACCATCGCGACCGGCTCGAAGCGGTGCGATCGGGCGACTGGAAGCTCCACCTGCGAAAGGATGCCCAGGAGATCGAGGAGCTCTACAACCTGCGTGACGACCCCGGTGAGTCGCGGAACCGCTTTGCCGAAGAGCCGGCCCGCGTGGCGGCGATCATGGAGCTCGTAGAGAGCGCCCGCGCGGACCTGGGAGACGACGCCACCGGGGATGCCGGCGATGTCCGCCCCATTGGCCGCGTTGCCGAGGGACGCACGCTCACCGAATGGGATCCCGAGCACCCCTACTACCTGGCCGAGTACGACCTGGCCGACCGAGGATAAGGAGAGATCATGACACGCTATGCAGTCGTCGGGACCGGCGGACGGTCGGGAATGTACGTCAACGCGCTCGCGACCGAGTTCGCCTCTGACTGCGACCTCGTGGCGCTCTGCGACCGGAACATCGGCCGCGCGCGCATCGCGCAGGAGCGGGTGAAGAAGGAGCGCGGAAGCGAAGTGCCGGTCTATACCGACGCCGAGTTCGACCGGATGCTCGCCGAGCAGCGCCCCGAACGGATCGTGGTCACCACCGGCCCGGATCGCAGCCACGCGGACTACATCATCCGCGCGATGCGCGCCGGATGCGACGTCGTGACCGAAAAACCCATGACCACGAGCGCGGAGCTCTGCCGCGAGATCCTCCGCGCGCGCGAGGAGACCGGGCGCGAGCTGCAGGTCACCTTCAACTACCGCTACTCGCCCCCGCGCAGCCAGATCCGCAGCATGATCGGCGAGGGCGCGATTGGCGAGATCCTGAGCGCCAACTTCAGCTGGTACCTCGACACCCGTCACGGCGCCGACTATTTCCGCCGCTGGCACCGCCGCCGGGAGAACTCCGGGTCGCTCCTCGTGCACAAGGCGACGCACCACTTCGACCTCGTGAACTGGTGGATCGACGACGCGCCGCAGGAGGTGTTCGCGCAGGGGTCGCTTCGCTACTACACCCCGGCGCAGGCAGAGCAGATGGGCCTCTCCGGTCGCGGCGAGCGGTGCCATGGCTGTCCGGTCGCCTCACGCTGCCCCTTCTTCCTCGACCTCGCGGCGAACGAGGGCCTGAAGGAGATGTACCTCGACCAGGAGGAGCACGACGGCTACTTCCGCGACCGGTGCGTCTTCAGCGACGAGATAGACATCTGGGACACGATGAGCGTCAGCGTCCGCTACCGCGGCGGGGCGATCCTCAGCTACCTGCTCCACGCCTACTCGCCGGTGGAGGGGTACCGCGTCGCCTTCAACGGGACGAAGGGCAGGATCGAGCACGCGGCGAGTGAGAACACCTACATCAACGGCGACGGCACGGTGCCGGGCGAGCTCGAGCGCGGCAGGATCACCACGACGCTCATCCCGGAGTTCTCACGGCCGCAGGCGATAGAGCCGGAGATGGGCTCAGGCGGTCACGGCGGCGGCGATCCCGTGCTCCTGCGCGACATCTTCGCGCCCACCGGCGAGCCCGACCCGCTACGCCGCCGCGCGAACCAGGTGGACGGCAGCTATTCCATTCTCGTGGGCGTCGCCGCGGCACAGAGCATCGTCCGCGGCGAGCCGGTGAAGATACCGGAGCTCCTCGGTGACGCGCCGCTCGGTGAGCGGTGGTAGACCGTTAACTGGTCGGTTACGCGAGCAGCCCGAAGACGGTCACCGCGACCGTGACGATCGTGAACCCGAACAGCATGGTCCACTGCATCGTGCCGAAGCGTTTGTCCATTGACTCGAACCGCGTGTCCATCTGCTTCTGCATGTCCGTAAAGCGCTGGTCCATGCGTTGCTGCATGTCCGAGAACCGCTGATCCATGTGTTTCTGCGTGTCCGAGAACCGCTGATCCATGTGTTTCTGCATGTCCGAGAACCGCTGGTCCATCGCCACGAACCGCTGGTCAATCGCCTTGAAACGTTCGGCGAAGAGCTCGCGCTGCCCCTTGAGCTCCTCCTCGACGCGGACGATCTGTGCGGAGATATCGTGAGACCGAGGCGCGGCCGTCTCGCTCACGAGATCGCGTAGCCACGGCTTCACATAGTCGACGATTCGCCTGACGTCTTCTTCTCGTAATGCCATACCCGGATCACCCATACGGAGCCTCCTTCACTATACTCCCTACGCGGAAAATCGGGAAGATGCTTTACTCCTGCAGGTGAAGCGCGCGGTCGATGTCCGCGATGATGTCCGAGACCGACTCCAGGCCCACGGAGAGGCGCACCGTCGCGGGGGTGATCCCGAGCCGCAGCCGCTCCTCCTCGCTGAGCTTCGCGTGCGTGGTCGTCGCCGGGTGCGTCGCGATGCTTCGCGTGTCGCCCAGGTTCGAGGAGCGCGAGATCACAGACAGCGCGTTGAGGAAGGCCATGCCGCCGGCCTCGCCGCCCGGCACGTCAAAGGTCACGAGCCCGCCGCCGGCGCGCATCTGGGCGCGGGCGAGCTCGTGCTGCCGGTGGCTCGCAAGGAAGGGGTAGCGTACGCGCTCCACGCGCGGGTCGGCTTCAAGGTGGCGTGCGACGGCGAGGGCGTTCTCGCAGTGGCGCTCCATGCGCACCTCGAGCGTCTCAAGGCTCTTGGAGAGGATCCAGGCGTTGAAGGGCGAGAGCGCGGGGCCGGTCTGGCGGGTGAAGAAGCGTAGCTCCGCGATGAGATCCGCCGGACCCAGGATCGCGCCGCCGAGCACGCGACCCTGGCCGTCCATGAACTTCGTCGCCGAATGCGTCACGAGGTGCGCGCCAAGCGCCGCGGGCCGCTGCAGCGCCGGCGTGGCAAAGCAGTTGTCAACGTTGAGAATGGCGCCGCGGTCCGCCGCGAGGCGGCCGAGCGCCGCGATGTCAATAATCTCGAGCCCCGGATTCGACGGCGTCTCGGCGAAGAGCATCTTCGTCTCCGGGCGAATCGCCTCCTCCCAGGCGGCCGGGTTCGTCCCGTCTACGAAGGTCGTCTCGACGCCCCACCGGGGGAGGATCGTCGCGAGGATCTGCAGGGTCGAGCCAAAGAGCGCCCGCGAGGCGACGATGTGGTCGCCGCTCCTCACGAGTCCCGCGATACTCGCGAACATCGCGGCCATTCCCGTCGCCGTCGCGAGGCCGTCCTCAGTCCCTTCGAGCCGGCAGAGCTTGGCGACCAGCTCGTCGGTATTGGGATTCCCGTAGCGTGAGTAGATGAGCCCCTCTTCTTCGCCCGCGAAGAGCGCCTTTGCCTGCTCGGCGGTG
>SKZO01000360.1 GCA_007127335.1 Spirochaetales bacterium | reverse complement strand
TCCGTTGCGTGCGTGATGCCAACGAACCACATGCTGAACCCGTGGGCGATGAGCTTCAACCGAAGCAGTGGGATTACGCACTTTCGGACTTGCCCAAGGGGAGCAGCGGCGACATGCGTCTTTGCATGGGAGTGAAGACTCTCGGCAGGAACGAAGCGGAGGCGATCAAGAGGCTTGGGTTCACGAGCGTTGAGCAGTACGTGACATGGGAGACCGTGGAAAACGGCGGGCGCGACAGCTGGGACTTCAGCCTGTGGGACGAACAGGTGGCGATAATCCAATCCGCCGGACTGAAGTGGGTTCCGTTTCTGATCGCTGGGCCGGCTTACTCGTTACCAGACTGGTTCCGAGAGTCCAGGGACTTCTCCGGGCTTCAATGTCTCGAACACGGGCTCGAATCCGGCGTCCAGACGATATGGGATATGCAGTTCAGGTCGTACGTTGACCGTTTTCTGCGGGCGATCGCTGATCGGTACGCCGACAAGAATCTCATCGAGGCCGTTCTGATCGGAATCACGGGAGATTTCGGAGAGTCGATCTTCCCAGACTGGCACGGGAACTGGACAACACAGATTCCAGGTTTGTACCACTCGCACGCTGGTTACTGGTCGGCAGATCCGTACGCGCGTGAGGCGTTTCTGGCCTCCATACGAGAGCGGTACGTGACCGTCGAAGAGCTGAACGACGCATGGGGCACGCGGTTTGCATCCTATGCAGACGTACGAATGCCGGAGCTTACGGTCGATCCGCTCGAGGGTTTCCGCGTGGACGAATACACAAAGGCCGGCTCGTATACCTGCGACGGGACGCCGACAGCCGTCCGCTGGCTGGATTTTGTGGACTGGTATAGGGCCTCGATGACCGAGTTTGCGGGGTACTGGCTCAAGACCACCCGCGACTGCTTCCCGGATCACCTCGTCTATCTATGCACCGGAGGGAATGCGGTTCCGTACCACGGCGCTGACTTCGCTCAGCAGTGCAAGATCGCCGCTCAGTATGACTGTGGCGTTCGAATCACGAATGAAGCCTCGAACTACGCGCGTAACTTCATCCTCACGAATTGGGTCGCCTCGTCCGGACGCTACTACGGCGCCTATTTCGGATTCGAGCCCGCCGGCAAGGTCACGGAGAGCGGCATAGTTCGGAGGATCTATAACGCCACCGCTACCGGGGCGGAGGAGCTTCACTTCTACAGCCCGAACATACTTGGCAGCAGTGAGCGAGCTGAGATCTTCTCTGCGAATCTCAAGTACCTGTTTCGCACCGATCCCGTGACCCCTATTGCAGTGCTATACCCTGACGTGCCCATAGTCGTAGGTGACATAACCTCCGTGCAGGCGAGTCTGAGCATGGAGATTCTGCGCGACTATACCGACTACCGTTTTGTTGACGATTTGACGATCAAGGACGGCGTCTTGGAGGACGTTGCCTGTCTGATTATCTGCGGCGGCAGTCGGTACCGGACTGAGACGCTCATGGCGATTGTGTCGTGGGTTGAGGACGGCGGATCACTGGTTGTATACAACACCAGTAATATTTCCGCTGTCGACACCGGCGAGGACTACTCTGATAGACTCCTGAACCGAACGGGTGGCAGATCTCTCATTGGCCGTGGGGCGACTCTCTACATCCCGATCCGTATCTCTGCGGAGGCCGGTGCACCCGATGTCCAGCCTCTATCCGGCGCAGCTGAGGTTGATGTCGACACCACGCTGGCCTACTATCAGGATGCCGTTTTCGAGCCGATCACGGCGTTTCTCGCTGAACGTGGTCTGCCGGTAGTGGACGGCCGGCTCGATGCGGTCTACTGCACCGAGACTCGGTCCGCGTACCTCGTTCTCAACACGAACGCGAACGCGATCAACCGCGAGCTGACCCATGAGGGGCGGAGCCTTTCAGTCACGGCACCCGCCGACTCGGTGACGGTGGTGGAGAAACCGCTATGAGGCTGCGCAGTCGTGGCTTCTTGTTGATGACGCCCGCACCGCCGCAAGAGGTGCTCATCGTCGGCTCGCGTCTCGTTGACGAATTCCCGGAGTACCCCGATGAGTAGGACGAAGAACACCTTCGCGCCGGTGGTTGCCGTTGACGCGAGAGCTTCCCTCTGGAAGCGTGTAGTGAAGGCGAGGAGCATCTACCTGTTCATTCTGCCCACCTTGCTCTACTTCCTCGTATTCTCGTACATCCCGTATTACGGACTGACGATCGCATTCAAGGACTTTCGGATCTTCTCAGGCCTGGCTGCAAGTCCATGGGTCGGTCTCAAGCACTTCGAAGGCATGTTCACGTCGCCCGACTTTGCTCGGCTGGTACGCAATACGGTGCTGATAAGCACGTACAGAATCGTATTCGGCTTTCCGGTACCGATCCTGTTCGCGTTGTTGCTGAACGAGGTGCGGCACATGACGTACAAACGGGTCATTCAGACCGTGACGTACTTTCCCAATTTCCTGTCGTGGGTCGTGTTCGGAGGTATCGTGCTGGTCTTCATCCAGCCGACCGGTATCGTCAATGCCGTGCTGAGCGAACTGGGCCTTCCGCGGGTCAATTTCCTCACATCGACCCGCAACTTCGTCCCGATGCTCGTCGTGACCGATATCATCAAGGGCTTCGGTTTCGGCGCGATTATCTATCTCGCTGCCTTGTCAGGCATTGATTCGCAGCTGTATGAGGCAGCGGTGATTGACGGTGCTGGACGGCTGAAGCAAACCTGGCACGTGACATTGCCCGGCATCAGGCCAACCATAGTTATCATGTTCATTCTGTCCCTTGGAAATGTGATGAGTGCCGGATTCGATCAGATCTTCGTGCTCTACAACGCATCAGTGTACCGGGTAGCGGACATAATCGACACCTACGTCTACAGGATCGGTTTGCAGAATGCCAGGTACAGTCTTGGAACCGCCGTCGGCATGTTCAAAGGCGTCATCGGGTTTGTGCTGATCTTCGTCGCCAACAGCATAATCCGGCGCACCGGTGAATACTCGCTCTGGTAGGACGTTTGTTATGAGAACCAAGACTGCTTTAACGGGGAGTTCACAGGGGGTTGCCGGCGTAGCACCTGCCGCGACTCTGGGTCGGTTACGACGGAACCCACTGTGGGCGGAGATCATCATCTATTCGATTCTCCTAGTGGCGGGGGTGATCACCCTGCTGCCCATTGTAGTGGTGTTCGCGCGATCCCTGAGCCCAAGCTACATCATCGCTCGTTATCCATTGCTCCTGTGGCCGCGTGACGTGACGCTCGAAGCGTATCAGTACGTGTTCCAGACAAACACACTGACGAGATCATTCTGGATAACGGTGTTCGTTACCGTTATGGGAACGTCACTGAATCTGGCATTCACGATACCCGGTGCCTTCGGGCTCTCCAAGACACACGTGCCCGGCAATCGCATTCTGATGGGGATCATTGTCTTCGCCATGCTGTTTCACGCCGGCATCGTGCCGACCTATATACTCGTTAACAGACTTGGACTCCTGAACAGTCTGTGGTCATTGATCATCCCAGTTCTCGTCAGTCCGTTCAACGTTATATTGATGAGGAACTACTTCTGGAGCGTACCACTCGAGCTCGAAGACTCCGCGAAGATCGATGGTGCTTCCGATTTCCAGGTCCTTGTTCGAATCATCGTACCCCTGTCGAAGCCTGCGATCGCGACCATCGGTCTGTTCTATGCAGTCAGTCACTGGAACGATTTCTTCCGGGCTTTGTTCTACATCACCGATAACACGAAGTGGCCCCTCCAGCTGTTGCTTCGCTCCATCGTCATCAACAGCAATTTCCAGAACATGGGAGCTGTTGACTCGGGCCGCGAAGCTTTCGTGAATCCGGAAAATATCAAGGCCGCGAGCATTGTCTTCGCCACGGTTCCAATACTGCTGGTCTATCCCTTCCTGCAGAAGTACTTCGTGAAGGGTATCATGCTTGGAGCGGTGAAGGGGTAGCCTCATGTGTCCTCTCATCGCGATCGCACTCAGTCACCAAGGCCCGCCCCATCGCGGTCGAAGGAGCTGAGGCAATGGGTGATCATCAGGCAGTACATATCGTCTCGCACACGCACTGGGATCGCGAGTGGTATCTGACGCAGGAGCAGTACCGTATAAGGCTCGCGGATCTGATTGACCACGCGATTGACCTGCTCGAGGCAGAGCCCGACTTCGCGCACTTTCATCTGGACGCTCAGACGATCGTGCTTGACGACTATGCCGCCGTGCGGCCGTCACGAATGTCCGCGCTCACGCGCCTGATCCGTGAGGGACGCATGCTCGTTGGACCGTGGTACGAGCAGAACGATCTCTTTCTCACGAGCGGTGAGTCCACCGTCCGGAACCTCATGGAGGGGATTCGCGTGGCACGTGAGCTTGGGGGAGAAATGCGCGTCGGCTATCTCCCGGACCACTTCGGGCTGATCTCGCAGATACCGCAGATCCTTCGGCTCGTTGGGATTGACAACGCGATCTTCGGCCGCGGCTTTGACCCGCGTACGCACGGGTTCTCGCGGTTCCGGTGGACCGCACCCGACGGGTCCGCCGTGCTTGCCGTCCACATGACCTACTGGTACAACAACGCCCAGCGTTTTCCCGAGGAACCAGGGGAACTGCGCCTACTCTTCGCGAGAATCATGGAGCGCGAACGGGCGGTGAACCAGGATGGACCCTGGCTACTCATGAACGGGGTGGACCACCTCGAGGCGCAGGAAAACCTCGCCCCCATCCTGAAGCGGCTGCAAAGCGATGTCGGCGACCGTCTCCACATCAGTCACTCGACCATGCCGGCCTATGTGGAGGCGCTCAGGCGGCAACTGCCGGACGAGCGCCTTCCACAGATGACCGGAGAGCTGCGTGAGGGCGAGAGCTACAGCATCCTGAACGGGACGCTGTCCGCGCGGGTCTACCTCAAACAGGCGAACGATCGCTGTGGTGACCTGATCGAAAGGTGGCTCGAGCCGCTTTCGGTCTGGTGCGCGATGACCGGGCTCGAGTCGGTTGACCGGGAGTACATGCGCTTCCTCTGGAAGCTCTTCATGGAGAACCACCCGCACGACAGCATCTGCGGCTGCAGCCAGGACGCGGTCCACGAGCACATGATGGACCGCTACGAACGCGTGACCGAGACGGCCGAAGGGCTGATCGATCGCAAGCTCTCGTTGATGGCGAGGCAGGTTGACGAGGCGGGCTATGACCCGGGCGATCTCAAGCTCATGGTCGCCAATATGTCGCCCCTCACGATAGGGAAGGCTGCGGGCGCCGTGGCGCTGGCAGCGGCAACGTCGGTTTACTTCCTCTCGGACGACGAGGTGGGCGACTTCGAGATCGTCGCTCCGGACGGCACGTCGGTTCCGTATCGGGTAACGGCGGCGGAAGAGTGTCGCACCCTCGTGCTCAGCCCCATCAACCTGCCGGGCGTTATTCGTGTTCGACGCGTGGACATCGAGTTTGCCCCGTCGGTCCCTGCCTACGGCTATACGGTCTACCGGATCGTGCGTCACGCGAAGGGTGCACGGATCGCGCCGCCGACCGCGGCACGACCCGCAGACTCGTCCACACCGCCTGTCCTCGAAAACGAGCACCTTCGTGTCGAGCTCCGGCCGAACGGGCGCTTCGACCTCACCAACAAGGCGACCGGCAGACGGTACGAGGAGGCAGGCAGATTCCTCGATGTCGTCGACGAGGGAGATCTCTACGTCAGCATACCCTTCGGCGCCGAGCGTGTGTGGGACGGTCCCGTGGAGTTCATCCTGGTGGAGGACACCGGGCTGTCGCAGGAGTGCCGGTACCGTCTTGCCTGGCAGATGCCTGAGGACCTCGCGGCGGCGCGCAACGGCCGCGGCGGTGGTGAGTGCGAGGTCGAGGTGAGCCTGAGACTCGATCGCGGCGCCCGAGCGCTCTCTGTGACCGTCACCGTCGACAACGGCGCGCGTGATCACCGGTTGCGCTTCGCATTTCCCGCCGCTGGAACCAGTTTCGTGCGCGCCGGAAGTCAGTTTGACGTCGCCGAGCGCGCGCCGGACGCGGGTCGTGGGTGGACGCGGTCGGCGAACGGGCAACCCTTCTGGAAATGGGTGGCAGCCTGTCACGGCGAAGCCGGACTGGCGTTCTACGCGGTGGGCTTGCACGAGTACGAGATGATCGACGATGACTCCGCGCTCGCCGTGACGCTCCTGCGGGCTGTAGAGACGGTGAACGTCAGGGAGGAGACTCAGCTCGAGACCGACAGGCAGGTGCTCGCCCAATGCCCCGGGAGGCACCGTTTTGCGATGGCTGTCCGTCCCTTTGAGGACGTGTCCGCAGCTCGTCTTACCGCAGAGGCCGAGCTCTTCCACATGGGTATCCGGACGACACAGGCGCCGGTGGAGGATCCGCGGTGGTTCCAGGGCAGGAGCTGGGTGCAGGACTCCGCCGCCGAGGGCGCCTTCCGCAGGCCCGATCCGAACGCGGGACGTCCGAGCTGGCCGCGTTCGGGATTCCTGCTGAAGACCGACGGTCCGGTTCACGTGTCCGCGATAAAGTGGCACGAACGCGACGAGGCTGCGGTGGTCCGTCTGGTGAATCTGGGGTCGAATGCGGCGCGCGCGGGGATTGCGTTCAGCGTTCCGGTGGAGCGGGCCTGGTTGACCAACCTCCTCGAGGAGAAGCTTTCAGACGCGCAGGTCGATGCGGGGGTGATCTCCATTGACGCGGATCCACGGCAGATAGTGACCCTCGCTACTGCGGCACCCGATCCGGCAGGATGATCGACGGGTCGCGCTGGAGCCGCGCGACGAGCCAGTCCGCCGCGCGCCGGGCGTCGAGTAGTCGCAAGGGGCACTCGCCTATCCGGCCGATCCGCAACGCGCCGATCTCCTTCAGGTCCGGCTCGAGCCGCGGATACTGATCCCACGTATTGATCGAGTGCTGGTGCATCGTGACCGGTATCTCGTGTCCGTCGGCCGTTATGCTGTAGAGCCGGATTGGCCGCCGCTTGACGGCCCACGGCATGCCTGACCACTCTTCACAGCCGTGAAAGAGCGTACAGCACTCGAGTCCCACCCCGATGATGAGCACCTTCCCGCCCCAGTCGACGAGTCGCCGGTACGGTCCGTCTGCCGAGCACGGCGTCGTGTCCCTTTCGTGGCCCTCTACGAGGTCTTCAGCCCGCGCCCCGATCGCCGCGATGCTGTGGGTTGGATGGAGACTGCGTTCTGCCTCCGGGCGGCTGCGGAAGACATTGGGAAGCGTGCCCACGTTCGCCGGCGTGTGCCGCTGGTGAAAGACCGGTTGTCGAGGCGTCACCACTGCGAAGGTGTGTGTTGGGACCGCCACCGTTCCACGCGTGCCGACCGTCTCGAGGAGCGCGTCGATCACCGCGTCTGCGCCCCCTGACACCGGGCCAAGAGCGCGCAGCGAGCTGTGCACGAGCACGACGTCGTTCTCTGAGAGACCCGCCTCGCGGAAGGCGCGGGACAGTTGCGCCTTCGTCCAGGAATCTGGCATGGTGTCATTGTACGCACCGGAAAGGAAGGATGCAATGAATCAGACCAGAATCGTCGTGAACCGTGAGTTCAGCGTTGGCGAGATCGACCCCAGGCTCTTTGGGTCGTTTCTCGAGCACCTGGGCCGTGCCGTCTACGAAGGTATCTACGAGCCCGGCCACCCGGAGGCCGACGAGAAGGGCTTTCGCACGGATGTCATCAGCCTGGTGCGGGAGCTCGGGACGACAGTCGTCCGCTACCCCGGGGGGAACTTCGTCTCGGGCTACAACTGGGAGGACGGCGTTGGCCCGCTGTCTGAACGGCCGCGCAGGCTCGATCTCGCGTGGCGGAGCGTCGAAACGAACGAAGTGGGGGTGAACGAGTTCGTGCAGTGGACGCGAAAGGCGGGCGTTGACCCCTACCTCGCCGTCAACCTTGGAACCCGCGGCCCGGAGGAGGCGCTCGCGCTCGTTGAGTACTGCAACCACCCCGGGGGCACGGCCCGCAGCGATCTGCGCGCGGCGCACGGGTTTCGCGAGCCCCACGGAGTCAAGCTCTGGTGCCTGGGCAACGAGATGGACGGCCCCTGGCAGATCGGGCACAAAACCGCCCACGAGTACGCGCGCGTCGCCACAGAGACCGCGAAGGTGATGAAATGGGCGGATCCGTCCATCGAGCTCGTCGCCTGCGGGAGCTCAGGCCGCAGCATGGCAACCTTTCCCGAGTGGGAGGCTACCGTGCTCGATCACACCTACGACCACGTGGACCATATCTCGCTGCACAGTTACTACGGCAACCGCGAGAACGACCTGGCAACCTACCTGGCCAGGTCGCTCGATATGGACGCCTTCATCCGGAGTGTGATCTCAGTTGCCGACTACGTGAAGGCGAAGCGACGCAGCGCGAAGACGATCAACCTCGCCTTCGACGAGTGGAACGTCTGGTTCCACTCGAACGAACAGGATCGAAAGATCGAACCGTGGTCGGTTGCGCCCCCGCTTCTCGAGGACATCTACACGCACGAGGACGCGCTGCTCGTGGGGTGTCTGCTCATCACGATGCTGAAGCATGCAGATCGCGTGAAGATCGCCTGTCTCGCGCAGCTTGTGAACGTGATCGCGCCCATCATGACCGTGAAAGGGGGCCCCGCCTGGCGACAGACGATCTACTATCCGTTCATGCACGCCGCGACCCTTGCGCGGGGAACCGTCCTGCAGACGCGTGTCCACTGCCCTGCCTACGACACCAGGGACTTCGGCGAGGTGGATTTCCTCGAGTCGGTTGCCGTGCACGATCCGCACGAGGGCGTGACGACGGTCTTCTGCGTCAACCGGGGGCGGGACGCCCTGACCGTCCAGATTGATCTGGGCGAGCTCGGCACGGAGGCGAAGCTCCTTCACACGGCACTTGCGCATGACGATCCGAAGGCGACGAACGGACCGGCCGGCGAACAGGTCGCCCCGGTCGCGCTGAAGGAGCGAATGGTCGCAGACGGTACGGTCGCCGTGACACTGTCCGGGCTCTCGTGGAACGTCCTGCGCGTGGTTCCCACCCGCTGAGGCGCACCGGTTCGCAGACGCGCGGGACGCGGGCCGCCACTCGGGTCCGGGACCTGCATCAGCTCTGCCCCGTGAGCGGGAAGTGACAGGCGAGCCGGTGCCCCTCGTCCTGATCCGGCAGCGACCGCACCGCCGGCACCTCGTTCCGGCAGCGGTCGCGCGCGTAGGGGCAGCGGGTGTGAAACACGCAGCCGGCCGGTGGGTCTGTCGCGTCCGGTTGGTCGCCTGACAGGATGATACGCGGTGGGCCCTTCGTGTCGTCGGTCCGTACCACGGGAACGGCGGACAGGAGCGCCTCCGTGTAGGGGTGCGCGAAGCAGGCGAAGAGCCGGTCCGCCGGCGCGACCTCCATGATGCGGCCTAGGTAGAGAACGATCACGGTGTCCGCGATTGCCCGCACCACGCTCAGATCGTGCGAGATGAAGATGTACGCGAGCCCGAGCTCCTCCTGGAGATCCTGCATCAGGGTGACGATCTGTGCCTGGATCGATACGTCGAGCGCGGACACCGGCTCGTCGGCGACGAGCAGATCGGGGTTGAGCACGAGTGCGCGGGCGATCGCGATACGCTGGCGCTGCCCGCCTGAGAACTCGTGCGGGCGCCTTCTGCGGAATGCCGGATCGAGCCCTACGCGCTCGAGGACCGTGTCAACGCGGTACCCCCGCTCCACAGCAGACAGCCGGTGATGGACCCGCAGCGGCTCGTCAACGATGGACAGAAGCGTGTGTCGCGGGTTGAGCGATGAGTACGGATCCTGGAAGATCATCTGCACACGGGCGCGTACGTCCGCACGGAGTCTGCGTTCCGTCATGAACGCGATATCCTCGCCCCGGAAGCTGATGCGCCCGGCGGTTGGAGGGTAGAGGCGGACGATGCACTTCGCCAGCGTCGACTTGCCGCTTCCCGACTCCCCGACGATTCCGATCGTTCGCCCGCGTTCGAGGCCGAACGAGACGTCGGTGACCGCGTGGACCTGGCCCTTCGTCCGTTGCAGGAGTCCCGTCTTCACCGGAAAGGACTTCGTCAGCCCGGAGACCTCAAGGAGCCGAGGCGCGCTCATGCGGTCCCTCCCGGATGAAGGTAACATCGGACCTGGTGGCCCGCTTCCACCTCGACAAGGCCTGGTACCGCCGAGGGACACCGGGCGAAGGCGTGAGGACACCGGGGTGCGAACCGGCACCCGGGCGGAAGCGCGTCGGGCGGCGGCACCGTACCGCGAATGGGACGCAGGCGTCTCTTCGACTCGCTGATCGAGGTGACGCAGGCGAGCAGGCCCTGGGTATACGGGTGGAGCGGCTTCGAGAAGAGTACGCGGGTGGGCGCCGACTCAACGACCAGACCGGCGTACATGACATAGACGTGATCCGCGACTTCTGAGACCACCGCGAGGTCGTGGGTGATGAGAAGAACTGCTGTATCCACCTGCGCTGCGAGGCGTCTGAGGAGCTCGAGGACCTGTGCCTGGATCGTAACATCGAGCGCGGTTGTAGGCTCATCCGCGATCAGGAGCTCCGGTTCGCAGCTGAGGGCCATCGCGATCATCACGCGTTGCCGCATCCCCCCGGAGAGCCGGTGCGGATACTCGCCGAGCAGTCGCTTTGGTCGAGAGAACCCCACGGCATCGAGGAGCTCCACGGAACGCTCAACGGCCTGTCGCCGGGAGAGGCTCAGATGGTAGCGCAGCATCTCCTCGATCTGCTCACCGACCGTCATGAGCGGGTTGAGCGAGGTCATCGGCTCCTGAAACACCATGGACAGGCGTCGCCCCCGGATCCTGGTCATCTCGCCGTGATCGAGACCGATCAGGTCCGTTCCGTCGAGTCTGACTGCGCCGCCGGCGATCCGCCCTCCTGCGGGCACGAGCCCCATGAGCGAGAGCCCGGTCACGCTCTTGCCGCAGCCGGACTCTCCCACTATCGCGACGGTCTGTCTGCGTTCGAGCGTGAAGCTCACGCCGTCCACCGCGCGCACCGGCGTCGCCTCCGGGCCGAACCAGGTGCGCAGGTCGCGCACCTCGAGCAGGCTCACGCGGGTCGACGGTGCGCCGCTCACAGGTGATGCCCCCGCACGTCGAGCGCGTCACGCACGCCGTTACTGATCATGTAGAATCCCAGAACCATCAGGGTGATCGCGAACCCGGGAGCGAGCGTGAACCACGGCGATCGCAGGAAGTGCCCCTGCGCCTCACGCAGCATTCGCCCCCAGCTCGGGGTCGGCGGCTGGACCCCCAGACCCAGGTAGCTGAGGCCCGCTTCGCTCAGGATCGCCGCCGCGAAGGCGACCGATCCGGCGATCACGAGCGACGAGACGACGTTCGGGAGGATGTGGCGGACCAGGATAGCGGCCGGACGGACGCCGATCGTGCGGGCCGCCTGGACGAAGTCCATCGACTTGAACTGGAGGACGCCGCTGCGAGCGATGCGGGATATGGTCGGGACGCTCATGATGCCGATCGCGAGGGCCGTATTGAAGGTGCCGGGGCCGGCAATCGCGATCACCATCAGCGCCATGATGAGACCCGGGAATGCCAGGAGGCCGTCCATCACCCGCATGAACACCTCGTCGATCCACGATCCTGCGTACCCGGCGATACCCCCTATCATCGTGCCGGCTACCAACCCGATCGCGACCGCCGTCGAGCCCACGAAGAAGGCCGTTCGCCCACCGTGCATGACGCGGCTGAAGACGTCGCGGCCGAAGTTGTCGGTCCCCAGCCAGAAGCGGGCGCTCGGTCCCTCGAAGCGGTGCTCGCGATGCATCTCATTGATGTCGTGCGGTGTGTAGACAAGACTCACGAGAGTCATGAGGGCGAGCAGCCCCACGATGGACAGGCCAATGACCAGGTTCGAGTTCCTGCGTCTCATGTGAGCTCGACCCGTGGATCAACCACATGATAGGCAATGTCGACGAGAAGGTTGAACAGCGTGACGAAGAACGTGATGTACAGTACAAGACCCTGGATCAGCGGAAAGTCCCGCGCGCTCACCGCGGTCACGAGCAGGAGGCCCAGGCCCGGCAGGGCGAATACCTGCTCGATGATGATCGTACCCACTACCACGTTCGCGAAGATCATCCCAAGGACGGTGATCACCGGCAGCGAGGCGTTTCGCAGCACGTGACGGTAGAGCACGTGGCGGACCGGGAACCCCTTGCTGAAAGCCGTGCGCACATAGTCATGGCTGAACTGGTCAATCATCGAGTTGCGAGTGTATCTGACGACGACCGCGATCAACGGAATCGCAATGGCTATGGAGGGGAGCGTCACCGAGCGGATCGATGCCGCTATCCCGGCCTCGAACGGCACGTACCCGCCGGTAGGAAAGAGCCCGAGTGAGAGGCTGAACACTGATATCAGGATGATGCCGAGCCAGAACGACGGAATCGCCATGCCAACCTGGATCGTCGCGGAGATCACCGGCTCGCTCCAATGGGAACGCCGCACGGCCAGCACGATCCCCAGTGGTACCGCGATGACGACGACGGCGCCCATCGCCAGGAGGGCGATCGAAAGCGATACCGCGACGCGATCGAGGATGAGCGCGCTCACGGGTCGCGCGTACCGAATGGAGGTGCCCAGATCACCGGTGAGCACGCCTCGAGTCCAGCGTGCGAGCCGGGCCGCCGGGGGAAGCTCGGTACCGAGCTCTTCCCGCATCGCGGCGATCAGCGCGGGATCGGCATCCGGACCGAGCATCGTGAGTACCGGGTCTCCCGGGATCACCTCAAACGCGAGAAAGGTGGCCATCGCGACCACGATCAGCGTGGTCGCGAGGGTGAAAATCCGGCGGGCGAGGTACGTTGAGCTCACGGCTACTCACGAGCATACCCGAGTTTGCGGAGATCGTGGAAGAAGAACGGGTAGGGCGTATACCCGCTGAACCGTTCGTTCATCGCCCAGATGAACTGGTAGTCTGCGAGAAAGACCGCCGGAACGTCCCGCGCGAGCATCTCCTGTGCTGCACGGTACAGCCGTACCCGGGTCTCCGGGTTCGGTGATCGCAGGGCCCGCTCCATGATGTCGTCGTAGGCCTCGTTCTCGTAGTTCAGGAAGTTGCGTCGGAAGTCCGAGATGTAGCGGCGAAGCACGGGGTACGGGTCGAGCTTGCCGGTGAAGTCGATCAACGTCATCTGGAAATCCCGATTGGTGTAGATGTCGGAGAGCCACATGCTCCACTCGATGACCTGAATCCTCGTCCTGATCCCGACCCGGGAGAGTTGTTGCTGGATGACCTGCGCCGTGTTGGTGTACACGGCGCTGTGACCGGAGATTCGCAGCTCAGTCGGAAAACCGTCCGGATATCCGGCTTCCGCGAGAAGGCTCCGTGCGGCATCCAGGTCGAACTCATAGGTGCCGACGAGCCGTTCGTCGAAGTAGTCGGGCATTGCCGGGCTCATGCTCGAACCCAGTTCGACGGCATAGCCGTTGAACACGAAGTCGATGATCTCGCTCCGGTCGATCGCATGGCTGATCGCCCGGCGCACGCGCGGATCGTTGAAGGGGGCGCGATCGTTGTTCATACCCAGGATGAACACGGAGTTTGCGAGCGCCGTGACCATGCGGAACGAGTCCTCCACCTCCGCGATGCGGTCCGCCGGGACGTCGGCGAAGTCGAGCTCCCCCGCGCGGAGCGCGAGGAGTCGGGCGTCGGCATCGCCGATGATCCTCACGATCACCCGGTCGACGTCGCCAACCTGCCCGTAGTACCGGTCGAACCGCTCGAGCACGATACGGTTCTGCGGGATGTACTCCACGAACCTATACGGTCCCGCGCCGACCGGCGCTTCCGCCTGCCGGTAGTACCCGGCCGGCACGATTGCGCGGTAGAGGAACTTCTCGAACGAGGAGTTCGGCCGCGCGAGGCTGATTACAACGGTACCGGCATCGGGTGACTCGATGTCCGCCACGTCGTCGAACTC
>SKZO01000304.1 GCA_007127335.1 Spirochaetales bacterium | reverse complement strand
CCGCACGTCTGCTCGAGGCAGCTCGGCGACCGCGTCGAGCAGCGCCCGATAGTCGAGCCGCAGCTGCGAGAGCCGCTGCGCAGGGAGGGTTCGGTGCCCGAGCATCGCCTCCTCGAGCGCCGTGACGAGTTCGTTCCCGGTTGCCGAGACGAAGGCGGTCTTCAGCGGCAGGACCGCGAGCCCGGCGAGCGCCTGATCTATGTCCGGAACACCGGCCCCGTCGAGTAACTGCTCGAGTTGCGCGAGGCGGCTGCTCTGTTCTCCCGAGCGTTCGTGGACATTCCAGAACACGAGCGACTGGTAGCCGTCGATCGTGATGCGTAGCCCGCGCTCGCGGATCTCGGCGCTGCGCCGCAGGTACCAGAGGCTGCTACGCTGTTCCTGGAACACGAGAAAGCTCTCGTCGTCCGAAAGCCCGAACGCCTCGTCGATCTGCGATCGACGCCGGCCGCCCTCCGTTTGCACCGGCACGGACAGACGTATCGTACCTTCGGCGCGTTCGTATGAGTTGTTGTAGGCGACCAGTACCCGCTCATCTGCGTTGGCGTTCGTGAAGACGAACGCGTTCTCGTTGACCGAGCCGCCATCGTCGACCAGATCGTAGAGCCGGAAGTGCGCGGCGGATGCGAACAGGCGTCGGCGTCTGAGAAGCGGGAAGATCTCGTGCTCGTGCCGCGCAACGAGGGCCTCATCCCCGTGCTCGTCCCAGTAGGGGCGCCTGAACTCCATGCCGTACTTCTCCGCGAGTCCTTCGATCTGTCCATGACCAAACATCGGGAGCCCGGGAAGGGTCGCGAGCAGCGTACACACCCCGAAATACTTGTCGCCGGTGCCGAACTGCGTGACCGCGGTTTCTTCGTCCGGGTTATTCATGAAATTGACGAAGCGCTTGAGGATCTCCGGGTCGAAGGCGAGCGTGTTCCTGATGATCTCGCGGTACTCCGCGTTCTGTTCCCGCTTGAGCATGTTCATGAAGGCGGAGTTATACACCCGGTGCATTCCGAGCGACCGCACGAAATACCCCTCCATCATCCAGAATGCCTCGGCGAGAAGCAGCGTGCCCGGCGCCTCCGCGGCAACACGATCGACGACCTCCCGCCAGAACTCCTGCGGCATCGCGCGGTCAAACTCTTGTCGAGCAAGACCGTGCTCGGCGCGCGAGGCTATGTCGCCTCCGGATCCCGGCTCCGGAAACCACAGCCGGCGGAAATGGCGCTTTGCGAGCGTCATCGCCGCGTCGAATCGGATGACCGGGAAATTCCGGGCGACGTGGATGATCGTCCGGATGACGGCTTCCCGCACGTCGGGGTTCAGGTAGTTGAGCTGCGCGGTATCATTCCATGGCATGGAGGTCCCGTCGTTTCCGTGGTAGATGAAACGCGACCTGCCGTCCTGATCTACGTGCTTGAAGACGACCGCCGCGTCGCTGCGGTCGTAGTAGTGGTCCTCGAGATAGACTTCTGCGCCAGGGCGGCCCGAGAGGTTTTCCCCCCCAAAGGTGTACGAAGGGAACGGCGGTTCTTCCGCGTGCACGTACCAGTCCGGATGGTCGTGTACCCATGGGCTGTCTATGCCCGTATGGTTCGGTACCATGTCGCTCGCGAGGCGGATCCCGCGGTCGCTGCACCTGCGACGGAGCTCCTCGAGCGCCGCCCATCCGCCTATCTCGCCGGCGATGTCGTAGGTGTAGAGCGCGTAGGCCGAGGCTTCCGCCTCCGGGTTTCCGCACAGATGCTTGATGCGGCGGGAGGCCGGGCTGCGTTCCCACACGCCAATCAGCCAGAGTGACGTGAAGCCCGCGGCCGCAAGCCGGTCGAGCTCTTCGTCGGGAACCTGATCAAGACGCGTGATCTCCCGGCCGTAGTGTCGCGTGAGTTGATGGAGCCAGACGAGGGTGCTCTTGGCGATCATGACCACGCCGGGCATCCACTCGGTATCAGGCGAGAATCGTTCGTCCTCGGCCTCATCGTACCGGTAGACGGCAGCCGGTGGAGGAGGGGCACCGGGTGTCGCGTGCTCCTTCTCTTCCTCCTTGAGTACATCGATCGACCGGAGGATTCGCGACACGAAACGCCCAACCCGCGCTCCGTGCCGGTCGCGCAGATAGACGAGTTGTCGCTCGAGGCTTTCAGGATGGGTCTTTGCCGGCGCGCGCAACAGATCGATGACCGAGCCTTGCGTATGTGCAGGCGGTTCGGCCTCGCCCAGCGGTGTAACGTCCGCCGCCTGAAGACTCCCTGCGGGAACCGTCGCGTAGAACCGCTCCACCTCGGCAAACAGGGCCGCGTACCCGCCGCGGTCGCCGAGCAGCGACTCGTCGAACAGCTCCCGGTACCGTGCGCAGGCGCCGTTCTCGTTCATCAGTCGCAGGAGTACGAGCTCCTCGACCGTTCGCTCTCGACCGGTGAGCCCTTCCACTCGCTCGTTGAGGTAGTCGCTCACGGTCTTTTCCCCGCGGTAGACGGCGGCCGGCGGAAAGGTCTCGCAGAAAGCGCGGAGGGTTGCCTCGGTCGACTCCTCTCCAAGACTCTCGCGCAGATGGGTGAGAGCCCGACCAGGGAGGTCCGCCCCCTGCTCATCGCGGTGAACGGCGAGCAGATGGTGGAGCACTTCGTGCAGCATCCCCATCGCGGCGAGCTCTCCGGCCCGGGCGCCCGGGTCCGGGTGTCCCGCCGCGCGTCGATAGTGCTCGAGGTCGTGCGCGAACCGGCGCGCCGCGGCGAAGTCGGCGAACACGACCGCTCCGGAGATCGAGAAGAGTGCGGTCTCGAGCGAGAGCGCGTCGCGCATCGTACGGGCGACCTGGAACTCCTGTCTGGCTATTCTCATGGAAACTCCTCTTATCTTCTGAAACGAACTCCCGGCCGGCGGTTGCGGTATCTGATCAGGACGACCGACGTGCGGCTGCCCACCACTATCCGGCTCGTGACCGTGCGTCGCGACGGCGGAACTCCGGTCGGGTACGCGGTCGAAACCCTTACCTGCCACGCGCCGTTGCGGTCGGACTCGGGCAGTTTCCAGGTCACGCGCCGGGGCCCGGCATTCAGGAGAATCAGGAAATCGTCGTCGGGTTCGGGATCGCCCCGCTCGGTGAGAAACCGCTCTCCCGCCTGGCCGTTCAGCATGATGCCGAGCGCCCGGGTTTCGGGATCCTGCCAGTCGGCGTCGCTCAACGCCTCCCCGGACGGCGACAGCCAGACCACGTCCTGCGCGTCGGTGCCGGGTATGAGCGCCCCGTGGAAGAAGCGGGAGCGATGGAAGACGATGTGACGGTTTCGCAGCGCCACGATCTCACGCGTGAAGGCGAGGAGCTGCCTCGCCCGCTCGCCGTGGTCGGCCCGGCGGACCCAGCTCAGCTCGTTGTCCTGGCAGTACGCATTGTTGTTCCCGCTCTGGGACCGGGCGACCTCATCCCCGGCCACCATCATGGGGACTCCCTGCGACAGCAACAGTGTCAGCAGGAGGTTGCGCATCTGACGATGCCTGAGATTGGTGATCGACTCGTCGTCGGTGGGTCCTTCCGCGCCGCAGTTCCAGCTGTTGTTGTTGTCGGACCCGTCCCGGTTTCCCTCGCCGTTCTCGTCGTTGTGCTTGTCGTTGTAGCTGACCAGGTCGTTGAGCGTGAATCCGTCGTGCGCGGTAACGAAGTTGACGCTCGCCCAGGGCCGTCGCCCGCGACGGTCGAAGATGTCGCTCGAACCGGCCATCCTTGATGCGAGCTCGGGCACCTGACCGGCGTCGCCCTTCCAGAATCGACGCACGGTGTCCCGGTACCGGTCGTTCCACTCGCTCCACCCCGGCGGGAAGTTGCCCACCTGGTACCCCCCTTCGCCGGTATCCCACGGTTCGGCGATGAGCTTGACCCCGGAGAGCGTCGGGTCCTGGGCCACTGCGTCGAGGAAGGCGGCGTGCTCGT
>SKZO01000154.1 GCA_007127335.1 Spirochaetales bacterium | reverse complement strand
TACTACACCGGCATCTCGTGCGGATGGGTCTGGGGCTACATGGAGAGCGTGAGCCGCGACAACCGGATTGAGAAGAACCACATCCACAACATCGGCCAGGGAGTGCTCTCCGACATGGGCGGGATCTATACGCTCGGCGTACAGCCGGGATCGACGATCCGCGGAAACCTCATCCACGATATCCGCATGGCGCACTACGGCGGATGGTGCATCTACCCGGACGAGGGAAGCAGCCACCTGCTGATCGAGAACAACGTCTGTTACGACACGAACGACACGATCTTCAATCAGCATTACGGGCGGGAAAACCTCGTGCGGAACAACATCTTCGCCTTCGGCGACTCGGCGATTCTCTCGCACGGGCGCGCCGATTCCGGGCAGGTCTCAATACGCTTCGAGCGCAACGTCTTCCTTACCGACGGGTCGCCCATCTTCCGGACCGGGTACGGCGCGAAGCTGCGAGAACCCAACCATGCGTCGGACCTCAACCTCTTCTGGGACGTCAACGGCAACGAACCGGTCTTCTCCGAGCAGCGATCGACCACGCGCCTCACCCTTGCGGAGTGGAAGGCGCTTGGCCACGATGCGCATTCGTTGTTCGCGGATCCCGGATTCGCCGCCGCGCGGGAGGGAGACTTCACGACGCCGGCCGGAGGGCCGCTGGCCGAGCTGGGGGTTGCGCCGATCGACACGAGCGACGTCGGTCCGCGCCCGGAGGACGAGGCGTGATCTGTCAGCTCTGCCGCAGCTCGCAGACCTCTCCGTCGGGGCCGCGGAAGTAGACGACCCAGACGTCGGGCCGGAACTCCACCGGCTCGCTCAGGCACTCGACTCCCATGTCGACGAGCCTGCGGTAGTCACCGCGGACGTCCGGAGAGCTGAAGGCGATGTGGCTGATGCCGTGGTCGGCCTGCGTACGCTCCCGGGCGAGGGGCCGGCCGGCCGGATCGCGGTACTCGAAGAGCTCGATAACGAGCTGCGGCACACCGTCGCCGGAGGCAGGGCCCAGGTGCGCGATTCGCGCGCTGCATCCGGGTAAGCCCACGATCTCCCCGAGCCGGCTCTCAGGCGGCGAGTCGATCGTGCGGTTGACCTGGAGACCGAAGACCGATGTGTAAAAGTCGATCGACCGATCGAGGTTGGAGACGCTGATCGCCGTGTGCTCGGGCACCGGCCGTATGGACGTGCTGCCAGCCATAGTTGCTCCTAACGGTACTTGATGTAGGCGACCTTGTGCTCGGTGAAGAACTCGATCCCGGAGCTTCCGGCCTCCGGCGTGCCGAAGCCGGAATCCTTGACGCCGCCGAAGGCGAAGCCCGGCTCCTTGTACGCGGTGAGCATATTGACGTGGACGAGTCCCGCCTCGATCTGCTCGATGAAGCTCATCGCCCGGTTGAGGTCGTTCGTGTAGACCGACGAGGAAAGCCCGAAGGGAACTCCGTTCGCGATCCGGACGGCCTCGTCAAAGCCTGAGGCTTCCATCACGCTCAGCACGGGACCGAAGATCTCTTCCTGCGCGATGCGCATCTCGGGCTTCACGTCGGCGAAAATCGTGGGAGGAATGAAGCAGCCGTCGTCGTACCGATCCCCGGTGAGGCGCTCTCCGCCGGTGAGCAGGCGGGCGCCTTCCCTCGTGCCCACGCGCAGGTAGTCGCCAACGGTCTCGAGCTGCTCGGTTCCGCAGAGCGGCCCCATGTCGGTCGACTCGTCGGCCCCGTCCCCGGTCTTCATCTGCTCCACGTAGTGCCGCAGCCGCTCGGTGAACTCGTCGAGCACCGGCTTCTCCACGACCGCCCGGCTCGTGCAGGTGCACCACTGCCCGGTACAGGCGTAGGCAGCCCTGGCGGCCGAAGCGGCCGCCGCATCGAGGTCCGCGTCTGCGAGCACGACGATCGCGTTCTTGCCTCCCATCTCGAGCTGCGTGCGGATCATCGCCTCGGAGGCGACGCGATGGATGCGCCGTCCCACCTCCGTCGATCCGGTAAACGAGATCGCTCTGATTCGCGGGGAGCCGGTGAAGGCGGCGCCCACCGTAGAACCGGGACCCACGACCATGTTGATGACGCCCGGTGGGAAACCGGCTTCGTGGAAGAGGTCGACGAATGCCTTGCCGACGCCGGGAGTGAGGCTCGCCGGTTTGAAGACGAGCGTGTTCCCCGCCATGAGCGCCGGGGTCGACTTGCGCCCGGGAACGTTGAGCGGGAAGTTCCACGGGGCGACCACGGATACCACGCCGAGCGGTTCGCGCGTCTCGTAGGCGAAGACCCCGGGCTGCGCCGTCGGCTTCGTCTCGCCTCCCACGCGCAGCCCCTCCGCGATCTGGAACTCCATCTCCCGGTAGGTCGACTGGACCTCCGCTCGCGAATCGGCGAGCGTCTTGCCGTTCTCGAGCGTGATGACGCGCGCGAGCTCTTCGCGCCGCTCGTCGATGAGCCGCAGCACCTGCTTCATGAGGTCGGCCCGCCTGATGGCAGGCAGTGCCCTCCAGCCGGGGAAGGCCGCGGCTGCCGCGTCGATCGCCTTCGTTGCGTCGTCCCCGTCGCCCTGAGGCCAGACGCCGGTCACTTCGCCGAGGCGTGCCGGGTTGCGGTGCTTGTATGTCTCATGCGCGTGAGAGTCGACCCAGCGCCCGTTGATGTACTGTTTTTCCGCCATGGATGCCTACTTCCACTCCCTGCGCGCCATGAGGCGCAGGAGTCTCGTGATCTCCTCGTCGTCGAGCATCGCCGCGGCTTCGAGCGCGCGGGAGACCGGGTTCGGCACGTCGAGCGCGGTGATGACCCCCGGCGGCGCGTCGAGCAGGTCGAAGAAGCGCTCGGTTACGATCGCCGCGATGTGCCGCCCGACCGCCTGTCCGCCTGCGGCCTGTTCGACCGACGCGATCACCCCGGTCTTCTCGAGCGACCTGCCAAGGGTCTCGAGATCGAGCGAGGCGATGTCGAGGCTTCTAAGGTCGATCACCTCGATCGAAAGCGATTCGGATGCGAGCTCGTCGGCAATCGCGGCTACGCGTGCGACCATCGAGCCGTAGACGGCAACGGTCATGTCGGTGCCTTCGCGCACGACGCGCGCCGTACCGAAGGGAATGCAGTAGTCCAGGTCGTCCTGCGGGACCTCAAACTTCTGCCCGTAGAGACTGTGGTGCTCGAAGATCGCGACGGGGTCGTTCGAGTGCATCGCAGTGTTGAACAGCCCCACGTACTCGTAGCTGTCCGACGGCGCGATGATCCGCCAGCCGGGAAAGAGCGCGTAGAGCCCCACCGGGTCCATCGAATGCTGCCCGCCGTATCCGCACCCGGTTCCAATCCTCATCCGCAGCACGAGCGGGAGATCGGTCGTGTTGCCGTACATGTGACGCGCCTTGCCGATCTGGTTGAACACCTGGTCTCCGGCGACGAGCGTGAAGTCGGGGAACATGATCTCCACGACCGGCTTCATCCCGTGCATCGCTGCTCCCAGCCCGATCCCGCAGAACCCGCCTTCGGAGATGGGAGTGTTCATCACCCGCTCCGGGTGCTTCGCCGGAAGCCCCTTCGTCGCGCCGTAGGCGCCGCCGCCGAAGTTCGCGACCTCTTCGCCTATCACGATGACCGACTCGTCCTTCTCCATCCACCGGCCGGTGGCGGCGGCGATCGCGTCGGAGTAGGTCATCTGCTTCATGGCGTCGAACGAATCACGCTCGGCATAGGGCAGGCCCGCGAGCTCCGAGCCGTCGCTTCGCACCCCTTCAGCCACGCTCTGGGCGGCCGGCCAGAGCTCTGAGCGGACCACCGGTCCGTCGTCGCCTCTCTCCGTGCAGCGCTCAACCGCTGCGGCAACCGCTGCGTCGGCCCTGCCCCGGATCGACTCCACGGCTTCGTCGTCGAGCACGCCGGCCTCGACGAGGAGCTCCGGGAAGCGCGTATACGCGTCGCGGT
>SKZO01000195.1 GCA_007127335.1 Spirochaetales bacterium | reverse complement strand
GATCCGGATGCCTCGATTATACTCCGGCTCAGCGCATCAAGCCGAGAGGCTCACGCGGCCCACGGGCTCTACTGCACCGTCCACTTCACCCGCCGCGGCCGGATTGGGCACTTCGAGCAGGGAGGGTAGGGCGGCAGCCCGCTCTGAAGCAGCCGCGATACCACCGTGTGGCAGTCGTGCATGGAGACCAGGAGGCAGCGTGCCTGGCCGATCGTCCGCTCCCTCACGGCCCCGGAGACCATGAGAGCCGCGCCGTAGCGGTTCTCGTCGGTGATCGGGCAGCTGCGTTCGCGCCACCCCCAGGTGGGAAGCATCTCGATTGACCCGTCCGGCGTCCTGACCGGGTACTCTTCTGTCCGTACCCCCAGGCACGGTGCGCCCACCGCACACTCGACTACGTGGTGGAATGTGTTCGCAAGAAAGCCGACGCCCAGGAGCAGGACTGCACCGCCGGCCTGCCACAGCCCGTGGAGCGGAGAGCCCGGGCCCATCGTCGTGCCCAGGTGATGCCGAGAGACCAGCTCTTCCGCATTCGCGCCCCAGGCGGCAAAGGCGTGTGTCGGGTTCAGGCTGCGGTATGTCTCCGGCAGCCGCCAGAACCGGTCGGGGATCGCTCCGTTCGTCGTGTGCGTTCGCGTCGGGTCGAAGACACCGGGGCCGTCGGCCGTGAACGGTGCCCCGTGGCTGAACGACGGCATCAGGATCGTCCCCGCGGGGCCCACGACCGCCTTGAGCGCCCGGATCACCGCGTCCGGTCCGCCGTCCACCCGGCCGAACGAGCTCAGCGACGAGTGGACCATCATCCGTGCTCCGGGACGAACGCCCAGATCGGCGAGCCCTTTTTCGAGGTCTGCCTGGACGATCACCGCCGGCGTTCCGTTCGTGCCGGTCGCGAGCGGCTCGGGCTGGTCATGATCCCATTGTCCATGGTTTGGGCATTGATTTCCATGGCGAAAACCTGATAAACTTACTCATAGTAGCTCTGATCGGGAGGATGTGTATGCTTGCCACGAAGATCGATCCGGCCGCTGTTGACTCGGCAAAGGACGAGTTCGACGGACGCGGGTACGCCGTCGTGCGATCGTTGTTCACGCCGGCAGAGGCGGAGGCGATCAACGCGCTCTTCGGTGAGATCCACCGCACCGGAGCCGACGGCCACTACGAGCACGCCTCGAGAGAGGAGTCGGGAGGCGACCCGCTTCTCGAGTACCCAAGGGTCATGAACCCGCATCGGTTCAGCGACCAGGCGCGGACGTGGATGTATGATCCGCGCGTTGCTGATATCCTGCGGGCCCTGTTCGGCGAAGAGCCGCTCGGGGTGCAGTCGATGTACTACTTCAAGCCGCCCGGGTCGCGTGGGCAGGCGATGCACCAGGACCAGTTCTACCTGCAGGTGAGGCCCGGCACCTGCATTGCCACCTGGATCGCGCTCGACGAATGCGATCGCAGAAACGGCGGGATGGTCCTGGTGCCGCGCACCCAGGAGCTCGCGATCGACTGCCGCAAGGCCGGCAAACCGGGAGCAGGCTCGTACGGCCCGAACGCGATACCCATCCCCATCCCCGCCGGCTATCGCGGCGAGGCGCCCGAGCTCGCCCCCGGCGACGCCATCTTCTTCAACGGGAGCCTCCTGCACGGCAGCGGCAGAAACGCGACGCGCGACCGCTGGCGCAGATCGTACATCTTCCACCACGTGGGGGTGAGCTGCGAGACGATCAGCTCATCGTACCATCCGCTCGTCGACGTGACCGGCCGCGACGTGGTCCGCGAAAAGACGATCGACGGCGGCCCCTGCGGCGGCTGGGTGGGCGCGGCGCACTGACGCCTCAGGCCTGCACCGCGCCCCGCATCGCCGCCACCAGGTCGTGCAGCACCGGGTCATCGCCCGGAGTCACAAAGACGGTCAGGTTCTCCATGGCACGCGTCAGACCCACGTAGACGAGATTCCGCACGAGACGCTCGGTCGTCTCCTCGTCGTACCGCTCACGACGGCGTATGTAGGGCAGATAAAGTACGACGACCGGGAAGTCGAGCCCCTTGCTCGAATGCAGGGTGGACAGACGCACCGCGCCCCGCCCGGCGAAGCTGAACTCGTGCGCGATCATGACGGTCGTCTCGATCCGCTCTGAGGCGAGCGCATCCGAGAGACGGTCGATCTCATCCTTGTGCGGGGCGAGCACGCAGATGTTCTCAGGCTCGTAGCCAAGGTGCTCAAGGAAGAGACGGAGCTTGGCCGCAAGCTGCGGGAGTACGGCGTCGGGCTCTGCCGCCACATGGAGCTCGGGTTCCGGTCCTTCGCGGAATGCGAAGGTCTGCGGCGCCTCAGGCGCGTAGAACCGGGCAGCGGCGTCGGCTATCTGGCGGGTATTGCGGAAGTTCGTCCGCAGCAGCCGCGTCCTGCCCGCGATCTGGATCCCGGCGCGAATGAAGGGAGAGCTGATTCCGTAGATGCTCTGCTGCGTGTCTGCTGCCATGACGAGGTGTCCCGTCACGAGCGACTTCAGCGTCAGGAGGTCGCCGCTCGTGAGGTCCTGCGTCTCGTCAAGGAAGATGGTGCGAACGTCGCGGAGCCCGGCGACTGCTTGCGCGTCGGCCTGCTCCAGGAAGGCAAGCAGGCGCATCCGCGCGTAGTTGCGGCTGTAGGCGCCGGTCTCGTCCATCCGCGCCGCGATCGCGTCACGGATGCCCCAGACAACGGCGCGCTGACCCTTCGCCAGGCGCCTGCGCATTCCGGTACGCGGCATCATCTCGTCGAGGTACTCCTGCCGCGAGACGAAGTTCGCGAAGAGATAGCTCTCGATCTCTGCGGCGAGCTCCGTGTCCGTGAAGAATCCGGTCGCATTGAGCTCCGCGGCCGCCCGGTCCACGAGCTCGAAGTCGAACCGGTACGAAGGGTCTATACGCTTGAGCCGGTCAAGGATGAACGCGTCAACAGTGCCAACGAGCGAGCGCACCGCGTCCAGGCCCAGCAGCTGCGCCACGTAGTCCTCGAACTTGGCGAGCGTCCGCGTGAAGGTCAGCAGGAGCGCCCTCGTCTCACCGGCCCCGCCAAAGTCGAGCTCGCCTACCTCCAGGCGTCTTCTCAGCGACTCGATCAGCACGAGCGATTTGCCGGTCCCCGCCGTGCCGCGGATCAGGATGTCAGCCTCGTCGGTAACGTGACTCGCCGCCTCCTCCTGCTCAGGCGTGAGCCGCATGAGGCTGCGCTCATAGTCGAGTCTGCTGCGCGTATAGACGCTCAGCCGCCCCATCGTTCGGATATAGCGCTCAAGGTCCTCGTAACCGGCCATCCGCCGCTGCAGATCCCGGCGCTCGTCGCGAAGCCTCGCCCGTTCCCTGCGAAGCTCGTCTACCTTTGCGTCCTTCTCCTTCGCCCGGCCCCGTACCGCGTCGAGCTCGAGCGTGAAACGCTCGATCCGGTTCTCGAGCTCCGCGAGCGAGCGTTCCTTCTGGTCGTAGTCCGACAGGCGCGACAGGAGGTCATCGTTCTGCCTCTGGAGCTCCGCGAGCTCGTGCTGCACCGACCTCAGAACACGGCTCTGCTCGCTGAGCGACGTGCGGTCGTTCCAGATGTCGAGTGTGCGCTGCAGCGATCGTACCTCAGGGAGCGAGCCGAGCTCAACGAGCCCGCAGAACGCAACGAAGAGATGGGTCGCAGCAGCCGCCTCTTCCGGATCGAGCTCCTCGAACGAGTGACGGACGGCATTGGTGAACCGGTGCTGGCGCGCGAGCGAGGTGAGACAGTTGAGCCCATCAATGAACCCGTCGGCCCGTTCGACGAGCATCGTGCGGTAGTCCCAGATAACGTCCGGAAAACGCTCGGCATCGCTCGCCCGCAGCACGTCGCGAATGTAGTGCTCGACAAAGGCGTGCAGCGCCAGGACGTAGAAACCGGGGTCGCTGCCGACGAGCCGGTTCAGCCGCT
>SKZO01000124.1 GCA_007127335.1 Spirochaetales bacterium | reverse complement strand
CCAGGCGTTACCGACGACCCGATCACCGACGAAGTAGAAGGTGATCTGAGGCAGGTGCCGGCCGACGAGCATCTCGATCGTGAAGGTCACGATCTCTTCCACGTCTACCAGGCTCATGAGATGCTCGTCATCCTCCGACTCGGCGGCCAGGGCACGCTCGATGAATCCTTCGGTTCTGAGTCGGCCCTGCCGTTTTCCCGGGGCGCGCCCGTGCATGCGTTCGTGCAGGAGCCGCGCGGTGTCCGGCGACTTCGATTCGAGCGCCTGGCCGAGCCGTGCCAGCTCGGCTTCGACCCGGCTGCGTTCCACCGGGATTCGGCTTGGCATGCCGTTGCGACGGTACACCTCGATCCGCTGTACCGCCGCGGCCATATCGTTCGAGCCTCCAAGGTCCCGCACCGCCGTAACGACCGCCGGCTCGCTCGCGTCCGGGTTCGCCAGGAGGTGTTTCGCCGCGAGCAGTCTGGCGTCCTCTTCGTTGCAGGCGGTCAGGGCGACGTCGCGGGCATGAAGCAGCAGGCGCGGGAGCCGGTCGAGGCAATCGCGAAGTGTCTGCGTGTCCCGCTCTGCTTGACGCCCTTTCGTCGCCTGGTAGATGAGGCGGACGAAGATCGCCGCAAAGCCGGCGATGATGGTGTAGGCGCCAAAATAGACGAAGAGCTCCCCGGGCGCCGTACGTCCGTAGCCGAGCAGGTATCCGCCCTGGAGCGCGAGATAGGTCACCGGACCGGCGGTCCACGCGAGCTGGAGCACATTCTGACCCCAGCTCTCCCGGCGCAGGGCTCGCTGCAGATCGCGCATCAGGTCCCGCGCCCGATCGTTCGACTGGCGTGCGCTCGGTCGGCCGCGCATGGCTAGATCTCCAGGAGGTGGTGCCCGTGGTAGTGCTCGTCACGCGTGGCTCGAACATCCTCGCTTCGCAGGTAATCGTCGAGCAGCATGGTGCGGTCGATCGTCCCCGACGGGGTGAACTCGATAATCCTGTTCGCTACGGTCTGCACGAACTCGTGGTCATGGCTGACGAACAGGACCACGCCGCGGTAGTCTATCAGCGCGTCGTTGAGCGCCGTGATCGCCTCGAGATCGAGGTGGTTCGTCGGCTCGTCCATGATGAGCACATTCGGGGAGGCGAGCATGAGCTTGCTCAGCATGCATCGGACCCGCTCGCCTCCGGAGAGCACGTCTACCGGTTTCAGCGACTCGTCGCCGCTGAACAACATACGCCCGAGAAATCCTCGGACATACGCCTCATCCTCGACGTGGGTGAACTGGCGGAGCCACTCGATCAGACTCGTCTGCGTCTCGAAGAACGATGTGTTGTCCTTCGGAAAGTACCCGGGCGCGATCGTCGTACCCCATTCCACTGTACCGGAGTCGGGGTCCGTGTTGCCGGCGAGAATCTCGAACAGCGTCGTCTTCGCCTGGTGGTACGGCCCGATGAAGGCAATCTTGTCGCCCGGGTGCACGGTGAAGCTGATGTCCTGCAGCACCGGTTCCTCTTCCACGGCCTTCGACAGGCCGGCGACCTCGAGCACGATCTTTCCCACCTCCCGCTCGGGCGTGAACGCGACGTAGGGCGCCCTTCGGCTTGACGGCTTGATGTCGTCCACAGAGAGCTTCTCAACGAGTTTCTGCCGGCTTGTGGCCTGTCGAGACCGTGCCGCGTTCGAGGAGAAACGCTGGATGAATGCCTTGAGCTCCGCGATCTTGTCCTCCCGGCGCTTCTTCTCGTCTCGCTGCTGCCTTCGGGCGAGTTGGGAGGAGTGGTACCAGAAGTCGTAGTTGCCCACGTAGAGCTGTACCTTCCCGAAGTCGATGTCCGCGATGTGAGTGGAAACCCGGTTGAGGAAGTGGCGATCGTGGGACACGACGACGACGGTGTTGCGGAAGCTGAGCAGGAACTCCTCGAGCCAGTTCACCGATTCCAGGTCGAGGTTGTTCGTCGGCTCGTCAAGGAGGAGTATGTCGGGATTGCCGAACAACGCCTGGGCGAGCAGCACCCGAACCTTCTGCCCGCCGTCGAGCTCGCTCATCATGTGTCCGAGTACCTCGTCCGAGAGGCCGAGGCCGGAGACGAGACGACCGGCCTCGCTCTCCGCCTCCCATCCCCCAAGCTCGGCGAACTCCGCTTCCAGCTCCGCGGCCCGCATCCCGTCCGCCTCGGTGAAGTCGCTCTTGCCGTAGATCTCGTCCTTCTCGATCAGCGTTCGGTAGAGCCGTTGGTGCCCGAGTATGATCGTGTGCAGCGCGGTGAGGTGCTCGAACTGGTACTGATCCTGTCTGAGCACCGCCACCCGTTCGCCCGGGGATACGATGACTTCACCGGCGTCAGGCTCGATCTCGCCCGCGAGAATCTTCAGAAAGGTCGATTTCCCGGCGCCGTTCGCGCCAATGACGCCGTAGCAGTTGCCCGGCGTGAACTTGATTGAGACGTCCTTGAACAGGACGCGCTCTCCGTACTGGAGCGTGATGTTTGCCGCGGTGATCATGTGGTTCCTCAGTGGTGGTTCGACGTCGACGCAGCGCGTATATCGCGTCGGTTTTGCTAAGATACCGACAAATCCGGCAAAAGGCATCAGCCCCGCTCGCGCCGTTCCTCGCGGGGATACCGGTGTTCGTTGCCGTCGAGATCGCGCAGGACGTACCACTGCGGCTCATGCCGCACGACGGTCGCCTCGGTCAGGGGAACCTTGCCGGCGCCGCCGGGAAGATCCACGGCGTACGTTGGCACGGCGATGCCGGTGAGACGTTTCCGTAGCTCCGCCATGAGCGCGAGCCCCTCATCGATCGTCGTCCGGAAGTGTGAGGTGCCGCTGGCCAGATCGCCCTGGAAGAGGTAGTACGGTTTCACGCGGCACTGGACGAGGCCCCTCATCAGTGCCTCGAGCGTGTCGGCGTCGTCGTTCACCCCGCGCAGCAGCACCGCCTGGTTGAGCACCGGTATGCCGTTGTTCACCAGTAGCCCCACCGCGCGGCCGAAGTCCGGGGTGATCTCGCGGGGATGATTCGTCTGGATGACCGCCCACAGTGGCGCGTAGGAACCGAGCATCGCCGCCGTCTCCGTCGTGATCCGCGACGGCTGAACGACCGGCATTCGTGTCGCCAGACGCAGGATGAGGTCGCCCCGCGCGTCGCGCAGCGCCCTCAGGAGAAAGTCAAGGTGCTCATCCGGGAGCATGAGCGGATCGCCCCCGGAGATGAGCGCCTCGCGGCACTCAGGGTGCTCGGCGACATAGGCGGCCGCCTCCCTGACCTCGGCCTGTGTGATCCGTCCGGTGCTGTGCGCCGTGAAGTGCCGGCGGAAGCAGTGGCGGCAGTATGTCGCGCAGCGATCGTTCGCAAGGATGAGAATCCGGTCACGGTAGTGGTGGATCACGCGTGCGCACACGCGGTACCGCTCGTCGCCAATGGGGTCCCGGGTTTCGTAGGGGAGCGAGACCAACTCCTCATCGCGCGGCATGAACTGCGCGGCAACAGGATCGGCGTACGGATCGCGCGTGCAGGCAAGGGACGCGTAGTACGAGCTCACGCCGGAGGGAAGACCGCTACGCGCCTCATCGTCCCCGATCATGGTACCAGGACGATCTTGCCGTGCGACGGCGCCTCCATGACGGCGGCATGGGCCTCTGCTGCCCTTGCGAGCGGAACCGACGCCTGGATAACCGGCGCGATCGCGCCGGACTCGGCGGCAGCCCCGATCGCGGCGTGGATCTCCGCGACCTCGGCTGGTGTTGCACCGTAGAGCATCAGGCCCCGCACGTCGGCCTCGCGCGCCATCAGCTTGCGCGGGGTTATCTCGATCGTGCCCCTGCTGCCCACGACGACGACCCGGCCGCCGCGGGCGAGCATGTCGAGATCCTGTTCGAGGTTCGCATTTGCGAGCATCTCCACGATGAGGTCGACGCCGGCGCCATCGGTCGCCTGAACGATCGCCTCTGCGTGT
>SKZO01000210.1 GCA_007127335.1 Spirochaetales bacterium | reverse complement strand
CAGTCGCACGGGACCTGACCGTCATCGCTGAAGAGGCGAACGGAGAGAGAGGGATTCGAACCCTCGGTACCCTTTCGAGTACACACGCTTTCCAAGCGTGCACCTTAAGCCGCTCGGTCATCTCTCCCGGCGCAGTCATAGGCGGAGAGGGAGGGATTCGAACCCTCGGTACCGCAAAGCGGCACAACGGATTTCGAGTCCGCCCGATTCAACCACTCTCGCACCTCTCCACAATGGAAGCTTCAGTGTAACAAAACGGCCCCGGGTTATCAATATGGCCTTGGCGCTCCGGCTGTGGCGCTCCACGGGCTGCGGGGCGGTTCCACGCGGGCGGATCCCTGCTATAATCGACCCCGATGGTCACCGACGTCTGGCACGCGCTCCTGGGAGTTGATGCAACTGCGACCCTCGCAGACGTGAAGGCTGCCTACCACCGGGCGGCCAAGCGACATCATCCGGACCTCTTTCCGACGTCCGAACGCAACAGACGTGAGCAGGAGATGATGAAAATCAACGAGGCCTATCTGCGCCTCGTGAGCGCAACGGTGCGCGGGGTCGAGTCAAGGCATGCCGGACCGTCGGATCAGGCGGACGATCGCAGGCCGCCCCGGGGCGAGCCGCCCGCTCAGACGAGACCGGAGCGCCCGGGCATGGGTACCAACGTCGGCTCCCTCCGTGATCCTGCCTACGTCTACTACAAGCAGGGTTTCCGCTACTACGGGCTCGGGGCGACACAGCTCTACCGCAAGGACCCTGCGGTGATGCGACGCCAGCTCGCGGAGCTGCGAACGTGCAACCCGCACCTCCTGGACCTGGCACTCCGCGCGCTCACCTGCTTCGAGCGGGCGCACGGGTACTTTCGGACGGTCGTCGAGCAGTACCCGCAGAGCATCTGGGCACGCGACGCGCGGTACAAGCTGCGCCGGATACAGCGGTTCAACGCAATCTACCACCGTATATGCGCCAACGTCTCGCGAGGAATCGCGGACCGCGCGACCACGTCTCGTCGTGCATCATAGGAGCGGAGTATGAGTACAGGCAAGGGCCCGCAGGCGGAACGGGGACCGGAGATGGGGGCACCACGGGACACCGGGCCGCTCGAGCATGACCGGCAGTACCAGGCGCTGCACGATCATCCTCTGCTGGCGGAGTTCGCACACTCCCGGACGAAGCTCGCCTCCGATCCGTACCGACCGCTCTACCATTTCGTGAATCCGGAGGGCGGACTCAATGACCCGAACGGACTCTGTTTCTGGCGCGGGCGGTGGCATCTCTTCTACCAGTCGCTCCCACCGGGCGATTCGCGCTGGCACTGGGGACATACGGTGAGCGACGATCTCATCCACTGGCGCGACCTTCCCTACGCCATCACGCCGGGACCGGAAGGCGCCTGCTGGTCGGGTTCGACGCTCGTGGAACCGGAGCGCGTCATCGCGATGTACCACGGCCACGGGCTCGGCAATATGGTCGCTACGGCAAGCGACCCGTTGCTCCTCGATTGGCGGAAGGTGACCGGGACAACCGTGATTCCGAACCCCCGTCCCATCTGGACGACGACCACCGGAGAGGAACGTATGCCGGGGGTCGGCGGCAACCCGGTTCCGGCCGGCGCAATCAACTTCGTCTACGACCCGTGCATCTGGAAGAAGGACGACGTCTACTACTCCACCTCCGGAGGTACGCTGCCGCATCGACCGAGCGGCACGCGCACCCGCGCGCAGTTCCTCTACCGGTCGCGCGACCTCGAACACTGGGAGTACCTTCATCCCTTCGTGGAGGACGACATCTTCGGCCTGCCCGGAGACGACGGCGGGTGCCCGTACTTCTGGCCGATCGGCGGAACCGGCACCGCTTCAGACCGGCATATCCTGCTCCACTTCAGCCACCTGAGCGGCGCGCACTACCTGCTCGGCGACTACGACAGAGGGCGCGACCGCTTCGTGGCAACGAGCGGCGGCCGCTTCACCTTTGGGCCGTGGTACCCCGGAGGCGTGCACGCACCCACGGCGACGCCGGACGGTGACGGTGGGGTGATCGCCCTCTTCAACATCAACCCGGCGAAGCCGACGCCAGGATGGAACCAGATCATGAGCCTGCCGCGCCGGCTCTCGCTCGCGGCCAACGATGAGCTCGCGATCGAACCGGCCGGCGCGATCGAGTCGCTGCGACGGGATCACCATCGCATCGAGCCACGGGAGCTCCCCGGCAATCGGGAGGTCGTCCTCGAGGGCGCCGGCGGCACGGCGATCGAGATCGCCGCGGAGATCGACCCCGGCGAGGCCCAGATGGTCGAGCTCAACGTGCTGCGCGCTCCGGGCAGGGAGGAGTTCACGCGGATCTCGTTCTTCCGCGGGCGGGGATACGTCGACTGGGACCGGAGCGACGGGTGGACCCGTCATCACGAGTCGCGTGACAGCGTGATCACCGTCGACACCTCGTACTCTTCACGGCTGCCGGATGCCGAGTCGCGCGCGCCTGAGACCGCGCCATTCTTCCTGCCGCCGGGGGAGAGGCTCCGGCTGCGGGTCTTTGTGGACAGAAGTGTCGTGGAGGTGTTCGCGAACGGGCGGCAATGCCTCGCGGTGCGCGCCTACCCCGGCAGAGGCGACAGCAGGGGAGTATCGCTCCGCGCACAGGGGGCCGACGCGCACCTGCAGGCGATGGATATCTGGCGGCTCGAAAGCATGTACCCCGGCGGCGCCGAAGGAGATACGCGATGAAGAAGCGGAAGGTACTGTTCACCTTTCCCTCGCAGAGCCTCGATGAGTTCGAGAGGTGCGCCGAAGAGGCGTCGGAGCTGGGCGCGACCCATGTCTACATCAGTCAGATCGAGAAGAGTCGATGGCTCTGGGAGCGGGATCTGCGCGACCCCTACCCCAACTGGAGCATGCTGCTCACGTCGCTCTTCAAGATCATCCGGCCTCCGGCGATCAAGACTCACCTTCCTGCCGAGTTCGCGGATCGGAACTACGAGTACGTCGCGCAGAAGGCGCGTATCGCCGCGCAGCACGGCCTGCAGGCTGCGATGCTCCTGAAGGAGCCGTTCTATCTTCCGGAGGGAGTCTTCCGCGACCACCCCGACTGGCGCGGAGCGCGCTGCGACCATCCGCGGAGAGCGCGCAACCACTACTTCTCGCCCTGCGTAGACCATCCGGATGTGCTCGCGATGTACCGCGACGCGGTGCAGATGCTGTGCCGGGACACGGGCGTCGATTACTTCCAGATCCTGACCAACGACAGCGGCGGCGGCCTGTGCTGGAGCACCGGACTCTACAGTGGCGCGAACGGACCGGCTCACTGCCGCAACCGGTCGATGGCCGAGCGGATCCGCGGGTTTCTCGATGCACTGCAGGATGGAGCGCGCGAGGTCGGTGTCGAGCTCGAGGTGGAGATCAACAGCAACATCGGGTACAAGGAGAACGAGCACGGTATGGACGGGGTCTGGCCGCACCTTCGCACTCGACAGACGGTCAACGGCAGGGACCGCGCCGGACGGGTCCGGACCGGTGAAGCCTCAACGAACCACGAGTACACTCTCGCGCCGGTGCGGAACCTCTCGCAGCCCTTCTCGTTCGCGCGCGCACTCGAGACGGCCGATCGCGGAGACTTCGCGAACCTGCGCGTCGTGCTCACGCCAACCGACTTCGACGAGTACTCCTTTCTCCTGCGCGGGTACCGGCGCCGGCGGACGAGAGGACCTGTCGATCGAGCGAAGCTCGCGGGCGAGCTCGCAAAGGAGATCGCCGGGGCCGGGCAGGCGCACCGCCTCGCCGAGGCATGGGAGCTCCTCGAGGCAGCGGTCGAGCACTTCCGCGACACGGCGCTCGAGGGGCTCGTCTCCTGCGCCGTGAACCAGCGCTGGATCAACAGGCCGTTCGTGCTCTTCCCGGACGAGCTCGATCCACAGGAGAAGGCGCACTACCGGCCTTTTCTGTTCCAGGCCAATGACGAGACGCACGCGAATGACCTGCTCGACATCCAGAACTCCTCATTCGTGCGCGGACACTCAGGGGTCTTCATCGCGACCAGAGCGCTCGACAAGGCAACGGCGAAGCTCAACCGCGCGGCTGAGCTCGTCACTGAGGTCGCAGACGTGACGGAGGACGAACCGCGTGCGGCGAAGCTCTCGTTACACGCCGACCGTATTCGGCTCCTCGCCTGTTTGCTGCAGAACGCGAAGAACGCAATCCGTTTCCAGCACGTGGTGGATACGACCGACTATGAGCGGAGTCCGGAGATCTCATCCGAGTGGCCGCTCGACGCTGAGCCGAACCTGCTGCGTTTTGAGGAGATCACCAGAAGCGAGATCGACAACACGTACGAGATCATCCGTCTGATCCGGGGCCGTGAGGCAACGATGCTCGAGCTCGCGGCGACACCCGAGCTCGAGGACGTCTTCCAGCTCAGCCCCCGCATCTGCGAGCAGCTCGAAAAGAAGACGCACATCATGCTCGACCACCTGCTCGACGGCAAGCGCCTCTACGAGACGCACAATCACTGAGACGCGCCGTATGTACCCACGCGGTACGCTTCGTCGTACATCGCGAGCACGTTCTCGAGCGGCGAGTTGTCCTGGATCATGTGCGCCGGCGAGAGCATGTAGCCTGCGTCGGGCCCCATGATCTCGAGCGTCTCGCGAACCTGGCGGCGCACGTCGTCGGGCGTCCCGAACGCGAGCGGTCCGGTGGTACTGATGCACCCGTGGAAGGCGAGGCGCCCGCCGAACTCACGCTTGAGCGTCGCCGGATCCATACCGGCGGCCTCCGGCTGCAGCGTATCCACGGCGTTGACCCCCATCGCGATGTAGTCTTCGTACGCCCAGCTGCTTGATCCGCACGTGTGGATCATCACGGGAAGGTCATACTCTTTCGCGAGATCGATGAAGCGCTGATGCCGCGGCCGGATGATCGCGTCGAACATCTCCCGGCTGATCATGGGCCCCTTTTGCGTACCAAGGTCCTCGCCTATCCACATGAAGTCGATCCTGCCCTTCGCCGCCTCGAGCTCGCGCACGGTGATCTCGTACTGGATGTCGAGAAACCGGTCAATCAACCTGAGCCCGGCGGAATCCTCGAGCGCAAGGTCGACGAACATCCGATCCATGCCGCGCAGAAAACCGGCGGTGTTCATGATGCAGGCAAGCCCCGGATTACCGACGTACAGCGCATACTCGTCGTACGCCGCGCATCGTTCACGCACCTTCCCGTAGTCGTAGTCGTCGGGCGACGGCATGGGCCACGCTTCCACCGCGTCAAGGTCAGCGTCCTTGAGCGGGAAATCGCAGTAGTCCCAGTAGTTACCCGACTCGTGCTCAACAAGGCGGGTGTGCCAGCCCCACTGCGGGTCAACGCGTCTATCCGGCACCGGGTCGTGGAGCGGATGTCCGACGTACGGCGCAGCGATGGCGCGGAAGTCCACGCCCAGCGCCCTGCGCAGACCTTCGTCGTCGTCGGCATTCAGCCCGTGATGGGTCTTCAGCCTGGCATTGATTCCAGCGTTGGCGGCGTAGTCGATGGGAACCCGGTCCGGGGTTTCAAAGGCGAACGCCGCGAGCACGCGCGATCGAGAGTTCATGATTCCTCCGTCCGGTCAATCATACCGGATCGGGCCGCAATCGCAAGCACCAAAGGGGCGAGCCGGACCGGGCTTCCCCGCGGGCGCTGCGTCAGAGTACACTGTCACCATGAAACGACTTGGCAACTCTGACATGGACATCACCCCCATCGGATTCGGCGCCTGGGCGATCGGCGGGCCGTGGAAGTACGGCTGGGGAAGGCAGGACGACGATGCGTCTATCCGCACGATCCACGCCGCACTCGATGCCGGCGTGAACTGGATCGACACGGCGGCGATCTACGGTCTTGGCCACAGCGAGGAGATCGTGGGGAAGGCGCTGAAGTCGGCGAGTGCGCGGCCGTATGTCTTTACGAAGTGCTCGATGATCTGGGACGACGCCGGCGAGGTATCGCACAGCCTGAAGAGAGAGTCGGTGCGCAGGGAGGTGGAAGCCAGCCTGCGCAGGCTCGATGTGGAGACGATCGATCTCTACCAGATTCACTGGCCGAACCCGGATCCGGAGATCGAAGAGGGCTGGGAAACGATGGCAAGGCTCCAGCAGGAAGGCAAGATCCGCTGGATCGGCGTCAGCAACTTCAGCGTCGACCAGCTCAGACGATGCCAGGCCATCGCGCCGGTGACGAGTAACCAGCCGCCGCTCAACCTCATCCGTCAGGACGTCACGAAGGATGTCCTGCCCTACTGTGCCGAGCAGAACATCGGCGTGATCGTCTACTCGCCCATGGCGAGCGGGCTGCTGAGCGGCCGGATGTCCGCCGATCGCGTGAAGCAGATGGACGATTCGGACTGGAGAAAGAGGGCCGACGCGTTCAACGAGCCGAACCTCAGCAGGAACCTGGCACTCGCCGATCTGCTCACGGAGATCGGGCGCGGGCACCATGCCACCGCCGGAGAGGTCGCGATCGCATGGACGCTGCGCCAGCACGGCGTCACCGCCGCGATCGTTGGAATGCGCTCGCCCGACCAGGTCGCCGGCGTCATCCACGGCGGCGAGATCACCCTCTCCGACGACGAGCTCGCTCGGATAGACGGCTTCGCGAACGGGATGGGAGCGTAGAGATCACGCCCGCGGGCCGGCGGCGAGCGCAGGTGCGCTCGCCGCTAGAGTCGTCATCCCTTCACCGCTCCCGCTGTGAACCCTTGCATGAAGGTCTTCCGTCCAAATATGAAGAAGAGCATGACGGGGAACACGGCCATGAAACCGCCTGCCATCAGCATCCCGTACTCAACGCGGTACATCCCGACCAGAGAGGCCAGGCCTACCGGCAGCGTGAACTTCGAGCTCGAACGCAGGGCGATGACGGGCCAGAAGTACTCGTTCCACGTTGCGACGAACGTCAGGGTCGCGAGCACGATCATCCCGCTGGAAACGGCAGGAAGCCGCAGGACGAGCTGAACGAATGTCCGGAACTCGCTCGCTCCATCCATCCGAGCCGATTCGATGATCTCCAACGGCACGCTGCTGACCATCACCTGCCGCAGCAGAAAAACACCGAACGCGGTGAACGCCCCCGGCAGAGCCACAGCCTGGATCGTATCGAGCCAGCCGAAGCTGTTCATCAGGAGGAACAGGGGAACCACGGTGATCTGCGGCGGAATCATCAGGAAGCCGATGATAAGCATGAACAACACGTTCTGCAGCGGAAAGGTGTACTTGGCAAAGGCGTACGCGGCGGCCGAGCAGGCGAGCAGGTTGACTGTGATTCGGATCGCGGCAATCACGCTGCTGTTGAAGAACTGGCGCAGGAACGGAATGTGCTGGCCGGTGAGTAGCATCGTGTAGTTCTCGACGGTGGGAGATGGTGGCAGCAGCGTGATCGGAATACGGTATATCTGCGGGTTGGTCTTGAACGACGACAGGAACATCCATAGAAACGGAAACGCGGCGACGATCAGTGCCGTGAAGAGGATGATGTAACTCACAGAGAGCCAGGCAGTCGAGGCGGCACGGTGTCTACTCCAGGCGCGCATCACCCATCCTCCTTGAAGGTGCCCATCAGTTTCATCTGGAGTAACGACAATCCGAAGATAATGAACACCATCGTATATCCGATCGCTGAGGCATAGCCGAACTCGACTTGCTGAAATGCGGTAATGTACAGATAGACCGTCATGAACAGGCCGGAGTCCTGTGGCCCTCCCCCCGACGCCAGCAGGTACGGTTCGGCAAACATCTGGAACGAGCCAACAATGGCCAGAACGACGACGAAGGTGAGAATCGGCTTGAGCATCGGCAGTACGACGTACACGAACCGTTGAACAGGGCTGGTGCCGTCGATGATCGCCGCCTCGCGCACATCATCAGGTATGTTCTGAAGCCCCACGAGGAAGTAGAGCGTGTTGATCCCGGTGAACTTCCAGAGACCGACGATGATTATTGACGGCATCACGAACGAAGGGTCACGCAGCCACCGGATGTTCCCAAGCCCGAGGGGTGCCATGACGTAGTTGTTCAGTGCCCCGTACTCCTGATCGAAAATGAGCGCGAACATGATCGCGATCACGACGCCCGACGTCAGCATGGGCAGGAAGTACGTAGTGCGGAACAGATGCTTGTACCTGACCTTCGGGTGGTGTATAAGCAGCGCGAGTGACAAGGCGCACGCGAGGATGATGAACACGCTTGCCGCGGCGTAGATCGACGTATTCGCAAGCGCTGAGAGAAACCGCTGATCAGAGAAGAGGTTGAAGTAATTCTTCAGCCCGACGAAGGTTGGGGTCTCCCACAGCCCGCGCACCCGGAAGAGGCTAAGGTAGAAGGCATACGCGACCGGATAGATCCAGAACAGGAACAGCCCGACGAGGTAGGGCGCAAGAAAGAGAAAAGGCGCGACCTTGAGGCGTGTGTGCCAACGCAAAGCAACCCCCGCAAATCATTCTAGTTGAGTGAACCATCCAGAGAGACATCTCTCTGGATGGTCAAGATCAGACAATCACGAGTCCCGCGGTACCGGAAACTCAGTTGTCGCGAGCGCGAACGTCGTTCGCGAGCCGTTCAAGGGCAGCGCGCGGTTCCATTCGGCCATCGAGCACATCGAGCCAGTAGTTCTCCGGCCAGAGCGTACTATGCACCATCGTGAGATGCACTGCCTGATTCTGTTTCGGGGCGTTCGCGCCCACCTCAGCGAACAGCCGACCCAACACCTGTCCATCGAAGTACGGGTCCGCCTGGTATAGACGTTCGTCATCCCAAGCAGGAATATAGGGGGGGAACAGGTTCGTCAACTCGAATCGTCGCACGTTCCCTTCGATCGACAGCATTGATGCCTCAAGGAAGCTCCACGCGAGGTCCTCTTTCTCCGAGAAGCGAGTTATCGTAGCGCCTGTTCCGCCGAAGACGCTCGTGTTGCGACGCTCCGGATCGTCGGGCCAAACCGGTAACGGCATCGCCCGCCACTGGCCCTGCATCTCCGGCAGGTTGTCTTTGAAGAACCCGGCGAACCAATCCGCCCCAAGCTGAGTGAGATATCGCCCTTCGCGCAACGCAGCGTAGTGCGCAGCATCCTCGTCTGCGCGTTCCCCGGCGATCCCGTAGTCGTCCCGCATGGCGAGCAACCACTCAAGGGTGTCAAGTATGACGGGATCCGTATCGGCCTGTATCCGGCCCTGCTCATCGAACCAGCCGGAACCTCGTTGTCGCAGCAGAATCGTGAGATACCCCGGCTCGAGGGCGAACATCCTCCGTGTATCGTCGCTCAGTTCCATGCCCACGCGGACGAAGTCATCCCACGTCTGCAGATCATCCGGGGTAATCCCGTGTTCGTCGAAGACGTCCGCACGATAGTACAGCACTACCGGGGTCAGAGCGTGCTCGATTCCGTATGCGCGTCCTTCGGCGTCCTGGTAGAGCGACAGCCGCGAGGCAACGATATCGTCCAGATGGCCTCCCTGTTCGAGGCGTTCGGTCAAGTCCACAAACCCAATCGGACGATCTCGCAGGAACGACCCGAATCGTCCCTGTTCCACGTCCGAGATATCCGGCGCGCCAATGCCCGTCTGCAAGGAGACAAGGAGTCGGTCGTGCATCTCGCTGTAGGCGACGACACTCACATCCACGGCAAAGCCGGGCGCGATCTCCGGCCCGAAGACCTCGGCCATTTCGCGGAACCACCGCGCATGGGTGTCAACGAACGTCCAGATCTCGAGCTCCGCATCCGGCGCGGCAGCTTCCCTCTGCGCTCCGGCATATCCGAGGCCGCTCGCCAGAACCAGTACCACGAACACCATGGCCAGCCCACGAAAGCTTCTGACAGTACCTGTCACTGAGATACCCTCCTTCCATCAGTCAGGTGATATGTCCTCCCAGCGTAGAGCGACGATGGCACCCGGACAAGAAACATGAGTACTCGAATGGTACAGGATGCGTACTCTTTCAGTACTTGCTACTCGAACCGCGCCCATCGACTCACAAATACTTGAGGAGGGCTCCCGCAACACGACGGGCCTCGGCACGGGTGTGCACCCCGATCCTGGCGTATATCTCACTGGAATAGTTCTTCACAGTCTGAGGAGCGAGGCACACCTCAGCGGCAATCTCGGAGTTGTCGTACCCCTCCGCAATCAGGCGCAGAATGTGTCGCTCTTTGCGCGACAAGTCGTAGTACCACTCGGGTATGTCCTTGGTAGAAGTGCCTCCATGGTAAACACCTTGGGATGTTTCGAAGAGACGTGACGCGAGGGTCTCAGGGAGAACAAACGAACCGTCTCGAATGGTCCGGATAGCGTTGAACAGCTCGTCCGGTGGAACGTCCTTGAGCAGATACCCAATGGCCCCGTTCCGGATCGCGCGCTTAACGTAATCGTCATCGTCGTAGGTGGTGAGCATCACGATCTTGACTTCCGGGTGAGTTGCGTGAAGCCGCCGGGTAGCTTCCACGCCATCGATGCCAGGCATGCGCACGTCCATGAGCACGATATGGGGCTTGCACTCGTGGACCTTCCTGATCGCGTCCTCGCCATTGCACGCGACGCCCACGACACGGAAGTCGTGCGCTCGAGACTCGATTACCGATCGCAGGCCCTCCACAAACAGGTCCTGATCGTCTGCAAGCAGAATGCGGACACTCATGGGCTCACCTGTGGAACCGGAATTCGAGCGATGACGGTGAACCCGTTCACGCCGTTGTAACGGAGCTGACCACCAAGGGACTCAAGCCGCTCGCGCATTCCCTGCAGGCCAATCCCTTCACTCACCGCAGCGGCGCCAATCCCGTCATCCATCACACTCACGATCACCCAACCGAGATCCCTTTGCACCTGCACGAGGACCGAAGTAGCATGGCCGTGACGAAATGTATTCGTCAGAGCCTCCTGCACAAAGCGGTACGCACTGAGAAAGAGGTCAGGAGAGTCGAAGACATCGTTCGGAACCAGTATCTCGAGCTTTGCCGCGATACCGGTAGCCCTGGAATAGGTCTGAACGAGGTTCCGAATCGCCCGTACGCCGCGGGGTATCTCGATCTCGGTTGATCGCAACTCACGCAGCGCACGCCGTGTGTCAAACAAGCCCGTCTTCGCCTGCATCCTGATCGCTTGAATGTTCTCATACAGGGTGGGTTGGTTCGCAGAGCATGCGTCAAGGCTGACTTCGCTGAGCATGATGATATTGGTGAGCGTGTACCCCACTCCGTCGTGTATCTCACGGGTTATTCGGTTCCGTTCTTCAAGCGCGGACTGCTGCCGTGCGAGTTCGGTGAAGGAGCTGTATCCGAGATTCGCCGCGGAGAGTTCGTCGATTGTCTGGCGCAGTCGCGGCATGTGCTCGCGCAAGGCGGTCACCTCGCGACACGTCACCTGCAGATACACCATTACGCCTACGATCACTACCCCTATCGCAGAGGTGAAGAACACATCCACGTTTGTCACGGTGTCGGCGAACTGGGGCCACGCAAGCACGGCGTCTCTGAAGAGGAGGAGCGACAGGATGAACGTGACGGGCGCAAGGATGGTGCCTACAATCGTACGGGAGCTGAAGCCAAGGAGGGCGACTATGAGCAGCAGCAACAGGCGAAAAGACTCTGTCGCCCGAAAGGGTACCGCGAGGATCGCGGCCGCGACCAGTCCGACGGCAGGAGCTACGAGCTTGATGGCATCTCGCGTACTGACAACCTGTACAAGGGCGGAGACCGCCAGAACGGCGTAGAGAAGCGGAAACTGCTCGTACCATTCGTCATGCACCAGTCCGGAGCGTCGCAGCAGCGCCGTCCCTGTTCCGAGTACGGCTAACAGGAGCACTACCCCTCCGAGCTCGAAACCTCGGCGACCAAAGAGACGGTTCTCTGCGAACTCACGTGCCCTTCCCGGCATACTCCATCAGCACAGGCGATATCTGTGCGCCACCTCAGCATACCGTCGAAATCAGACCTTTACAATGCGTATCTCTGAGCCTGTATCTCTGAGCCGACCACGCCATACGCCCCGGCGGGACCGCATCCGCTGCCGCGCCCGCGGGCCGGCGGCGAGCGCAGGTGCGCTCGCCGGCCCGTTGCCGGTATCAGTCAATGTCCCAGTACGCCGCGAGGGCCTGAAGGAATTCGAGATCGGGCTCGAGGGGAATGTCGTCGTAGCCTGGCGCCTGTTCGAGGTGAGCCTGCAGCTGGTCGGCGTCCAGGTCGAACACCACGTGGCGGTCTTCCGTGCTCCACTGCAACGCCGCAACGGGCACCGGAACCTCTACGCCGGCGAACAGCCCGTCCCAGGATACGTCGAGCACGGCATACGCGACTCGGCTACCCACGAAATCGAGCTCGAGGTCGTCGACCGTGCCAAACTGCTCGCCGTCCGCCGACACGACCGAGAACGTTACAAGCTCCGCGGCCGGGAGCGGCACGTCCGAGGGTAGCTCGGCGATCGAATCCACCGCCGGTACCGGCCCAACGTCGGCCTCTTCGTCGACCTCGATCTCCATCAGGTTGCTCCAGTACCTGTCGACCGGAGCATTCCACTCCGGATCGGCGGTGTTCACGACGAGGTCAGGCTCGTAGACCGGAGCCTCGTCAATCGTGCGCACGCCAACAGCCAGGAGCGCGGCCTGCGCCCCGACTTCGATGCCCAGAAGCGACACAGGCACCGCCGTGCGTTCGCCTCCGAACCCCAGCGTGGCTCCGAACTCCACGATCACGTAGTCGAGCGAGCCGTCAGGAGCAATGAGGGCGTCAACGATGTGGCCGGCACCATGCGCGTCGCGCGTGAAGAGGTCGTAACCGGCGAGCATTGAGAAGGGGACCGTCCTCACCGGCACGATCTGCATGCCAACGCCGTACCTGATGCCGGCATCGCGTGCGTCCCAGAATCGGGCAAGACGGTCGTAGAGATCATCACTCGTTATGTCGGGCCATTCGGCAGTGAAGCCGGAGGGGCCGGTGAGCCCGTACCGCTCGACGTCGTAGGTGATCTCGCCGGTGCGCCTGTTGCCGACGAACGCCGTGAGCGGGATCAGGTAATTCTCCTCCGTGGCGTCAATCTCGGGCGCCGTCCGGAGATGCGCGAGCAGAACCTGTGCGCTCCTGACGTTGACCACCATGTCGTCGATCTGCCCTACCGGCTCGCCGTGAGGGTCGAGCACGGACGTCCCGAGCAAATCGGTCGCTCGTTCAACCGCAATGGGGGTGACCTGTGGGGACGCGGCGTGGCGGTACCATGTCCGAAGAAGCGCGTCCTCGCGTCCGAGCATGGTTGCCTGGGGAGGATCGGGAAGCGCCTGCCAGTGAGCGTAGCGCCAGCGCGCCCACTCCGTCTCGTCGTTCGGTGGAATCGGCTCGGTAGTCTCTTCGAGCGTCGGGGTGTTCTCAAGGAACTGCGGCTCGTCAACGAGCAACAGGAGTCCGGGTCCGTCCGCACGCCTCTCGAACAGGTAGAATGGCAGCGGATGCAGAGCGTCGGAATCGGCAATCGAGTCGTCAACGAATCGTACCACGAGGTAGCTGGGTGCACCCTGACCGAAGTCCACGAGGATGTCCTCAACGGTCGCGATCCGGGTCTCGCGCAGGGGAGCCTCTCTGAGGAATACGTGCTCTCCAAAGAAATCGGTCAGTCTCCAGTTGGCCGAGTGATCGAGCTCGTAGACCGGTGGCACGATCGGCTCTTCCTCATACGTGCCGGTAGCGAAGAGGGGGAATGCCCCCAGAATCATCGTCAGTGCGAGGGCGAGCGTCATGATGCTTCCTCGCCCGTTTGTGCGTCGCATATGTCCTCCTCCGCTTCACAATACGAACGGGACCGGCAGATCTCCATAACCCCGATGGGTGATGCGAGAGCACGGAGTCCGACCTCGGCACGGTCCTTGCATTGGTATGTGGCAGGAGGCTGTATGATCTGGGCTACGATTCTGTTCGCATTCGTGCTGGGACTGCTCCTGGCGCTGCTCTTTGGCGCTCTGTTTGGCGATCGGGAGCGGATTCCCGGTTTCGTCGTGGTGTTTCTGCTCTTCTTCCTGTTCGCGTGGGCCGGGAGCCTCTGGATAGGGCCCTACGGTCCGGCCATCCT